>NZ_PSVK01000001.1:0-387989 GCF_002931115.1 Rathayibacter sp. AY1E6 | reverse complement strand
GGAAGACAGGACTAAAGACTGTCGGAGCTGACCGGTACTAATAAGCCGATAACTTGATAATCACTACACTCATACCGTTGTAAAGGCTGGTAGGAGTGGCCAGAGATTGCTTGCGTCCACTTTGTGGTTCCCAGAAGACGGGCACCCCGCATCCTCCTTCGGGAGGAGCGGAACAATTGAATACACGCACGGCGTGTAACCCAGATTTGACCATGTGCCCTCGGGTGCGTGTGTCGCCAGGGTTACGGCGGCCATAGCGAGAGGGAAACGCCCGGTCACATTCCGAACCCGGAAGCTAAGACTCTCAGCGCCGATGGTACTGCAGGGGGGACCCTGTGGGAGAGTAGGACACCGCCGGACACCATTCACGATGGCCACCCAGAAATGGGTGGCCATCGCTGTTTAACCGGTCGGTCTCTGTTCGAGGAGGAACAGGGCCGGCCGGAGCGACGATGACCGTCGTCGCCCGACTCCGGAACGAGGAGCAGCGATGACTCAGCACGACCCGACGCCCTCTCCGGAATCGAGGCCGCTCCAGAACGGCTTCGACGCCGTGGAGGAACACGTCCTGTCAGACGAGCTCCTCCGGATCGAGCAGACTCCGCTCAACGAGAGGGCAGCCGGATACGTCCAGCTGCAGGAGCAGCTGCGCATCCGACTCGAGAACGCCGACCGCGACCGATGACCGAAGACTCGCGACTCGACTCGGCTCTCGCCGAACGGGGCGTCGCCCGGTCCCGCACCCATGCCGCTCGGATGATCGCCGACGGTCTGGTGACGGTGGACGGCGTCCCTGCACTGAAGCCCTCGATCCGCGTCCGCGACGATCAGGACGTCGCGGTCGCCGGCCTCGACCACTACGTCAGCCGGGCCGCCCACAAGCTGCTCGCCGCCCTCGACACCTTCGCGACGGTGCGAGTCGCCGGCCGGAACGCTCTCGACGTCGGGGCGTCGACGGGCGGGTTCTCGCAGGTCCTGCTCGAGCGCGGCGCCGCCTCGGTGATCGCCCTCGACGTCGGGCACGCGCAGCTCGCTCCCCGGATCCGGTCCGACGATCGCGTCCACGTGGTGGAGGGGTTCAATGCGCGGGATCTCACCGCCGCCCGGCTCGCCGAAGCCGCCAGGACCGAGATCGTCCCGGACCTGGTCGTGTCCGACGTGTCCTTCATCTCCCTGCGGATGGTTCTGCCTCCCGTCGCCGCCTCCGTGGATCCGCTCGCCGACTTCGTGGTGCTGGTGAAGCCGCAGTTCGAGGTCGGCCGCTTGGGAGTGCGGGAGGGGATCGTCCGGGATCCGGAGCTGCGTCGCGAGGCCCTCTCGGACGTCCTGTGGTCGGCGTGGGACCTGGGGCTCGGCGTCGTCGGGCTGGCCGAGTCGCCACTCCCGGGGGGCGCTGGGAATCGCGAGTATCTGGCGCACCTCCACCGCGACCGCGGAACGATTCCGACAGAATGGAGGGACGCGGTCACCGCGCTCACCACCGGATGACGCGATCGTGTCCGCCGCTGTCGACCGACCAGAAGGACACACCCTCGATGCAGTCCCCTCGTGACGAGCGCAACATCCTCGTCGTCGCCCACACCGGACGGACGGACTCCCTCGATGCGGCGGTCCTCGTCGTCGAGCGCCTCCGGAACTCCGGCGCCCACCCCGTCCTCTGCGCCGACGACAAGGGCGACATCGTCGCGGTCGCTCCGGGTCTGAGCGACGTCGCCGTGCTCGGGTCCGACGTCCCGCTCGAGTCCATCGAGCTCGTGTTCGTGCTCGGCGGGGACGGGACCATCCTCCGCGCAGCGGAGATCGTCCGGTCCGGGACGGCCCCTCTGCTCGGCGTGAACCTCGGCCACGTCGGGTTCCTCGCGGAGAGCGAGCGGGACGATCTCGACGACGCCGTCGCCCGTGCGCTCGACGGCGACTACGCGGTCGAGGAGCGGATGACCCTGCAGGTGCGCGTCAAGATCGACGAGGCCGTCGTCTACGAGACCTGGGCGCTCAACGAGGCGACCGTCGAGAAGGGCAGCCGCGAGCGGATGCTCGAGGTCATGGTGGGCGTCGACGGACGTCCGCTGTCGAGCTTCGGCTGCGACGGCATCGTCGTGTCCACTCCGACCGGTTCCACCGCTTACGCCTTCTCCGGGGGCGGCCCCGTCGTGTGGCCGACCGTCGAGGCGATGCTCCTCGTTCCGCTCAGTGCCCATGCCCTCTTCGCGCGGCCCCTCGTCGTGGGCCCGTCGTCGAGCCTCGCCGTCGAGGTCAAGGAGAGGACCGACGGCGTCGGCGTCCTCTGGGCCGACGGCCGGCGCGCCTACGAGCTGCCGCCGGGAGCGCGCGTCGTCTACCGGCGCTCGCCCGTGCCCGTGCGCTTCGCACGCCTGCACGACGCCCCCTTCACCGATCGACTCGTGCACAAGTTCGGTCTCCCCATCCGCGGATGGCGGGGGTCGGCGGAGACGGAGTAAGGCCCGATGCTCGAAGAGCTGCAGATCCGCGACCTCGGAGTGATCGCCGAGGCGACGCTCCCGCTCGGACCGGGCTTCACCGCGGTCACCGGCGAGACCGGCGCCGGCAAGACGATGGTGGTCACGGCGCTCGGCCTCGTGCTGGGCGTGCGCTCGGACGCGTCCGCGGTGCGCTCGGGAGCGAAGCAGGCCTGGGTGTCGGGGCGCTGGCTGGTCCCCGAGGAGGGCCCGGTCGCCGAGCGCGTCCACGACGCCGGCGGCGATCTCGACGGCCCGGAGCTGCTCCTCGCGCGGTCCGTCTCGGCGGAGGGACGCGGGCGAGCCGTCGTCGGCGGCCGGAGCGCACCGGTCAGCGTGCTAAGCGAGCTCGCCGATCAGCTGGTCGTCGTGCACGGGCAGTCGGACCAGATCCGCCTCCGCTCCGCCGCGGCGCAGCGCGAGGCGCTCGACCGGTTCGGCGGACCCGGTCTCGCCGACGCCCTCCGCGACTACGCGAGCGCCTTCGAGCGTTGGCGGGCCAACCGGGAGGAGCTCGACTCGCTCACCGAGGCCCGGGAGACGCGCGCCCGCGAAGCCGAACGGCTCCGCTCCGCCCTCGCCGAGATCGAGGTGGTCGCCCCCCAGCGCGGGGAGGACGTCGAGCTCGCGGCGCAGTCCGCCCGGCTCGGGAGCATCGAGCAGCTCCGGCTCGCCGCCGGCGAGGCCCGCGAGGCGATCTCGTCCGAGGAGCTGGACGGGCGGGACGCGCTCGGGCTCCTCGAGACGGCGCGGCGCGTGCTGGAGCGGGCGGCCGAGCACGACGCCGCCCTGCAGCCGACGGTCCAGACGCTCGGCGAGGCGGCGGTGCTCCTCGTCGACGCCGCCGGCGGGCTCTCCTCCTACCTGGCGGAGCTCGACCTCGACGGCGCGCACGACCTGGAGCTGATCGAGAACCGGCGGGCGGAGCTGTCCCTGCTCGCCCGCACCTACGGACCGACCCTGGACGACGTGCTCGACCTGGTGGACTCCTCCGGACTCCGCCTGCTCGAGCTCGACGGCGACGACGAGAGGATCGCGGCTCTCGAGGCCGACACCGCGGCCGACGCGGACCTCGTCGACCGCCTCGCGACCCGGCTGACCGAGCTGCGGACCGCGGCGGCCGCCGAGCTGGGGGAGCGGGTCAGCGACGAGCTCACCGCGCTGGCCATGGCGGATGCGCGCCTGCACGTGAAGGTGACGGCCGCGGGGGAGCCGAGCGTCCACGGGCGCGACTCCGTCGAGATGCTGCTCCAGCCGCACACCGGGGCCGCACCCCGGCCCCTCGCCCGCGGAGCCTCGGGAGGCGAGCTCTCGCGGGTGATGCTCGCGATCGAGGTCGTGGTCGCCGCCAACGACCCCGTGCCGACGTTCGTCTTCGACGAGGTCGACGCAGGGGTCGGCGGAGCGGCGGCGATCGAGATCGGCCGACGGCTCGCGCGGCTCGCCGAGACGTCGCAGGTCATCGTGGTGACCCACCTCGCGCAGGTCGCCGCATTCGCCACGAACCACCTCCGCGTCGAGAAGGGCTCGGACGGCGCGGTGACCTCGAGCGCCGTGACGCAGCTCGACTCCGAGGAGCGGGTGTCCGAGATGGCGCGCCTGCTCTCGGGGCTCACCGACTCCGCCAACGCTCTCGCTCATGCGCGGGAGCTCCTCGAATCGAGTCGGCGGGGCTGATCGCGAGCGGCCCGGGACGACATCGATCCGTCCCGGGCGGTCCGCCGCCGCCGTTCTGCTGTTACGGTGGAACCCCGTGGTGGACTTTACGAACGCGGGCCTTTCCTCTTCTTCTCCCTCGGATCCCGAGGGCTCCTCCGGGTCCTCGACCCGGAACGCTTCGACGGCCGGGCAGGACGCCCCCTCGAAGATCACGAAGCACATCTTCGTCACCGGCGGTGTCGTCTCCTCGCTCGGCAAGGGACTCACGGCCGCGAGCCTGGGCAACCTGCTGACCGCGCGCGGGCTGCGCGTCGTCATGCAGAAGCTCGACCCGTACCTCAACGTGGACCCGGGGACGATGAACCCGTTCCAGCACGGCGAGGTCTTCGTGACCGACGACGGCGCCGAGACCGATCTCGACATCGGCCACTACGAGCGCTTCCTCGACATCAACCTGAACCAGGCCGCGAACGTCACGACCGGCCAGATCTACTCGCGGGTCATCGCGCGCGAGCGCGCCGGCGAGTACCTCGGCGACACGGTCCAGGTCATCCCGCACATCACGGACGAGATCAAGCGGCGCATGCGCCTCCAGTCGGAGGACGACCCGCAGCCGGACGTCATCATCACCGAGATCGGCGGCACCGTCGGCGACATCGAGAGCCAGCCGTTCATCGAGTCGGCCCGCCAGGTCCGCCACGAGCTCGGCCGCCGCAACGTCTTCTTCGTGCACGTCTCGCTGGTGCCCTTCATGGGCGCCTCCGGCGAGCAGAAGACCAAGCCCACCCAGCACTCCGTCGCGGCGCTGCGCTCGATCGGCATCCAGCCGGACGCGCTGGTGCTGCGGAGCGACCGGCCCGTCTCGGAGTCGAACAAGCGCAAGATCGCGCTGATGTGCGACGTCGACGAGCAGGCCGTGGTCAACGCCAAGGACGTCGCGTCGATCTACGAGATCCCGCAGATGCTCAACGAGCAGGGCCTCGACGCCTACATCATCGACCAGCTGGGCCTCCCGGCCGGCGAGGTCGTCTGGGACGGCTGGTCGCGACTGCTCGAGGCCGTGCACGAGCCCAAGCACGAGGTCACCATCGGCCTGGTCGGGAAGTACATCGACCTGCCCGACGCCTACCTCTCCGTGACGGAGGCCCTGCGAGCCGGCGGCTTCGCGCAGCAGACGAAGGTCGCCATCCGCTGGATCGCCTCCGACGGGCTCGAGGACCCCGAGGCTGCGGCAAAGGCGCTCTCCGAGCTCGACGGCATCTGCGTGCCCGGCGGCTTCGGCATCCGCGGTATCGAGGGCAAGCTCGGCGCGCTGCGCTTCGCGCGGGAGAACGGGATCCCGACGCTCGGGCTCTGCCTCGGCCTGCAGTGCATGGTCATCGAGTACGCCCGCAACGAGGCCGGCCTCGAGGGGGCCTCGTCGTCGGAGTTCGATCCGGAGACGGAGTTCCCCGTCATCGCGACGATGGCCGAGCAGGTCGAGATCCTCGCGTCCGGGGACATGGGCGGCACGATGCGCCTCGGCCTCTACACGGCCGAGCTCGCCGAGGGCTCGATCGTCGCCGAGGTGTACGGCGCACCTGAGGCTGCCGAGCGCCACCGTCACCGCTACGAGGTCAACAACCGCTACCGCGACCGGATCGCCGAGGCGGGGCTCTGGTTCTCGGGCCTCTCGCCCGACGGCCACCTCGTGGAGTACGTCGAGCTGCCCCGCGAGAAGCACCCCTACTACGTGGGCACGCAGGCGCACCCGGAGCTCCGCTCGCGCCCGAACGCCGCGCACCCGCTCTTCCGCGGCCTCGTGACCGCCGCCCTCGAGCGCCAGGAGGCCTCGCGCCTCTTCCCGGCATCGGAGGCGGGCGCCGATGAGTGAGCCGCTGTCGGACGAGCTCGTCGAGCCGGAGGTCCTGACCAGTGAGCGCGTCTTCGACGGGATGGTCTGGGGCGTCCGCGCGGAGACGTTCCGCTACGGCGGCGGCGAGCTGCGCCGGGAGTTCCTCGATCACACGGGAGCCGTCGCGGTGCTGGCCCTCGACGACGAGGACCGCGTCGCCCTGATCAAGCAGTACCGGCACCCGGTCCGCACCCGCGAGTGGGAGATCCCGGCCGGCCTGCTCGACGTGGAGGGCGAGGATCCGCTGGTCGCCGCTCAGCGGGAGCTGGGCGAGGAGACGGACCTGCAGGCCGAGCGCTGGGACCTGCTCTCGGAGTTCGCCACTTCGCCGGGCGGCAGCGACGAGGTCATCCGGATCTACCTGGCCCGCGGGCTCTCGTCCACAGGCTCCGCCTTCGACCGCGAGGCGGAGGAGGCCGACATGGAGCTGCGGTGGGTGCCGCTGGACGAGGCGGTCGAGGCGGTCCTCGCCCGCCGGGTGCAGAACCCCTCGCTGACGATCGCGGTGCTCGCGGCGCACGCGTTCCGCTCGCGCGACTGGGAAGGGCTGGGCGACGCGTCCTCGCCGTGGACGCGCCACCCGCGGGTCCGCCACCCCCGGGGGTGAGCCCCCGCGCCTGCGCCGAGGCGTACCTCCGGCAGGCGAGCGTGGAGCGCGGGCTCTCGGCGCACACGCTCGCGGCCTACCGGCGCGACCTGGAGCTCTACCTCGGCTGGCTCGAGGAGCGCGGGACCGTCGATCTGGCGCAGCTCGGACGGGTCGACGTGGGGGAGTTCTCCTCCTGGCTGGCCGCACGCCCGGAGCGGCCGCTCGCGGCGAGCTCGCGCGCACGGATCCTCTCGAGCGTCCGAGGGCTGCACCGCTTCGCCCTCGAGGAGGGGGTCGTCGCGGACGACGTTGCCCGGGACGTGATGCCGCCGAAGGTCCCGATGACCCTGCCGAAGGCGGTCACGGTCGAGCAGATGGCGGCACTGCTCGACGCGGCGCGCGGCGAGGAGCTCGCGGACCTGCGGGACCGGGCCCTGCTGGAGCTGCTCTACGCGACGGGCGCGCGCATCTCGGAGGCGGTGGACCTGAACGTCGACGACGTGGTCGCCGCGGAGGTGGTGCGGCTGACGGGCAAGGGGTCCAAGCAGCGGATGGTGCCGCTCGGCCGCTTCGCCCGCGAGGCGGTCGACGAGTACCTTGTGCGTGCGCGGCCCGAGCTCTCGCGGAGGGGACGCGCGACGCCGGCGCTCTTCCTGGGGGTCCGCGGGAGCCGCCTGTCGCGGCAGAGCGCCTGGCTGGTCATCCGCGCCGTCGCCGAGAAGGCCGGGCTGGACCGGGAGATCTCGCCGCACACCTTCCGGCACTCGTTCGCGACCCACCTGCTCGCGGGCGGCGCCGACGTCCGCGTAGTGCAGGAGCTCCTCGGGCACGCCTCGGTGGCGACGACGCAGATCTACACGCTGGTGACGGCGGACACGCTCCGGGACGTCTACACGTCCGCGCACCCGCGAGCGCGGCGCTAGAGCCGCGGACCCGCGCGGCGGGGCGCGGCGGCCGGGGAGCGGGGCGCCGGTACACTCGTCGGAGGCCGCGCGGGAGCGCACGCCGCCACGGAAGCGAGGACGACGCAGGTGACACGCAAGACGGACGACAAGGCCGAGCTCACCGGTCTCGAAGCCCCGACGCTCGGCCCGACCGGCCGCCCCCTGCGCGACTTCCCGCTGCCGGTGGAGCTCACCGGTCACGGCCCCGCTCGGATCATCTCCCTCTGCAACCAGAAGGGCGGCGTCGGAAAGACGACGACGACCATCAACCTGGGCGCGACCCTCGCCGAGTACGGCCGCCGTGTGCTGGCCATCGACTTCGACCCGCAGGGCGCCCTCTCGGCCGGCCTCGGGGTCACCACCTACGACGCCATCACGATCTACGACCTGCTCCTCGGCACCGTGAAGGACCCGGCCGAGGCGATCCGGAGGACCCGCGTGCCGGGCCTGGACGTCATCCCGGCCAACATCGACCTCTCCGCCGCCGAGGTCCACCTCGTCAACGAGGTCGCGCGCGAGCAGATCCTCGCCCGGGTACTCCGCAAGGTGAGCGCGGACTACGACGTCATCCTGATCGACTGCCAGCCCTCGCTGGGCCTGCTCACGGTCAACGCGCTCACCGCGAGCCACGGCGTCCTCATCCCGCTCGAGTGCGAGTTCTTCGCGCTGCGCGGCGTCGCCCTGCTGATCGAGACGATCGACAAGGTCCGCGACCGGCTCAACCCGGTGATCGAGCTCGACGGCATCCTGCCCACGATGTACGACTCCCGCACCCTGCACTCGCGGGAGGTGCTCGACCGGGTGGTCGACGCCTTCGGCGACAGCGTGCTCGAGACGGTGATCGGCCGCACGGTGAAGTTCCCGGACGCCAGCGTGTCCGGCGTCCCGATCACCCAGTTCGCGCCCGAGCACAACGCCGCGAAGGCGTACCGCAAGCTCGCCAGGGAGCTGATCTCGCGTGGCGCGGTCGCCTGAGGTCCTCCTCGAGGAGCGCACCGCTCCCACCGGGTTCCACCTCGCGCTGACCAACTTCGAGGGTCCGTTCGACCTCCTGCTGAGCCTCATCGCGAAGCAGCAGGTCGACATCACCGAGATCGCGCTGAGCGCCGTGACGGACGAGTTCCTCTCGTACCTGCACGGGATCGACTCGCTCGAGGGGCTGGACCGCGCGTCGGAGTTCCTCGTCGTCGCCGCGACGCTCCTCGACCTGAAGATCGCCGGACTCCTGCCCCAGGGCGAGCTCGTGGACGCGGAGGACGCGGCGCTGCTGGAGGCGCGAGACCTGCTCTTCGCCCGGCTCCTGCAGTACCGGGCCTTCAAGCAGGTGTCGTCGTGGTTCGCCGAGCGGATCGCGATCGAGACCGCCCGTCATGTGCGCGACGTGCCTCTGGAGGAGGAGTACCGGTCCGCGAAGCCGGAGCTCGTCTGGACCCTGTCGCCCGCCGACTTCGCCGCCCTCGCGACCGTCGCCCTCGCTCCGCGCGAGCTGCCGACGGTGGGCCTGGACCACCTGCACGCCCCGCAGATCAGCATCCGGGAGCAGGCCGCCCACGTCGTGGCGATGCTGCGCGCCCGCGGGAGGGCCACCTTCGGCGAGCTGATCGCGGACGCCGACGAGAAGGGCGTGATCGTCGCGCGCTTCCTGGCCGTGCTCGAGCTCTACCGGCACGCCGCGATCTCCTTCGACCAGCCGGAGCCGCTCGGCGAGCTCGCGCTGCGCTGGGTCGCCGAGCAGTGGAGCGATGCGAGCCTCGCCGCGCTCGGAGCCGACTATGACTCCTGACGCCGGCCCCGGGACCGTCGCTTTCGAGATCGACCGGGCGGTCGAGGCGATCCTGATGGTCGCGGACGAGCCGCAGCCGCTCGCCTCCCTCGCGACCGCGCTGTCGAGGCCGATCGCCGTGGTCCGCCAGTCGATCGAGCGCCTGGTCGCCGACTACGACGGCGCCGACGGAGCGATCCGCCGGGGCTTCGAGCTGCGCGAGGTCGGTGCCGGCTGGCGGATCTACGTGCGCCGCGAGTACGACCCGGTGGTCAAGGACTTCGTCCTGACGCAGAACCCGACGCGGCTCTCGCAGGCGGCGCTCGAGACGCTCGCCGTGATCGCCTACAAGCAGCCGGTCTCGCGCGGTCAGGTCGCGCAGATCCGCGCGGTCAACGTCGACTCCGTCGCGCGCACCCTCCTCGGCCGCGGCCTCATCGCGGAGGTCGGCCACGACCCCGAGACGGGCGCGGTCCTCTACGGCACCACCGAGCAGCTGCTCGTGCACCTCGGCCTCACCTCGCTCGACGAGCTGCCGAAGATCTCCCCCCTACTGAGCGACGGAAGAGACGGATTCGATGAGCGCGCCTGACAGCGGCCCCGACGGCGAACGACTGCAGAAGGTCCTCGCGGCAGCGGGGGTCGCCTCCCGACGAGTGGTCGAGGAGATGATCGTGGCGCGGCGGATCCGCGTCAACGGCGAGGTGGCGGACGAGCTCGGCCGCCGCATCGATCCGGCGACCGACCGGATCGAGGTCGACGGGGTCGCGGTGCAGCTGGACACCTCGCGCCGCTATGTGATGCTCAACAAGCCGATCGGCGTCGTCAGCTCGCTGGCGGACGAGAACGGACGCACCGACCTCAGCCTCTACACGAAGAACTTCGAGGAGCGGCTGTTCAACGTCGGGCGCCTCGACGCCGAGACCTCGGGCCTGCTCGTGCTGACCAACGACGGCGAGCTCGCCCACGTCCTCGCGCACCCGTCGTTCGGAGTGACGAAGACCTACATCGCGAAGGTGCACGGGCAGGTCCTCCCGCAGACGATCGCGACGCTGACCTCCGGGATCGAGCTCGACGACGGACCGGTGGCCGCCGACAAGGCGCGTCTCCTCGGCCGGCCGGAGGGCCGCTCGAACGCCTCGCTCGTCGAGATCACCCTGCACTCCGGTCGCAACCGGGTCGTCCGCCGGATGATGGCGGCGGTCGGCCATCCGGTGATCGAGCTCGTCCGCCGCCAGTTCGGGCCGCTGCACCTGGGCACCCTGCGCTCGGGCGATCTTCGGGACCTGACCCGGGAGGAGCTGGGCGCGCTGCTCACGATCGCGCGGCAGGGCGGCGAGGCGGTGGCGGCCGCTCCCGCGGTCCCCTCGAAGAAGGCGAGCGCGGGTGCGCGGCGGCCCCGGCCTGACAGCGGCGAGCGCGTCGCCCCGGCGGAGCGCGGCTCGGCCGGGCGATCCTCGGATCGCGGCGGATCGTCCGGACGGTCGTCCGACCGCGGCGGCTCCTCCGCCGGCGGCGGGCGGAGCGACGGTCCTCCGCGCCGGTCCGGCGCCGACAAGCAGCGCCGCGCCGATCGCTAGGCTGTCGGGGTGAATGAGCTCCTGCACCCCGCGCCGCCCGCGATGCGGACGACCGGGACGGTGCGGGTGGTCGGCTCCGGACTGCTCGGCGCCTCCATCGGCCTCGGCCTCGCCTCCCGCGGGATCGACGTCGTCCTCGACGACGCCTCGCCCGCGAGCCTCTCCCTCGCCATCGACTACGGGGCCGGCCGCGCCGCCTCCGCCGACGACCGGCCCTCCGTCGTCGTCGTCTGCGTCCCCCCTGACGTCACCGCGAGCGTCGTCGAGCGCGAGCTCGCGGCGCACCCCGGAGCCGTCGTCACCGACGTGGCGAGCGTCAAGACCCAGCCGCTGCGCGAGCTGCGCTCCCGCGGCGTCGACCTCGCCCGCTACATCGGCTCGCACCCGATGGCCGGCCGCGAGCGCGGCGGACCGGTCGCCGCGCGGGGAGACCTCTTCGTCGGCAGACCCTGGGTGATCTGCCGCGACGGCGAGACCGCGCCCGACGCGCTCGCAAGGGTGGAGGGCCTCGCTCTCGACCTCGGCGGCACCATCGTCGAGATGGACCCGGAGGAGCACGACCTCTCGGTCGGCCTCGTCTCGCACGCCCCGCAGGTGATCTCGTCACTGCTCGGCCAGCGCCTCCTCGACGCCCCGAACGCGGCGCTCCGCCTCGCCGGGCAGGGCGTCCGCGACGTCTCGCGCCTGGCGGCCTCGGCCCCCGAGCTCTGGATGCAGATCCTGGCCGCGAACCGCGAGCACGTCGTCGCGGTGCTCGACGCCTTCCGCGACGACGTCGCCGCGGTCGCCGACGCGCTCCGCGACCTCGAGGCGCCCGGCTCGCGCCGCGTGCTCGCCGAGCACCTGGCCGCGGGCAACGCCGGAGTGGCGCGCCTGCCCGGCAAGCACGGCCAGGACCAGCGCTTCTCGACCCTGATCGTCCTCGTCGACGACTCTCCCGGAACCCTCGCGCGGCTCCTGGTGGAGATCGGCGAGGCGGGCGTCAATCTCGAGGACGTTCGCCTCGAGCACGCGCAGGGGCGCCGAGTGGGTCTCGCCGAGATCTCGGTGGTGCCCGAAGCGGTCGCGCCGCTGACCGAAGAACTGACCATACGCGGCTGGAGGATCGCCGGATGAGCACCGAGCAGAACAGGCAGGAGGGCGGCCTGAACAGGATGACGCCCGCCCGCCGGGCACAGCAGAGCATCCCGGAGGACGGGGGCGCGGCTCCCGAGCGCGAGGCGCGCTCCGAGGCCGCCGAGCAGGGCGACTTCGGCGAGGCCGTCGTGGTCGCCATCGACGGCCCGGCCGGCAGCGGCAAGTCCAGCGTGTCGAGGGCTGCCGCCCGCCGCCTCGACTTCGAGTTCCTCGACACGGGAGCGGCCTACCGCGCGCTCGCCTGGCACGGGCTCGACCGCGGCCTCGACTTCGAGGACCAGGACGCGATCGTCGACGCGCTCGACGGCTTCGACTACTCCATCGGCACCGACCCCGAGTCGTACTCGGTGTGGGTCGGTCCGACCGAGGTGACCACCGCCATCCGCGAGCCCCGGGTGACCGCGCGGGTCTCGGCCGTGGCGAAGGTCCCCGAGGTCCGTCGGAGGATCACACTGCTGTTCCGGAGGATCATCGGCGAGACGCGTCGGGAGGGCATCATCGTCGAGGGCCGCGACATCACGACGGTCGTCGCACCGACCGCTCCGGTCCGGATCCTGCTGACGGCGAGCGAAGAGGCTAGAATGGTCAGGCGTTCGCGCGAGGTCACCACGGAATCCGCCGAGGCGACGGGTCAGGCGCTGCGGTCGAGGGACCGCGCCGACTCGCAGGTGGTCGACTTCATGAACGCCGCAGAAGGAGTCACTCTTCTCGACTCCACTCATCTCGACTTCGAGCAGACCGTCGACGCGGTCGTCGCCGAGGTCCGAACTTCGAGAGCAAGGGCCGGTCATGGCACAGGACACGCACGTCGGTGACGACGAGCTGAACTTCGGAGACGACGACCTCGTCGAGCGCCTCGGCGACCTCGACGAGCAGCTCGCCTCCTCACGCGCGCAGGCGCTCCGGAGCGGACTCGAGGACTACGACCTCGACGAGGAGGACCTCGACCTCCTCGAGTTCGCCGGGGAGGACTCGGACGAGGTCCGCTACCTCCCCGCCCTCCCGGTCGTGGCGATCGTGGGCCGCCCCAACGTCGGCAAGTCCGCGCTGGTGAACCGCATCCTCGGCCGCCGCGAGGCCGTCGTCGAGGACACCCCGGGCGTCACGCGCGACCGCGTGTCCTACAAGGCGGAGTGGATCGACCGGGCGTTCACCATCGTCGACACCGGCGGCTGGGAGCCCGACGCCCGCGGCATCGACGCCTCCGTCGCCATGCAGGCCGAGATCGCCATCGACCTCGCCGACGCCGTCATCTTCGTCGTCGACGCGAACGTCGGCGCGACCGCGACCGACGAGCACGTCGTGAAGCTGCTGCGCAAGACGAAGAAGCCGGTCTTCCTCGCCGCCAACAAGGTGGACGACGCCCGCCAGGAGCCGAACGCCGCATCGCTGTGGTCGCTCGGCCTGGGCGAGCCCCGCCCCGTCTCGGCCGTCCACGGCCGCGGCGTCGCCGACCTTCTCGACGCGGTGCTCGAGAAGCTCCCTCTGGAGTCGGCCGTCGCCAAGCGCGAGGTCGGCGGACCGCGCCGCGTCGCGATCCTCGGCCGCCCGAACGTCGGCAAGTCCAGCCTGCTCAACAAGGCGGCGGGGGAGGAGCGGGTCGTCGTCAACGAGCTCGCCGGCACCACGCGCGACCCGGTCGACGAGCAGGTCGAGATCGCCGGCAAGGTCTGGCGCTTCGTCGACACCGCGGGCATCCGCCGCCGCGTGCACCTCCAGCAGGGCGCCGACTTCTACGCGTCGCTGCGCACCTCGACGGCGCTCGAGAAGGCCGAGGTCGCCGTCGTCGTCCTCGACGTCTCGCAGCCGATCTCGGAGCAGGACGTCCGCATCATCGACCTGGTGCTGGAGTCGGGCCGGGCGCTCGTGCTCGCCTTCAACAAGTGGGACCTCCTCGACGACGAGCGCCGCCGCTACCTCGAGCGCGAGATCGAGACCGACCTCGCCCACGTGGCGTGGGCGCCCCGCGTCAACATCTCGGCCCGCACCGGCCGCCACCTCGAGAAGCTCGTGCCGGCGCTCGAGCTCGCCCTCGAGTCGTGGGACACGCGCATCCCGACGGGCAAGTTCAACGCGTTCCTCGCCGAGCTCACCGCGGCGCACCCGCACCCCCTCCGCGGAGGCAAGCAGCCCCGCGTGCTCTTCGGCACGCAGGCCTCGTCGCGCCCGCCGACATTCGTCCTCTTCACGACCGGGTTCCTCGACCCGGGCTACCGCCGCTACATCGCGCGCCGCCTGCGCGAGATCTACGGCTTCCAGGGGTCGCCGGTGAACGTCAACATGCGCGTCCGCGAGAAGCGCGCGCGCTGAGCGCAGCCGCACCGTGTCCGGCCCGTGGGAGCTCCTCCCGCGGGCCGTCCGCGTCTCCGGGAGGAGCAGCGATCGAGTCGCGCGGGCGGATGCTGCTGCCGAGGCGTCACGGCCGAGCGGGACAGCTCTCTCGAGAGGGAGCGAGGAGCCGCGCGGTCCGGCTTGCGGAGTTGCGGCCGCCCTCGAGCCGAGCGGTCGACTCTCTCGGCGAGCGTCTGCGCAGCGGCGCCCGACGAGGCCGGTCAGTCGCCGGTGGCGAAGGGCCACCACGGCGGCAGGAGCCGTCGGTAGGCGGCGAGGTAGCTGCCGGGATCGCGGGGCGCGGGCAGACGGAGCCACTGCTCCATCAGGCCGACGGAGCCCGCCGCGAGGAACGAGGCCGTCGCGTCCTCGAGGAAGCCGAGCGGTGCGTCCGCGGCCGGGACGTCGAGGATCCCCGTGTCGAGCGTCGCGGAGACGGCGGTGCGGAAGTGCCCTGCCAGCATCGCGCGGAGGCCCGAGTCCCCGCCGGGGGCGTCGAAGGCGCGGAGGTAGAGGTCGCGGTGGCCGTCCAGGTGGCCGAGGACGCGGGAGGTGCCCTCGCGGATGCTCGCGTCGGTCGCGGCACCGCTCCGGAGCTGCTGGAGGTAGCCCTCCCGGATCGCGTCGAGCTCGTCCTGCAGGGCGGCACAGAGCAGCTCCGCGGCGGACGAGGCGTGGGCGTAGAAGGTGGAGCGGTTCACGCCGGCGAGATCGGTGATCTCGGAGACGGTGAGGGTGGCGACGTCGCGGCCGGTCGCGAGTTCGACGATCGCCCGGTGCAGGGCCACCTGTGATCGCTTCTGCCGCGCATCCACTGCTGACGCCTCCCGAGCTGCCGACGGCGCGTCGACCCGTGCCGACGCGTTCCGCCCAGCGAGTCTACGGGGCCCGCTCGTTTTCACTTCCGGCGTCGGCATCCGCTAAGGTAGTCGAGTTGCCCGGGCCTCGGCCCGGTCTGCCACGGGCTGTGGCGCAGCTTGGTAGCGCACTTGACTGGGGGTCAAGGGGTCGCAGGTTCAAATCCTGTCAGCCCGACGGAGAGCCCTGATGAGACCACTGGTCGTCGTCAGGGCTTCCGTCGTTTCCGGGCCTCGTCGTGACGCTGCGGACCGCTCACCGGAGCGCTGCGGCGACCTCGGCGAAAGCCACGCGACGTCGAGCGGAGCGCGCCTCCCGCTCGGCGGGATCCCGTGCCCAGAGCGCCTGTCGCGACGGGTGGAAGGTGCGGATCACCGTGAGGCCGCGCTCGCGCTCGATCGCCGGGTGCCGCCTGAGGAGGCGCCGCCAGCCGTGATCGGCGTCGCCGCCCTGCAGGAGGACCACCTCGACGTCGGGGGCGAGCGCGAGCAGATGCAGGACGGTCTCGACGCCGGCGTCGAGCTGCTCGGCGTTCGGCGCCTGGTTGATGTACCAGGGGTAGGCGTTCCACGGCAGCAGGTCGACGGGGGCGAGCCCCACCTCGTCCATCAGCCCGGCCATGAGCTCGGCCGTCGGGTCGTCGTTCTCGGTGCAGAGGAAGCCGCTTCCGATGCCGTCCTGAGTGGCGGGGCCGGGATCGCGGAGGACGCTGAGGACGCGCGCCTCCACTCCGCCGTGCAGGGGCGCGACGTAGGGCAGCCAGCCGCGTCCGTAGGGGTTCCGCAGCTCGTCGACCCAGCGGTTCACGGGAGCCACGTGCGGTGCGTAGCGCTGCTCCCACTGGGCGCGGCGGAAGGAGAGGTCGGCCATGGAGCGGGGCATGTCCGCACTCTAGAGGGTGACCGGGGCGGCGCGGCACCCTTCCTGGTCGTCGGCCGTGCCGGCGGCGCCCGGACTGAGAGGCCGGAGCGGCATGCACGGCGTCTCCCCGACCGCCCGCAAGGGCGGCGGCAGGCCGGCTCCCTAGCGTCGGTGGACGTGACCCACTCCGCTCCGCTCGCCCGCTGGTGGCGCGAACCCTGGTGGGCGCGGCTCACCCTCCTCGCGATCCTGTGCGGTTCGACGGCCCTCACCGGCTGGAATCTCGCCCGGGGCGGAGACGCCGTCTTCTACGAGGCGGCGGCACGGTCGATGTCGGAGTCGTGGCACGCGCTGGCGTTCGGAGCCTTCGATCCCGCCGCCACGGTGACGCTGGACAAGCTGGCGGGGTTCGCGGTGCCGCAGGCGCTGAGCATCCGGCTGTTCGGCATGTCGACGTCGTCGATCGCGCTGCCGCAGCTGATCGAGGGGCTGATCACGGTCGCGGCGTGCTCGGTCGTCGGGCTCCGGTGGGGCGGCCGGGGGCTCGGGCTGGTCGCGGCGGCAGCGGCGGCGAGCACGCCGATCCTCGTGTCGATGTTCGGGCACCCGATGGAGGACGGGCTGCTCACGGCGGCACTCGCCGTGGCGCTGGTGTGGTGGCAGCGCGCGGTGCTGACGGAGCGGTGGTGGCCGCTGCTGATGACCGGGCTGTCCATCGGGATCGGCTTCCAGGCGAAGATGATGCAGGCCTGGTTCGTCCTGCCGGCGCTCGTGGTGGCGACTCTCGTCGGGGTGCGCGGGTGGCGCCGAGCCCTCGCCTGGGCGGGCGGGCTCCTGGCCGTCGTGGTGGGCGCCTCGGTGGCGTGGATGGTCGCGATGCAGGCGGTGCCGGCAGGGGACCGGCCCTACATCGACGGGTCGACGGGGAACGACGTCTTCGCGATGGTGTTCGGGTTCAACGGGCTCGACCGGCTGATCCCGGGAGCGGTGCCCGGCGCCGTCGTCGCTTCCGCCCACATGGCGACGATGGGCGGAGCAGCGGGGTCTTCGCCGGCCAAGCTGCTGCTGGCGCAGTACGCGACGCAGGTCGGCTGGCTGTATCCCGCGGCGCTCGCCGGGCTGGTGCTCGGCGCCGTGCGCTGGTGGCCGCGGCGGGGGAGGCGGGGAGGTGCCCGCGGTGCCTTCGCCCTCCTGGTCTGCCTCGCGGTGTGGCTGGTGACAGCGGCGGGCGTGCTCTCGGTGGCGACGGTGCCGCACATGGCGTACGTCGCGGCGATCGGCGTGCAGCTGGCGCTCCTCGCCGCGCTGGGCTGGGCGGAGGGGGTGCGGCTGCTCGCGTCGCCCCGGGTCGGCGCGCGGCTGGTGCTGCCGCTCCTCCTGGTCGGGCAGACGGCGTGGAGCGCGGCGCTCGCCGTGGGCGGGCAGCTGCCGTCGGTGCTGGGCCTGCCGCTCGCGGCGCTCGCCGGAGCAGGGCTCGTCGTGGTCGCGGTGGCGGCCCGGTGGAGTAGGGGCGGTGCGGCGGCGAGCAGAGGCGCGGCCCGGCATCGTTCGATCGCGCTCGCAGCGGCCGTCGTGATCCTGGCAGGGCCGATCGCGTTCAGCCTCCAGGTGCTCGACGCGTCCCTCGACGGGTCGGGCGGGGACGCGCTCGTCGGCCTGCGCTTCCCGCAGAGGGCCGAGACCTCGGCTCCGTTCGCGGTCTCGTCGCCGGACGCGGTCGGCGGGCACGACTCGATGACCGCCGACGAGACCGCACTGGTCGCCGCTGCTCGTGCCGCCGGCGGCGGGGTGGACGGAGCGCCCCTGTTCCTCACCGACTCCTGGGCGATCTCGGCGCCGATCATCACGGCGACCGGCGCGAGCGTGCTCACCGACGGCGGCTACTCCGGCCAGGCGCGGGTCTTCACCGAGCAGGACGTCGCCGGGATGATCGCGGCAGGACGCACGCCTCTGCTGGTTCTGAAGAACTCGGCGCCACCGACCGAGTCGGTGCGGAAGGCCGTGGTGGCGGACGGATGCACACAGCTGCAGGAGTGGGGGCCGGCGGCGACGGAGTCGGGAGAGCACGCCTCCGCGGTCACCGGGTTCTCGTTGTGGCGGTGCGTGGCGATGCCGCACGGCTCGGCGGGCGGGGTGTCGGGTGCCGGCCAGTGACGCCGTAGGGCAGTTCTCGCCTGGACGAGATCGGCTCCCGCCGGAACGATCGCCCTCGTCCTTGCGCTCGACGGGTCAGGCCAGGCCGAGGAGGTCGAGCGTCCAGGCGTGAGCGAGGACGTTCTCCTGGTGGGACTCCTCGGGCGTCAGTCCGCTGAGGTGACCGCCCGAGGTCGCACGGAGGACGACGTGCGCGGGATCGTCGCGCTCAGCCACTGCCCGGTAGGCGCTTGCGAATTCCGCGATCGCCGACGCGTCGACTCGGGCATCGCGGAGACCGGCTCGAATCCACGCGCGCGGAAGCGGTCGGCTCCGCCCCACCATTGTGGCGATCGTCGCGAGTGGAGAGAGCCCGCTCGCGAGGATCCAGTCAGGGTCACCGAACTCCTCACGGTCGGACGCCGCCGCGGCTGCGGAGCGATCATCGAGCGCGCCGACGGGATCGAGGAAGGGATGCACGAGGTGGAGGCCACGGAGTTCTGCGGGGCGACGGAGGCAGACCGTCGCAGCGACCAGCGCGCCCGCGCTCGCCGCGGTGAGAAGGAGCCGGTGCGAGTCGATCCCTGGAAGCTCACGAAGCAACGCCAGGCAGGCGAGGAGGTCCTCGATCGGGCGCTCGCGGCCGAGGCCGGTCGCCTGCCGATGCCACTCCGGGCCGTTCTCTCCGCCCCCGCGGACATGGCAGTAGGCGACCGCGGCTCCGCGCGCGAGGAGGTCGTCCGTGAAGGGATCGAACGGCCCCTCGAGGCTGATGCCGTAGGCGCCGTAGACGTGGACGACGACGGGACAGCTGTCGGCGCCGTCAGGAGTCATCAGGGTGAGCGGGACGAGGGTGCCGTCCCGGCTCGGCGCAGTGAGTGACGTGACCTTCATCCGTTCTGTGACCTCGGTGGCGAGTGCCTTACCCGGTACAGGGGTGACGCAGTGGGCGCGGTGAGCAGGGGAGGAGACGAGCATGATCGGGTGGCGGGTGATCGGATCGACGGCGGGAACAAGGGTCCCGGCCGCCGGCGCGAGCCAGAGCGCGTCTGCCCCGCCGCCGGGCAGCCACACCGCTCTCCTGCCGGACGACCGACCGAGTACGAAGAGCTCACCCTGGGCCTCCTGCAGGTGCTCCGCCTGAAGGGCCTTCGGAACGGGAACCTCGAGAGGACGCGTCGAGCCGGTCATCCGGACGACTCCGTGCCGTCGATACAGGACCGCGAGGCCGCCCCTGCAGGCGGAGACATCCGCGTTCTCCGTGCCGAGGTCGAGGCGACGGCACGTCGGGGGACTGCTCTCCTCTCCGGTCAGCACCCAGTACCGGGAGTCGCGCGCCCCTCTCGATGCGAGTACGGCGATCGCCCCGGCGACGCTGCGCAGATCGAGCCTCCGAGCCTGATCGGGCTCTTCGAGCAGCACGTGGGGAGTCGTCAGGCTGCGATGCCACCAGACCGCCTGCCAGGGCCGACCCGCGTCGTTCCGCCTTATCCAGAGGAATCCGTCCGAGAACGATCGGATGCGCGGGGAGACGGGGCGCTCGTCCTGAACGATCTCGACGGCTCCGCTCCTGGTCGCGACGGCGACGCGGATGCGGTGATGCTCATCACCGTCCTGATCGCTCACAAGTGCGAAAGCGGCGGCGCCCGGCGAGAGCACCAGAGACTCCTGCGGTGCGATGACGAGGGTGTGCTGCACGGGGCGCCCGTCGGGATCCCGGAGGAGCACCTGCCGGGGGCCTGTCGGCTCCGCGGCTGCGCTCGACGGCTGCAGAGCTGCGAGATGTCGCAGCCGTCCGGCGATCGCAGAAACCCGAGGCGGCAGTGCGTCGCGACCCGTGATCACGTCAGACACCCTGCTCACGCAACCTCGGTCCAGGGGGACGGCGAAGCCGAGCCTGCGCGGGAATCAGGAGGATCAGCGAGAGCACGATCCACGAGCCGATGAGGCCGAGAACGACGCTCGGGACCGGCCAGATCACTACCCCTTCGCCCAGTGCTGCGCGACTGACGAGCCAGCAGACCGCGCCGGTGGCGGCGACGGGTGCGGCAGCTGCTGTGGAAGCGGCGAGGGACATCGCGAGGCTCTCGGAGACGACGAGCCCGATGATCTGTCGGCGCTGCAGGCCCGCTGCCTGGAGCAGGGCGATCTCGCGCTCGCGGTTCTGCGCAGAGAGAGCGACGACAGTGGCGCTGGTGGCGAGCATCGACACGGCTACGACTGCGACGATCGTCAGAACATCGGTGAGATCGGCGCGGGTCCCGGGCCGGACCGCCGTCGTCATGGCGACGACGGACTCCACCGCGCACAGGAGCACGGCGATCGCCCCCAGCCCTGCCGTGAGCGGCGCGATCGTGGCGGTGCTGACCTGCACCCGGGCTGCTGCCGCGCGGATTCCGAGAGCCGCGACGACGAGACCCGATCGGGCGGAGAGCGCGTGCAGAGCCCGGAAGACGAGCGCGATCACCTCCGGGCAGAGGAGGTAGACGGCCACGAGGACGCTGCCTCCTACGTCGACGGCCAGGTTGAACATCGGCGCCGGTCCGGTCGCTCCGAGTTCTCGAGCAGAGGCGGATGCCGTGACAAGGCCGGAGGCGATGAGGAGGAGGGCGATGCCGCAGCCGATCCGCACCGCGCGCATCGCCGTACCCGGTCGACCGCTCCTGACTTCACGCAGCGCGGCGCTCGGCGGCGTGCGGGCGGTGCGGCGCGCGGGCAGGACTCCGCCCGCCAGAGCGGTGAGCGTGCCGAGCGCCAGCGTGACCACCGGAGCCCAGGGCGCGAGCGAGAAGCTCGGAAGATCGACCTCGGACGAGACGGCACCGTTGAATGCGGGAACCGCCCAGAACGCCAGCAGTGTCGAGAGGAGCGCTCCGATGCCGGCGCCGAGGAGACTCACGATGCCGAGCACGAGGAGAGTGACGACGAACACCTGGGCTCGGGAGGCGCCCAGCAGGAGCCAGAGCGCGTGCGTGCGTCCTGTGGCCAGAACGCTCGCTCGGCCGACGATCGTCAGGGCGACCCAGCCGACGAGCGCCACGACAGTGTAGATCGTGATCGAGAGGATCCGGAACTCCCCGAGCGCGACGCCGGCCTCCGTGACAGCGGCGGTGAATGCGGGGTCGCCGGTCCAGGCGAACTGCTGAACGCACAACCCGATCAGCGTCGCCATCAGGGCGACCACAGCGATCGCGGGAGACCATCGGCGCCACTCGTCGGCGAACAGGCGTACGACGTAACGGGACACGAGTCAGGCCCCGGCCTCTTCGAGGATGCTCAGCAGCTCATGGCTGGTGCAGCGTCCGGTCGTCCGCACGGTCCGACCATCGTGCATCACCACGACCGTGTCCGCGAGGGCTGCGGCGTCGAGATCGTGCGTGACCATCACGATCATCTGGCCCTCGTCCGCCATCGTCCTCAGAGTCGACAGGACGACCCGCGAGCTCTGCGAGTCGAGGGCGCCGGTCGGCTCGTCGGCGAAGACGATGCCGGGCCGCCGTGCAAGGGCGCGGCAGAGAGCGGTCCTCTGCTGCTCACCTCCCGAGAGCGTTCGCGCCGGCGCACGGCGCCGGTCGCGCAGGCCGAACGATTCCACGAGTCCACCGATCAGGTCGTGCGGCACGGGTGATCGGTCGAGCCTGAAGGGGAGCGCGATGTTCTCCTCGACATCGAGGAAGGGCACGAGGTTGTACTGCTGGAACACGAACCCGATCTGGGCGCGGAGCATGCGAGCGCGATCGGCCGCTGACAGCCTGTTCACGTCCCGGCCGTTGACCTCGACGACGCCGGACGTCGGCCGGTCCAGTCCGCTGAGGCACATCAGGAGAGAGGACTTGCCGGAGCCGGAGCGGCCGACGACAGCGGTGAGCCCGCCCCCTTCCAGATCGATGTCGCAGCCCCGCAGGACGGTCGTCCGCTGCCGGCCTACGGTGATGACCTGCTCGACGGCTCGAGCCTGGAGGGTGGGGATCATGAGCGTTTCTCCTCGACGAAGGTGGGGACGTCTTACTCGTGAGACGCCCGCGATCCACGTCATGCTGGATCGCGGGCGCCCGGTAGCGACTATCAGCAGTTGCCCCACGTGATCGAGCTGGGCCAGCCCGGGCACGGCGAGATGACGCTGAAGGTGCTGACGCGCGCGGCGTCGTGCGCGTCGGCCTCACCTTCGAGGGTCTGGAAATCGAGGATCCGGTTCATGTGATCACCTCCTCTCCTCGTCTCGGGCCGACTCGGTCAGAGTCCGAACGGCAGGGCGGAGCGTCCGGTCTCGAGCTCGTCGAGCGCTGCGAGCACTCCGAGCGAGCCGGTCAGGTAGTCCGACGAGAGTCGGAGGTTCTGGTTGCCGCGGAAGAAGACGCCGGTGTCGTCGAGCACGGCGTGCAGGCGCAGCGACCGGACGTGCGAGCGGAGGACCTCCTCGAGTTCCGCGCTAGGGCGGTGCAGTACGCGGCGGCGGAGGTAGACGAGGAATCCGGACAGACCGTGGGCGAGTGAGGCCTGCGCGCACTGCTGGTAGGACGCGGCGGCGTCGATGGACGCGAGGGGATCGGCGAAGAGCTCCTCGCCCGTGACCCGCCGCAGCTCCAGGATCGCCAGGCCGGGCCCGGTCGAGCCGATCCCCAGGTAAGGAAGAGTCCTCCATCCCTCGTCGAACTCGAGAGTGTTGTTCCGGGTGATCGCACAGCGCGCCAGATCGGCGTCGACGGCTCGTATCGCGAGCGTGATGTACAAGTCGTCGCCAGTGGCTTCGTGGAGTCGGGCGAACAGGATCGCGGCCGCAGACCATCCGTGCAGGAGGCCGACGGAGGCTCCTCGGACGTCCTCATCGAGCAGCGTGGTGAGATGGTGGGCCGCCTCCGACGGGTCCCCTCCGTCTGCGAGCTCGGCGAGCCCTGCACCGGCCCACCCCGACCACAGCGTCGGACCTGAAGGGGCGGCCGAGGGCCTGCGGTCGAGGACCTCGAGTGTGCGCGCGAGTCCTGCCTGGCGAGCCGCGTAGCGAATTCCCTCGCGTCCGCAGAGACCACGCGACCGCACCTGGGCCACGCGAGCGGCGAGCCAGTGATCGGCGGCCTCGAGGTCGACATCTCCGGATCGTCCTAAGACAGCGACGACTCCAGCCGCGCCGTAGGGGAATCCGGCACGGTGGTCCGCGCTGTCGCGGGCGAGGACAGGGATGTCTCCGGGAACGACCGGCGAGTCGTCCGTCCACTGAAGCACCGATGCGACACCGCGGGCGATCTGGCCGCGCAGCTGGTCGTCCGAGAGGGCGGCGAGTCGACCGACGTCTTCGTCGATCGACCTCTGACCGGAGGCGGGGAGTACGTCGAGGGTGGAGGTCCTGATCGACCGCAGCACGGCGGGCGGAACCGCGAGATCGTCTGCGGCTGCTCGGAGGAGCTGCTCGATCTTCGCGACGTTGCCCTGGTCGGCGATCGTCGCTTGGGGGAAGAGGAGATCGAGTTCGAGGATGCCGAGCGACCACTCGTCCGCTTCCGTCCCCTTCAGGCCTTCCAGGGGCTCGTAGCCGGGCGCTCCCTGGCGACAACGCCACTCCGGATCCATTCGATGCGCGAACTCGAAGTCGAGGAAGCACGGGTGCGTGCCGTTCCGCATGATGACGTTCTTCGGGTGGATGTCGCCGAGCAGCCATCCTGCGCGGTGCACGGAGGCGAGAGCAACGTCGAGGCGAGCGACGGTCGTGGTCAGCCAGGAGGTGTATGCAGGGTCACCGACGCGCCACGGTGCTGGTCGGAGCAGCGGAGTCCTCGTCATCCATTCGCGCTTCAGATCGTTCCCCTCGATGTGCTCCATGACCAGGTATCGGTGCTCCCAGGCCGTGAAGGATCCGTAGAAGACGGGTACGCAGTCCAGGGACTGCAGATCGACGAGCACCTCCTCCTCATGAGCCAGGCGAGTCACGGCGTCGACTCCGTCGGCGTCCAACCCGGCGTGCGGGCGCGCCTCCTTGAGGACCACGATCGTCCCGATCGGCACGAATTCGTCGGTCGTCGCTTCAGCGAGATAGACACCACCACCGTTCGAGAAGTGCAGCGCTGAGAGCATCGTGAAGCCGAAGGCGACCTCTTCCTCGTTCTCCGCCCCGACAGTGACGGACTCCGGTAGTGAAGCCCACGGGGGAGGTGTGAACGTCGGCCGCCGGACGTCCTCCACCTCGTTCCCGTCCGGGTCGAGCACCGTCGAGACGAAGCCGCTCTCCGTCTCGGACGGGACGAAGGCGCCGTAACGGAAGTGCACAGGCCCGGACTTCCACCGCCGGTCGGACAGTACGTACGGGCCTCTAAATCCGCGAAGACGGACGTCGAGGTCCTCCAGCGCTCGGGCGAACTCGTCGTCCGAACCGGGATACACGGTGATGAACTTCCCAGCTCCCGCTCGATCGGCGTACTTGCCGTTCTGCATCAGAAGGTGAGAGGTGGTCGAGAGATGCTTGAAAGGCAGTCGGGAGGCGAAGCAGTAGCGTGCAGCAGCGGCGAGGACCTTCTCCGCGTCATCGAGTGTCGACGAGAGGTGGAGCTTCCATCCCTGACGAGGGAGGAGGCAACCGTCCGGCATCCAGTTCCGCCACGGCCGCGACTCCCTCACCTGCCAGTCCTCCGGAGCGAAGGACGCGACGTCGAAGGCGTCGCCATCGATGTCGTCCCCCTCCTCGGCGACCGCGTAGAACGGGTTGCCCGGGCGGCAGTACCGGAGATATTCGAGGTCGAGCGGCATCGCTTCCCTTTCCTGTCCGACTTGTCTCGCGGTGCGGGATGCGGCTCCCGGCGCTGACTTCGAGGCTAGGAAGGTCCGCAGTCGACCACCTCCCGCCGAAGTCACGGATGAGGATGACCGGAGTCACGGTGAGGGCGTGACTGCGGTCACGGGTCGGCATCCCGGAGTCGGAGCTACAGTTGTCGACATGGGCTCAACTCCGGAGACGGCGGCGGAGATCTCCGCGCCGTCAGCGGCAGGACACGAGCGGGTCGCGGTCGCGCCGTCCCTGTCGAGCACCGTGGACAGGACCGTCATCGCACTTCAGGCGATCGCCCTGTGCTGCCTCGTCCTGGCAGGGATCCTGGGCGTCGTGGACTCCGCGCAGAGAGGCACGGGTGCAGCGGTCGCGGTCACATGGCTTGCGCTGGTGCCTGTGATCGCCGGGCTCTGGGCCGTCCGGCCCCGACTGATCCGAGCGGGACACGGGGTCGCCGTGACGACGGTGTCCATCGTCGCGGCGACGCCGGTCGTCGTCTTCGGCCGGCTCGATTTCACGATCCCGGTCCTCCTCCTCGTCGTGGCGTTCGCGGTGGTCGACGTCTCGCTCCGCGCAGGGGCGCACGCGATGATCTGGATCGCCTCCGTCGGACTGGCCCTCCATGTCGGGGGCGCCGTCGGCTCGGGGAGGGCGCTGCTCTCCGGAGTGCTCGACGGTCTGCTCAACGTGGTGCCCGTGGCCGTGCTGATGTGCTTCGGGATCGCCCTGGGACTCTCTCTTCGCGGCTTCGAGAGCGAGCGATCCGCCGACCAGCGTGTGATCAGGCGGTTGCATCGCGCCTCCGAGACGGAGAAGGAGCTGCTGCTGTCGGACGAGCGCGCCCGGAGCGCACGCGAGCTCCACGACGGCCTCGGGTACAAGCTGACCCTCGTCTCAATGAGTCTCGAGCTCGCTGATCGCCTGCGCTCCGCCGATGCCGAGCAGGCGTGGGCCGAGGTCCGCACCGCCCGATCCACGTCGAGCGAGGCTCTCGCGGACATGCGGATGTGGGTACGAGCGCTCAGTCCCTTCCGGGACGCGGGCGCCCGCGGCCTGGCTGCGCTGGAGTTGATCGCGGAGTCCTTCCGCGGCACGGGCGTGACCGCGGATGTGGTCGGCGACGAGGCGTCGGACCGTGTGCTCACCAGCGACGATGAGACCGCGCTCGTCGTCTACCGAGGCGTGCAGGAAGGGCTGACGAACGCTCTGCGGCACGGCGCTGCCCGCAGAGTCCGCATCGATATCGAGACGGACGACGTCCGGCTCGAGCTCTCGCTGCTCAGCGACATCGGCGCGGGAAGGAGCAACGGGATCAGCGACGGCGAGCCTGTGCTGGGGTTCGGGCTGCGCGGCCTCGACGATCGCGCGACGGCTCGCGGAGGTCGGTTGACGGCGCGGCGCATCGGCGACCGGTTCCTCCTGCGCCTCTCGATCCCTCTCGGAGCCGCCGACGGGGAACGGGAGAGCCGCGCCTCGTGACGGAGACGACACCGAGGCGAGTGCTGCTGGTGGAGGACCAGCAGATGATCCGCCGTGGGCTGGTCATGCTCCTCTCGACGGTCGAGGGTGTCGTGGTCTCGGCCCAGGCCGAGAACGGACAGGCTGCTCTGCACATTCTGCGCACGACGGAGGTGGACGTCGTCGTCACCGACGCGCGGATGCCGGTCATGGGCGGCGTGGAGCTCGCCGCCGAGTGTGCGCAGCTCCATCCGCGTCTGCCCGTCCTCCTTCTGACGACCTTCGACGACGACGCGCTCGTGCAGGCGGCCCTCTCGGCCGGCGCTTCCGGATTCCTCCTGAAGGACACCTCGGTGGAGGGTCTCGTCGTGGCCCTCGACGCGGTGATCGCCGGCGGGATGGTGATCGATCCGCGCGTCGCCCGGCCGGCCGTCCAGCCGGGTCGCACCGGCGAGAGCCCGCTGACGCTGCTCACGCGGAGCGAGCGGGTGGTCGCCGAGCTGGTGGCCGAAGGGCGGACCAACAGGGAGATCGCGGCCGCCCTCGTGCTCGCCGAGGGCACCGTGAAGAACCACGTCTCGGCGCTGCTGCGCAAGCTCGGCCTCCGCGACCGCACCGCGCTCGCGCTCACGCTCTACAAAGGCTTCCGCCCCGACGGCGCCTGAAGGCGCTGGTCGGATTGCGGCCCAGGCGCGGCCGTCCTCGGGCGCCCGGCCCGCCGCCTATCCTTGAGGGCGATGTCGAACTCCCGCGCCGAGGCCGCCTACCTGCGCTCCCTCGGCGCCTTCAGGACGCCGACCCTCGATCTCCTCCACGGCCGCTACGCGCCGTTCGTCGTCGCCGCTCTGTCGCTCGTGTTCACGGTCGACCGGCAGGCCGTGGCGGTCGCCGACGCGCACGCCGAGGTGGGGGAGCTGCTCGAAGAGCTCCGCTCGGCCGGGTACGACGAGGGCGAGCGCGCGCTGCCGAGCGGCACGGCGCGCGAGGTGTGCCGCTACTGGGTCCGCGTCGGCTGGCTCGTGCCGCAGATCGAGGGCGAGGCCGAGGTCTACCGGCTGAGCGCCCACGCCGTGAGCGCCCTCGAGATCACCGGGCGCACCGGAGGCGGACGCACGCGCGTCTCGAACTCGCGGGTGCGCACTCTGCTGGAGGCGGTCGAGCGGCTGGCCGCGGACGTCGAGCCCGACCCGGAGGCCCGGCTCTCGCGGCTCCGCGAGGAGCGGGCGCGCCTGAACGCCGAGATCGCCGCACTCGAGGAGGGCGCCGGTCTCGAGCCGGCCGACGACGAGCAGCTCCTGGAGGAGGCCGAGAACGTGGTGCACCTCGCCCGCGAGCTGCCGGCCGACTTCGCGCGGGTGGCGGAGTCGATCAAGGCGATGCAGCGCGACGTGGTCGCGGACCTGCGCCGCGACGTCCGTCCGACCGGCGAGGTGCTGCGGGAGTACCTCGAGCGCGGGCAGCACGTGATGCAGGCCACCAGCGAGGGCCGTGCGTTCGCCGGAGCCCTCCGCCTCCTGGGCGACCCCGAGCGGATCGATGCGCTCGCCGATCAGCTGCACACCGTGCTCGTGCAGCCGTTCTCCCGCCTGATGGACCCGGCCCAGCGCGGGGAGCTGGCCGCGATCGGCCGCCGGGTGGAGCTGGGCGTACAGGAGGTCCTGACCGCGCAGCGTCGCGCGTCCCACGTCATCACGGGCCAGGTCCGCACCCACGATCCCGCTCGCGACCGCCAGGTGGACGAGCTGCTGCGCGACGTGATGGCGGGGCTCCAGGAGTGGACGGGCGGGATCTCGCCGGACGCGGCGGTCGCGCCGCTGCGGCACCTGCCCGTCGCCGGGATCGGCCACCTGCGCCAGACCCTGGGCGACGTGCGCCCGGCCGGCGGGCCGCCGCCCCTGGCCGGAGACGACGGCGACGCCGAGTTCGTCGGCGACGACAGCCGGGCCTGGGGCGGTCCCCGCTACGCGGAGCTGGAGGCCTACGTGGCGGAGCTCGGCGACGAGTTCGATCTGGCGGACGCGTTCAGCGCGGCTCCGGAGGACACTCGACGGCCCGTCGACCTGCTCGGGCTGCTCGAGATCGCGCACCGGACGGGCCTCGTCGACCGCGAGGGCTACTCCGTCGTGAGCACGCGCCGACCCGACGGGACCGTGCGCCGCTTCGCCTTCGGATCCGTGACCGCCCGCACCGAGGAGGAGACCGACGATGAGTGACACCCTGGCGACCGACGGGACCGCCGCCGATCCGTTCATCGCGCCCGTGTCGATGGAGGAGGACCCCGACGAGCTCTTCCCCGGCGACCGCGGCGTCCTCGACACCGAGGTGCGCCGGGTGCTCGTGCACGTGCTGCAGCGACGCTTCCTCCTGGCCGACCGCCACCGCGAGCAGTGGGCCGTGCTCCAGGAGCACCGGCAGCTGATCGAGTCGCGGCTGAACGACCTCTTCGTGCGGCTCGTCGTCGACCACGAGCGCGGGGTCGCCTACAAGCAGCAGGTGCGCTCCGACGAGGTCGAGATGCCGGTGCTGCTGCGCGACCTCCCCTACACCCGCGCCGAGACGCTGGTCCTGGTGCACCTGCGCACGGTCCATCAGCGGGAGTCGGCGGCCGGCGAGGCGTCGGCGCGCGTGGACGTCGAGGAGGTCGAGCAGACGGTGCTCAGCTACTTCGCCGACGCCGAGCGCGACACCGCCCGCCGGCAGCGCATGGTCCGCAAGGCGCTGGAGCGGCTCGGGCGCGACGGCATCGTCGACGAGGAGTCCGCAGGGCGGTACAGGATCAGCCCGATCGTGGAGATCGTGCTGAGCGCGCCGAAGCTGCGGGAGCTGAGCGACTGGCTGCGCGGGCGGGCGGGCGAAGACGCTTCCTCGGTGGTCGCAGAAGCGGCGGTCGCCGAGGAGCCCGGCTCGGACGATCCGGAGCAGGCGGACGACGACGCGCTCGAGGACGACGGCCTCGACGAGGACGCGGACCCGCCCACGGACGGCGTCCTGCCCGGGACCGATGTCGCGGACGACGAGCCGGCCGACGACGAGCCGCTGGACGACGAGCCGACCGACGACGACACCCCCGACCCGGAGGACGACCCCCGATGACGATGCTCGACACCCTCTTCGGCCTGATCCCCGCCGCCTCCCGCGGTCAGCAGTGGCTCGCCGAGGACCTGCAGCTGGTCAACTGGGGCGGCTACGACGGCGCGCACCGGGTCCGCTTCTCGCCGGGGGCCACACTGCTCTGCGGCGGCTCCGGCTCCGGCAAGTCCACGCTGATGGACGCCTACATCGCCCTGATGATGCCGCACACCACGCCGTTCAACGGCGCCTCGAACGGCGGAGTGACGGGCCGTCCGCGCGGCGAGGACCAGCGCAACATCCTCTCCTACGCGCGCGGCAAGCTCGACGAGTCGCGCACGGACGAGGGCACGACCATGCGCGTCCTGCGCGGCGACGGAGTCGACACCTGGACCGCCGTCGCGATGACCTGGGTCGACCACGACGGCTCGCGCTTCAGCGCGGTCCGCGCCTGGTATGTCCCGGCCGGCTCCCGGGTGCTCGAGGAGACCGTGCGGATCCGCGCGAGCGCCGAGGGCCCGGTCGACCTCGCCGCGCTCGACCGGGCGGCGGCGCACCGCTTCTCCGACGCGTCGCTGCGCGCGGCGGGCCTGGATCCGCTCGGCACCGACCGCGAGTTCTCGGCGCGTCTGCACGCGGTGCTCGGCATCGGAGCGGCGGGAGCCGGATCGAAGGCGATGAGCCTGCTCGCCCGCATCCAGGCCGGTCAGCAGATCACGACCGTCGACGACCTCTACAAGCGGCTCGTGCTCGAGGAGCCCGAGACCCTGGCCTCCGCCGACGCGGTCGTCGCCCACTTCGACGAGCTCGAGAGCACGCGGCAGCGGATGCTCACCGCGCGCCAGCAGGTCGCGGCACTCGAGCCGTTGCGGGGTTTGCGCCTGCGCATCGCCGCGTCCGCGGAGCGCGTGCGCCTCATCGACGCGCTCGGGGAGTTCGATGCCCCGGTGTCGCCGGCGGCCCTGTGGCGCGCTGAGCAGCGCCTCGGCCTTCTGCGCGACGTCGAGGTCGAGCTGCGCGAGCGCACCCGCGCCGTCGACGCCGTGCTCCGCGAGAAGCGGGCGCTCGCCGAGGCGGCGGAGTCGGAGCGGGACGGGCTCGCCGAGGTGCTGCGGGCCTCCGGCGGCGACCGCCTCGAGACGGCCCAGCGCGAGCTCCGCGAGGTGGAGCGGCGGCTGGGCGCGGCGCGCGAGAACCGCGCCCGGCTCGAGGAGGACCTGCGCGCTTTCGGCGAGCCGGAGACCACCCGCGAGCGGTTCGAGGCGGTGCTCGCCCGGGCGGCGAGCGCGGCCGACGCCAAGCGCAGCACCCGTGCGGCCTGGTCGGACGCGGTCGCCGAGCGGAAGGCCGCGGCGCGCGATCTCGCCGAGCTCGAGGCGGAGCAGCGCTCAGCCTCGGACCGTCGGGACAGCATCCCCCGGCCTCTGCACGAGGCGCGCGAGCGGATCGCGGAGGCAGCCGGCCTCACCGCCGACGACCTGCCCTTCGTCGGCGAGCTGGTCGAGGTGCGTGCCGAGTTCGAGCCCTGGCGCGAGGCGTTCACGCTCGCCCTCGGCGGCTTCGCGACGACGCTGATGATCGACTCCGCCCACCTCGACCGCTTCCGCCGCGCCATCGACTCCCTCCGGCTCCCGGTCCGGCTCCGCTACGAGGGCGTGGAGACCGGGCTCGAGGAGGTGCGGGGCCTCGACCCGCAGACGCTGCCCGGGCGCCTCGACTACCGCGCCACCGCCTTCACCGGCTGGCTGCAGGACCGGCTCGAGGACCGCTTCGGCTACGTGTGCGTCGACAGCGCTGCGGAGCTCGGGCGCCACCGGCTCGCCCTGACCCTCACCGGTCAGCTCTCGCAGGGGCAGCGCGGTGCGCACGGCGGCCACGGCGCCGCGAACGTCCTCGGCTTCTCCAACACCGGTCGTCTCCGCGAGCTGAACGCCCTGGTCGAGGCGGCCCGGGCCCGCAGCGCGGCGGCCGTCTCGGCGGCGTCGGCGGCGGAGGAGGCCCTCGATGCGCTCGACGACCGGATGACGCGCCACGCCCGCCTCGCGCTGGTGAGCTGGGAGACGGTCGACGTCGAGTCGCTGCTCGCCGAGCAGGAGCGCTGGGAGGCGGTCGGCGCCGAGGCGGCGGAGGCGAACCCCGAGCTCGCCGGGCTGCAGGAGCAGATCGACGGGCTGCGCGGCCACCTCGAGCGCCTCCGCCAGGAGATCGCCCGCGCCGGTGTGGAGCGCGAGCGGATCGAGGCGGAGTGGGCCGTCGTGGTCGACGACGTCGACGCGAGCCAGGCGGTTCTCGATGCGGCGGAGCGCGCCGGACGCGAGCTCGACGACGACCAGCGCGCCTTCCTGGACGCCCGGTTCACGCTGACCGAGGCCGCGGCGTCCGGCAGCGCCTCGGACGTCCTGGTCCGCTTCGACGCAGCGCTCGCCACGGCAGCGCAGCGACTGGCGGAGGACCGCCGCTCCGCGGCCGAGTCGCACGAGCAGCAGCGCGAGAGCGCCGGCCGGATCATGACCGGCTTCCTCGACCGCTGGCCGAATCCCAACCTGCTCGCGGACCCCGAGGCGTCCGCGGGCGACTTCGAGCGGCTGCTCGACGCCCTCGAGACCAGCGGCCTGCACCGGCTCGAGACCGAGTGGCGCGACAGCCTGCTCACGCTCTCCGGCAACGACCTCACGAGCTTCGACTCCACGCTCGGCCGCTCGCTGCGGGAGATCCGCGAGCGGATCGAGCCGATCAACGTGATCATGCAGGATCTGCCGTTCTACGACGACGGCCACCGCCTGCAGATCACGACGCGCGAGAACCAGTCGGAGGTGCGCCGTCGCTTCCGCCGCGAGCTCCGCGAGGTGCGCGCGCAGATCCAGGCCGTGTCCGCGGAGGAGGAGCGCGAGCAGGTCTACCGGCGGATGTCCCGGCTCATCCAGCGGCTGCGGCGCACCGCGCCCGACTTCGGCGACCTCGTCGACGTCCGCAACCACGTCCGGGTCAGCGCCGAGCGCGTGGACGCCGTCACCCGAGCGCATGTGGCGCTGTACGACCACATCGGCGAGAAGTCCGGCGGGGAGTCGCAGGAGCTGATCGCCTTCATCGTCGGCGCGGCGCTGCGCTATCAGCTCGGCGACGCGGGAGCAGACCGCCCCCGGTACGCCCCGGTCTTCATGGACGAGGCGCTGATCAAGGCCGACGCCCACTTCACCAAGCGGGCGATCGGTGCGTGGCGCGGTCTCGGCTTCCAGCTCGTGATCGGCGCCCCGAACGACAAGTACAGCGCGATCGAGCCGCACGTCGAGGTGGAGTACGACATCCTCAAGGACACGCGCGGACGCTCCTGGGCCAGGCCGAAGGTGGGCCTGGCACCCTAGGGCTGCGTGCCGATCTTCGCGTGGCTGCGCGAGTAGGCGAAGTAGATCGCGAAGCCCACGGCCAGCCAGATCAGGAAGCGCAGCCAGGTCTCGATCGAGAGGTTGAGCATCAGGTAGGTGCAGATCAGGGCCGAGAGCAGCGGGAGCCACGGGTTCAGCGGGACCCGGAAGCCGCGCTTCAGGTCGGGCCGCTTGCGGCGCAGCACCACGACGCCGACCGAGACCAGCACGAACGCCGAGAGCGTTCCGATGTTGACCATCTCCTCGAGCACGCCGATCGGAGTGAGCCCGGCGAGCAGCGCGACGACGATGGTCACGACCACGGAGGTGAACCACGGCGTGCGCAGGCGCGGGTGGACGGTGGCCAGGCGCCGGGGGAGGAGCCCGTCGCGCGCCATCGCGAAGATGATGCGCGTCGCTCCGATCAGCAGCGTCAGCACGACGGTGGTCAGACCGGCGACGGCACCGGCCGAGATGACCGTCGCCATCCAGGTCTGCCCGTGGTAGGCGAACGCATTGGCGAGCGCGGCCGACGGGTCGAGCTCGCGGTAGGGGACCATGCCGGTCACGACGAGGGCGACGGCGCAGTAGAGGACCGTGCAGATGATCAGCGAGGCGATGATGCCGATGGGCAGGTCGCGCTGGGGGCGGCGGGTCTCCTCCGCTGTCGTCGCGACGACGTCGAACCCGATGTAGGCGAAGAACACCAGGGAGGCGCCGGCGATGATGCCGCCGACGCCGAACGTGGCCGGCTCGATGCCCGAGAGGAACTGGAGCAGCGGCTGGGTCAGACCGGACGCGGACTGCGAGGGCTCGGCGGCGGGGACGAACGGGGTGTAGTTGGCGGTGTTCACGAACTGCAGGCCCGCGATGATGACGAACAGGACGATGAACAGCTTGATCGCGACGAGCACCAGGTTGACGCGCAGCGATTCCTTGATCCCGAAGGTCATCAGCGCGCCGAGCACGAGGACGAGCAGGATCGCCGGCACGTCGACCACGCCGCCGTAGGTGAGCGCCGGCGGGAGAGTCACTCCCAGCTGCTGCAGCAGCGACCCGAGGTACGCGCTCCACCCCTGCGCGACCACGCTCGCTCCGAGGAACAGCTCGAGGATCAGGTCCCAGCCGATGATCCAGGCGAAGAGCTCGCCGAGGGAGGCGTAGGAGAAGGTGTAGGCGGAGCCCGACACCGGGACCGTGGAGGCGAACTCGGCGTAGCACATGGCCGCGAGGGCGCAGGCGAAGGCGGCGACGACGAAGCTCAGGACGATCGCCGGTCCGGCGATGTCGTGGGCGGCGCGGCCGGTGAGGGTGAAGATGCCGGCGCCGATGACGACTCCGACGCCGAAGACCGTGAGATCGAGCGCAGTCAGCGACTTCTTGAGCTTGTACTCGGGCTCATCGGTGTCGGCGATCGACTGCTCGACGGACTTGGTGCGGAGGAGGCTCACGGTGGTTCTCTCTGTGGGCTGCGGGGTGGAGGCGCGAGGGCCACTGGGGAGGATAGCGGGGCGGGCGCCTCTGCCGCGCCGGGCGTCGCGCGAGTACGCTTCCCGGCCATGAGCAGGATCTTCTCCGTGGCGTTCGCCGACGTGCACCCCCTCTACGTGGCGAAGGCGGAGCGCAAGGGCCGGACGAGGGAGGAGGTCGACGAGGCGGTCCGCTGGCTCACCGGCTTCTCGGACGAGGAGCTGGCCCGGCACCTCGAGAGCAGGACGACCTTCGAGGAGTTCTTCGCGGCGGCGCGCCTGCCTCCGCAGGCCTCGGCGATCACGGGGGTGATCTGCGGCGTGCGGGTCGAGACGATCGAGGATCCGCTGATGCAGCGCATCCGGTACCTCGACAAGCTGATCGACGAGATCGCGAAGGGACGGCCGATGGCGAAGGTGCTGCGGGCTCCCGCGGCCGGCTGAGCCGCCGGCCCCGGGCGCTCCTCCACAGGCGCCGATCCGCTCCGGTTCTCCCCGGTCCGGGCCGGCGGGATCTCGCGCCGCCGGCGACGCGAGCAGGGTGTCGGACATGACATCCACACAGCGAACCCCTGCTCCTCCGTCCCGCCGCCGCGATCCCGAAGTCCTGCGGGCGAGCGCGATCCAGGACCTCCTGGCGGCCGTCCCCTCCATCATCGGCATCCGTCCGGAGGAGTCCGTCGTGGTGGTGCCGTTCCTCGGCACGCGCGCCGGAGGCGGCTTCCGGATCCCGCTCCCGGAGACGTTGCGCGGGATGGAGGCGGAGGCGCTGGCGGGCGGCTGCGCGGCCATGATGGAGACGATGCCGCGGGCCACCGGTGTGCTGGTGGTGGTCTGCACCCGTGCGGGCTACGCCGAGGAGCGGGGGATCCCGCATCTCGACCTCGGCCGCGCGGTGCTCCGGCGCCTGGAGCGCACGCGCCTGGACATCATCGCCGTGGCCTGCATCGCCGCCGACGGATGGGGGCGCTACACGGACGCCGAGGAGTGCCGCAGGCCACGTCCGCTCCTCGAGATCGAGCGGAGCGAGACCGGCGTCCTCGCCCGAGCGGTGGCCGACGAGCCACTGGACATCGACGCGCTCTCCGTGCTGCCGCCGGTCGCCGAGGAGGATCGCGCGCTCGTCGCGGAGGTGCTCCGCCGGCCGCCCCTGGTCGGCGACACGGAACGGCTCGTCGAGCGCTGGCTCAGCGGACCGCGGGACGTCCGCCGCGAAGGACTGATCGTGCGGACCCTGCAGTCGCCGCCCCTCCGCGACCGGGTGACCGTGCAGATCGCGCGGAGCCCGCAGGCAGGAGTGGGAGTGCCGCCCGGCGCGGTGGGCGACGCCCGCGCCGGAACGGACGACGACCACGACCTCGAGCTGTCGGCCCTGCTGCTCGGCAGCGGGCGTGCTCCGGAGCGCGGCCGTCTGGCGCGGGCGACCGGGCTCCTCGCCCGCGCCGCCGCGCTGGCGCCGGAGGAGGCGCGCTCCTCCGTGCTCACCGTTCTCGCGTGGTGCTGGTGGGCGAGGGGAGTCTCGAGCCTCGCGGGGCTCCACCTCGACGAGGCGCTGCGGCTCGACCCCGACGACTCGATGGCCCGGCTCTACGCCTCGCTGTTCGCGGCCCGCCCCCTGCCGGACTGGGTGCTCGCGGCCGCTGCCGAGGCCCTCGACGCCGCGAGCGCCTGAGGTCGGGCGCCGGTCGGTGCGCTCGCCCCGGAGACGGATGCTCTTGCGCGGGGGAGGGGACGGCCCTAATGTGCAACCACATGGTTGTACGAATGGACGCCGACATCGACCTGCTCTTCCGGGCGCTGGCCGACAGCACCCGCCGCGACATCGTCGCCCGGGTGCTGGTCGGCGAGCAGTCCGTCTCCGCACTCGCGGCGCGCTACGAGATGTCGTTCGCGGCGGTGCAGAAGCACGTGGCCGTCCTCGAGCGGGCGGCACTCGTCCGCAAGCGGAGGAGGGGGCGGGAGCAGCTGGTGCAGGGCGAGGTCGCCGCAGTGCGGCGGGCGTCGCGCCTGCTCGACGCCTACGAGCAGCTGTGGGCGGGGAGGATCGACCGCATGTCGGACCTCCTCGACGAGGAGTGACACCCGCGAGCCGACCGGCGCGCGGGATCTGCTGGAGGGAGAGGCGCGATGAGCGTGCTGCAGTCCGTGAAGGACATCGAGGAACTGACCCTGACCGTGACCGCCGAGTTCGACGCGGGGATCGAGCGCGTCTGGCTCCTCTGGACGGATCCGCGCCGCCTCGAGCGCTGGTGGGGGCCGCCGACCTGGCCGGCGACCTTCGAGCGGCACGAGCCGGTCGAGGGCGGACGGAGCGCCTACGTCATGACGGGACCGGACGGCGAGCAGGCGCGCGGCTGGTGGCGCGTGACCCGGGTGGAGGAGCCGACGCGGTTCGAGTTCGAGGACGGCTTCGCCGACGAGCGCGGCGACCCGGTCGACGCGCTGGGGATCACCCGGGCCACGGTCACCCTCGACGAGATCGAGCCGGGGCGCACGCGGATGGTCCTCAGCAGCCGTTTCGAGTCGGTCGAGCAGCTCGAGCAGATGGTCCAGATGGGCATGGAGGAGGGACTCCGCCAGGCGATGGGGCAGATCGACGCGATCCTGCTCGAGGACTGAGTCGGCGCCCATGGAGGCTCAGCGCTCGCCGCGCCGAGCCTCCGTGTGGAGGAGCCGCCCGCGCTACTGCTCGGGGTCGGTGAGGGCGGCGGCGTAGGCGCGGACGGAGCGCTGGTACCGGGGGAGCCCCGGAGCCAGCGCCTCCAGCGCGATCCGCAGGGCTTCGTCGACGCGCCCGGCGCTGTGCAGGGCGAGCGCGAGGAACACCTCCCGCGCGGAGCCCACCGCGGGGTGCGCAGCGGCGCCGGCGAGGAGGTCGATCGCCTCGTCGGTGCGGCCGAGGTTCCGGAGTGTCGAGGCGTACTGGATCGTCGTCCGCGCCCGCCGCTCGTCATCCAGGCCGGCGGCGAGGGCGCGCTCGTACTCGACCGCCGCCTCCGCCCCGTGTCCCGCGCTGTCGAGGGCGCCGCCCAGCTCGAAAGCGGCGACTCCGTCGTGTCCCGGATAGCGGGCTGCGAGGACGCGCATCCGCTCGACGACGCCGTCCGGGTCGTCCTGAGCGTCGAGGCGCTCGACCGCCGCGAGCCAGAGGGCGAGCGCGTCGGTCTCGGGGCGGTCGGGGTCGGAGGCGCGTGTCTCGGTCACGCCTCCGACGCTACCGCGCCCGCACAGTGCGGCGGAGCGGGGCTACGAGGCGGTCGAGTCGGCGCCGTCGTCGTCCGACCCGCCGTCGTCGGAGCCGGAGGTGCCCGCTCCGACCGGCGCGGCGCGTCGGCCGGCCTCGATCAGGGCGGTCGACGCAGCCGCTCCGCCGATCAGGGCGAACAGCGCCCAGCCGGCTCCCCACTTGCGCTTGCCGATCAGGGCGTCGAACGAGAGCGCGCCGGGGCCGTCCGCGACGATCGCGGCCGTCGCCGCGACGAGGACGGCGTTGTACTCCCACCCGCCGCCCGCGTTCCACAGGCCGTTGCTCCAGTGCACCTTGCGCACGGCGGTGACCATCGTGGCGACGAGTCCGGCGGCGGCGAGCGGAGTCGCGGCGCCGAGGGCGAGAGCGGCGCCTCCGGCCGTCTCGGTCACCGCTGCGGCGACGGCGTTGCGCCGGGCCGGGTGCATCTCCAGGCTCGACATCATCTGCTCGGTGCCGTCGAGGCCGGGGCCGTCGAACGAGCCCCGCAGCTTCTGCAGACCGTGTCCGACGAAGAGCCCGCCGACGGCGAGACGGAGAACGAGTGAGCCGACCTTCATGGTGACCTCCGGGGTGGGGTGGGGACGTGTAGTGCGAGGGTCCCGGCTGCGCCGCGCCCGGTCAAGGGGTCGCGCCCGGTGAGCGAGCCGCGCGGGAGGCGTGCGCGCTCGGGGAGGGCTCAGAGCAGCGTGTAGGCGGAGGCGTCCATCATCACGGTGCCGTCGGTGCACACCTGGAGCTCGGCGGGGGCGCGGACAGCGCCGTCCGGGGCGTCGAGGACCTCGGCGACGAGGTACGCGGAGGTCCCGACCGTGCAGCCGTAGGCGCCGGGGGAGTGCCAGGCGACCCGGACGTCCGCCCGGGCGCCCGGGACGAGGATCACGGGAGCGTCGGGGTTCGGGCCGGACGCGTCGGCGACCGCGCTGATCCGGTTCCCGTCGGCGTCGGTCGCGTAGATGCCGGGGATGCCCGCGAGAGCGCAGTCGGAGGAGGAGGTGCTGGTGAGCACGAGGTCGAAGGCGCTGTTCCCGGCACCCGACGCGTCGGGGTCGGGGCGGTACTCCATCGTCAGGTCGGAGCCTGTGCAGCGCGCCGCCGCCGGATCCGCGGCGGGAGAACCGGTTGACGAGGGCTCGGGGGTCGCCGTGACCGTCACGGTCACGGTGGGAGTCGGCGTCGGAGCGGGAGTCGGCGAAGACGTCGGGGTCGCGGTCGCGGTCGGCGTCGGGAGCGGCGTCCGCGCGGACGGGGCTCCGCCGCTGCCCGCGCAGCCGGAGAGGACGAGGACGAGTGCTGCTGCTGCCAGCGCGGAGGCGCCGGTCCGGTGCGAGAACGTGCTCATGTCCGCAGTCTGCCACCGCCCGGACCGATCGGCCCCGCGGATCCGCGAGCATTCTCGGAGGTCCCGGTCAGGGAGGCGGAGGACGGATGCGGCGGGCGTCCGGAGGTGCCCCTCCCCGCGCCCGCCGCACCGGGGTCGGCGCTAGACGCGGACGACCATCTTCCCGGTGTTACCGCCGCGCATCATCGAGAGGAACGCGTCCACGGCGTGGTCGATGCCGTCGACGACGGTCTCGTCGTAGGCGATCTCTCCGTCGGCGAACCATCCGGCCATCAGCCGGTTGAACTCCGGCGCGTGGTCGAGGTAGCCGGACAGCGTGAATCCGCGCAGCGTGAGACCGCGGGTGATGATGTTCGCCATGTTGTCGGGGCCGGGCGTCTTCTCGGTGCTGTTGTAGCCGGCGATCGCTCCGCAGAGCGCCGCGCGGCCGCCGTCGCGGAAGGCGTCGAGGGCCGCTTCGAGGTGGTCGCCGCCGACGTTGTCGAAGTACACGTCGATCCCGTCGGGCGCGGCCTCGGCCAGCTGCTCGCGGACCGGGCCGGAGTGGTAGTCGAAGGCGGCGTCGTAGCCGTACTTCTCGGTCAGCAGGGCGACCTTCTCGGCCGAGCCCGCGGATCCGACGACCCGCTCGGCTCCGAGGAGGCGCGCGATCTGACCGGCGGCCGAGCCGACGGCTCCCGCGGCGCCCGAGACGAAGACGGTGTCGCCCTCCTTCATGCCCGCGATGGCGGTGAGCCCGACGTACGCGGTGAGTCCGGTCATCCCGAGGATGCCGAGGCGGAGCGAGAGCGGCACTCCGGGGATCTCGGGGACGACGCGGAACTGCGACGACTCGGCCTGCACGACGTCGCGCCAGCCGAGCTGGTGCAGGACCGCGCTGCCGACGGGGAACGCGGGGTCGTCGGAGACGGTCACCCGGCCGACGGCACCGCCGGTCATGGTCTCGCCGAGGGCGAAGGGCGGGGTGTAGCTCTTCACGTCGTTCATGCGGCCGCGCATGTAGGGGTCGACCGAGAGGAAGGCGTTCTCGACGCGGATCTCGCCCGCGGCCGGATCGCCGTACTCGACGGTCGCGGTCCGGAAGTCCTCGGCGACGGGCCAGCCGTCGGGGCGGCGGACGAGCTGGATCTGGGTGCTGGTGACGGTGCTCATAGGACCTTTCGTGGTGGTGGATCGGAGGGGATCAGAGTGAGAGGCCGACGGCGAGAGCGATCACCGCGAGCAGACCCGGGGTCATCTGGGTCAGCGCGGCGCGGCGCTTGGTCGGAGCGGAGAGGAGCAGGACGAGTGCTGCGGCGACCATCGATCCGGCGCCGGCGAACACGAGGGCCGCGCCGACGGCGGTGGCGCCGATCGCGACGGCGACGATGCCCGCCACGGTGACGACGGCGAGGAAGAGGTTGTAGAAGCCCTGGTTGTAGGCCATCTCCTTCGTCGCCTCCGCCTCGCCGGCGGTCGTGCCGAACGTCGATCGGGCGCGCGAGGTCGTCCAGAGGACCGACTCGAGCACGAAGATGTAGACGTGCAGCGCCGCGGCGAGAGCGGCGAGCACCAGTCCGAGAACGATCACGGCGGGCCTCCAGGCGATGGTCGTGATGCGGAGGGCTCCGCACCGATTGTGTAACGACCAGTCCACAATATACTGGAGCGAGCGGTCCGTGCCAGTGCGGCGCCGCAGCTGTCACCCCTCAGGAGGAGCACCGTGGGTCGCACGCAGGGCTTCGACACCGAGCAGGTCGTCCGCGCCGCCCGCGCCGTCTTCTGGGAGAGCGGCTTCGAGGAGGCGTCGCTCCCGGACCTGGAGTCCGCGACCGGACTGCGCCGCTCCAGCCTCTACCACGCCTTCGGCAGCAAGCGCGGGCTCTTCGACGCCGCCGTGCAGAGCTACCTCGACGAGGTGGTGCGGCCCCGGCTCGCCCCGCTCGTCGATCCGGGAGGGGCGTCGCCGACGGCGCTCGAGGTGTACTTCACCGGGCTGCGGGCGGCGCTCGCCGACTCCCGCACGCTCTCCGCGAGGAGCGGCTGTCTGCTGCTCAACGCCGCGGGCGCGCCGATCGCGCGCGACGACGCCGTGCGCGAGGTGATCGCCGACTACCGGGCCGAGCTGCTGGGCGCACTGCGCGCCGGAGCGCTGGCCCGCTGGCCCGACGCGCAGGCGTGGGCGTCGGCTCAGGCGGACGTCCTCGTGTCGCTCCTGGTGGCCGCGCTCGTGCTGGCCCGCGTCGATCCGGCGCAGTCGCTCGCCACCGTGGACGCCGCGCTCGCGCTCGTCCGATCCTCCGCGCCCTGACGGCCGGCGCGACGAACGCCGGAGCACCGCTCTCGCGCCGGGCCCGCCCTCGCACCCGGCGCGCCGGGTCGGCCCGCACAGCACGACGCCCCCGTGCGCCTCGCGTCCCGGTGGGACGGATGCGCGCGGGGGCGTCGGACGGGCGGGGTCAGTCGGTTCCGGCGTCGAACGCCGCACCCTCCGAGGCCAGGTCGGTGGCGCGTCCCAGCGCGTCTGCCGCTGCGGACCCGCCGCCCTCGGTGATCGCATCGGCCTCGCCGATCTCGAGCTCGCCGACGAGCTCGGCGGTCGGACCGCCGACGAGGCCGGCGGCCGCGTACTGCTCGAGCCGCGAACGGGAGTCGGCGATGTCGAGGTTGCGCATCGTGAGCTGCCCGATGCGGTCCTCGGGGCCGAAGGCGGCGTCGCCGACCCGCTCCATCGAGAGCTTGTCGGGGTGGTAGCTCAGCGCCGGGCCGGTCGTGTCGAGGATCGTGTAGTCGTCGCCGCGGCGCAGGCGCAGGGTGACCTCCCCGGAGACGGCCGAGCCGACCCAGCGCTGGATGGACTCGCGCAGCATCAGCGACTGCGGGTCGAGCCAGCGGCCCTCGTACATGAGGCGGCCGAGACGGCGGCCCTCCGAGTGGTACTGGGCGACGGTGTCCTCGTTGTGGATCGCGTTCAGCAGGCGCTCGTAGGCGATGTGCAGCAGCGCCATGCCGGGGGCCTCGTAGATGCCGCGGCTCTTGGCCTCGATGATCCGGTTCTCGATCTGGTCCGAGACGCCGAGCCCGTGGCGTCCGCCGATCGCGTTCGCCTCGAGCACGAGCGCGACGGCGTCCGAGAACTCGACGCCGTTCAGCGCGACGGGGCGGCCGGCCTCGAAGCGCACCGAGACGACCTCGGAGGCGATCTCGACCTCGTCGCGCCACGACGCGACACCCATGATCGGCTCGACGAGCTCGAGGCCGCTGGAGAGCTCCTCGAGGCGCTTGGCCTCGTGGGTGGCGCCCCAGATGTTGGCGTCGGTCGAGTAGGCCTTCTCGGTGGCGTCGCGGTAGGGGAAGCCGCGGGCGACCAGCCACTCCGACATCTCGGTGCGGCCGCCGAGCTCGTTGACGAACTGCACGTCGAGCCAGGGCTTGTAGATGCGCAGGCGGGGGTTGGCGAGCAGGCCGTAGCGGTAAAACCGCTCGATGTCGTTGCCCTTGTAGGTCGAGCCGTCGCCCCAGATGTCGACGCCGTCCTCGCGCATGGCGCGGACGAGGAGGGTGCCGGTCACGGCGCGGCCGAGGGGGGTGGTGTTGAAGTAGGTCTTGCCGCCGGAGCGGATGTGGAAGGCGCCGCACTGCAGGGCGACGAGCCCCTCCTCGACCAGCGCGCTCTTCGCGTCGACGAGGCGCGAGATCTCGGCGCCGTACTGGGCCGCGCGGGACGGGACGCTCTCGATGTCGGGCTCGTCGTACTGGCCGATGTCGGCCGTGTACGTGCAGGGCACCGCGCCCTTCTCGCGCATCCAGGCGACGGCGACGGATGTGTCGAGGCCTCCCGAGAATGCGATTCCGACACGCTCGCCCACGGGCAGACTGCTCAACACTTTCGACATGACTCCGATTTTAGGAGGAACGGGGACCTCCTCCGTGCCGCGGGAGGTCCGAGCCGCCTCCCGGGGCGCCGGCGCGGGGTGCGCTCCGGCCGTGGGAGCACGTCCTCCGTCGATCCGCGTCGATCGCCGCCGCCCCCGACCGGGGCGCGCGAGCCGGCCGGAGGCTCCGTGGTCCGGAGGCGGCGCCCGCGCCCCCGGCGCGGATCGCCCGCTCCGGCTGAGTAGTTCCGCGCGGCCCGGATGGACGGCCGTGGCGAGCGCGTGCCAGGCTCCGCTCGACCCCGGCTTCCGCCGCCGCCGCCTCCGAAAGGGCTCTCCGTGCCACGACCTCCTCATCGCCTCGCGGCGATGGCCCTCGCCTGCCTGCTCGCCGCGGGCGGTTCCGCCGCTCTGGCGCCGTCCGCCCTCGCGACGCAGGCCGTCGCCGAGACTCCGACCGCCTTCGTCCCGGGGGAGACTCCGCCCGCCGAGGCGCGCGGATCGCAGACCTACACGAACGCCCTCCTCGGCGGCGACTCGCTCGACGCGGGCGAGCGCATCTTCTCGAACGGAGACTCCGCGAGCTTCGAGATGCAGGCGGACGGTAACGCCGTGATCTACGACGCCGGGCGCCGCCCCGTCTGGAGCACCAGGACCCAGGGCACCGGAGCGACCACGGTGCGGATGCAGGAGGACGGCAACCTCGTCGTCGTGACCGGCTCCGGCATGCCCGTCTGGGCGTCCGGGACCGCGGAAGAGACCGGCGCGCTCGCCCTCATCCAGGACGACGGGCAGCTCGTGCTCGTCCGCCCGAACGGGGACACGGCCTGGTCCTCGGCCGACGAGCAGGCGCCCGAGCCGGAGCCGATCGCCGACGTCCTCGACAGCGGGCGCGAGCTCGCTCCGGGACAGCAGCTGACCGCCTCGGACGGCCGCTCGCGCGCCGCGATGCAGAGCGACGGCAATCTCGTCGTCTCCGTGGACGGATCGCCGCGCTGGAGCTCCGTCACCTCCGGAGCAGGCAACCGCCTCGCGATGCAGACCGACGGGAACGCGGTGGTCTCGGCCCCCGGGTCCGGCGTGCGCTGGCAGGCGGGAACGCCCGGGAACCCGGGCGCGCGGATGCAAATGCAGAACGACGGCAACCTGGTGATCACCGCCGCCTCCGGACGGCCGCTCTGGGCGAGCTCGACCTCGCGCGCGCCCGAGATCCGCGACGTCCTCTCCTCCGGCTCGCGGCTCAGCCGGGGACAGCAGCTCACCTCGCCGGACGGCCGGTCCCGCGCCTCCCTGCAGGGCGACGGCAATCTCGCGGTCTACTCGCGGGGGGACGTCCGCTGGGGCGCCGGCACCCAGGGCGAGGGCGAGACGCTCTCGATGCAGTCGGACGGCAACGCCGTGGTCACCTCCGCCTCGGGCCGACCCCTCTGGGCCTCGGGAACGGCGGGCAACCCGGGATCCCGCCTGCAGATGCAGAACGACGGCAACCTGGTCGTCTACTCCGCCTCGGGCCGCGCGCTGTGGGCGAGCGACACCCCTCCGGCGCCGCCCGCGCCCGCCGTCCGGGACACCCTCTCCTCCGGGAGCCGGCTCACCTCCGGACAGCTGCTGCGCTCCTCCGACGGAGGGAGCGAGGCGGTCATGCAGGGCGACGGCAACCTCGTCGTCTACTCGCGCGGCTCGGCCCGCTGGGCGGCCGGCACGTCCGGAGGCGGCAACCGGCTCGAGATGCAGTCCGACGGCAACGCCGTGGTCTACGCGGGCTCCGGCGGAGCACGCTGGCAGTCCGGCACGGCGGGCAGCCCGGGCTCCCGGATGGTCATGCAGAACGACGGCAACCTGGTGATCTACTCGCCGCAGGGCCGCGCACTCTGGGCGAGCACCCAGGCCGCGGCGCCGGCACCGGCGCCAGGCCCGGGACGACCTGCCTATCCCGGCGACGCTGTGAACTGCGACGACTTCCCGGACCAGGCCTCAGCTCAGCGGTACTTCGACCTGTACTACCCGTACTACGGCGATGTCGCCGGGCTCGACAGGGACGACGACGGGCTCGCCTGCGAGTCCAACTGATGGCAGCGAAGGTCCGCCCCTGACGGAGGGGCGGGCCTTCGGCCGTCCTCCGACGACGAGAGCCTCACCCTCCTCTCTCAGGCCCGAGCGGTCCCCTGCAGGCCTCCGGGCCACGCTCGCGGGTATCGAGTGGCGAAGACGACCCGCCTGCGCGAGAGGCTCTCCGGCGGACGACCATCGACAAGGCGCCTTGCGCACTGATGCTCCGCTGCCGCCCGAGCTCCCGCGCCGCCGGGCGACCCGGCATGCTGGGGCAGGACTCCGCCGACGACGCGGATCGGAAGGACGCCATGACCCCGACGACCCCCTCCAGCCGCAAGAGCCTGCTGGTCACCCCTGACGAGCTCGCCGAGCTCATGGCCTCCACCGAGCCGCCGCTCGTCCTCGACGTGCGCTGGCGCCTCGACCGGCCCTACGGCCGCCCGGAGTACCTCGCGGGCCACCTGCCCGGCGCGGTGCACGTCGACCTCGATCACGAGCTGGCCGCCCACGGCGAGCCGGAGGAGGGGCGCCACCCGCTGCCTCCGATCGAGGTGCTGCAGGAGGCGGCGCGCGGCTGGGGGCTCCGCCGGGGCCGGTCAGTCGTCGTGTACGACGACGCGCGTAGCGTCCCGGCCGCGCGGGCCTGGTGGCTGCTGCGGGCGACGGGAGTGGAGGACGTCCGCCTGCTCGACGGGTCGCTCGCCGGCTGGATCCGCTCGGGGCGGGAGCTCGAGACGGGCGACGTCTTGCGCGAGCGGGGCGACGTCGAGCTGGCCTACGGTCGGCTCCCGGTGCTGGACATCGACGAGGCGGCGGCGCTGCCCTCGGCGGGCGTCCTGCTCGACGCCCGCGCCCCTGAGCGGTACCGCGGCGAGGTCGAGCCGATCGACCCGCGGGCGGGCCACATCCCCGGCGCTCGGAACGCTCCCGCGTCCGCGGCGCTCGACTCCGCGGGGCGGTTCCGGCCCGCCTCCGCCCTGCGTCCGGGATTCGAGGCGCTCGGCGTGCGGGAGGACGCCCCCGTCGGCGTGTACTGCGGCAGCGGCGTCTCGGCCGCGGTCGACGTCGTCGCGCTCACGCTCGCGGGCTTCGCGCCGGCGCTCTACCCGGGCTCCTGGTCGCAGTGGTCGAGCACGCCGGGCCGGACGGTGGCGACCGGCCCGGACGCCTGAACCGCCTGCTCCGGAGCGCCCGCGGAGCTCAACTGAGGCGGGAGTGCTCGCCGAGGTGGTGCCAGGTGCGGTTGTGGTAGACGAGCGGCGCCGTGGTCTCGGAGTCCTCGGGCACGTGGGCCTCGAGGGCGTGCACGGCGACGATCGTGGACGATCCCGCCTCCATGCGGTTGATCACCGTGCCGCGGATCCAGGCGGCGGCGCCCGGGAAGAACGGCTCGCCCGTGGGCAGCCGGGACCAAAGCGACGTGTCGGCGAAGCGGTCGATGCCGCTGGTCGAGCCCAGGCGCGCCAGGTCGAGCTGCTCCGCCCCGAGCAAGTGCACGACCAGCGTCTCGGACGCCTGGATGGCCGGAGAGCTGGACGAGGCGGACGAGAGCGAGAAGACGAACAGCGGCGGCTCGGCGCTCACCGAGAAGACGGAGGTCGCGGTCAGGGCGACCGGGCCGGTGCCCGGGTCGGCGGTGATCAGCGCGACTCCGGCGGCGTGGTTGCGGAACGCGAGCTTGAAGTCCTCCGGGGAGAGTCCGGCGAAGGCGCGGTGCTCCGGCTCGCGGTCCGGGGTGGTGGCGAGGTTCTCGCGGCTCATCGGAGACTCCTGATCGATCGAGGGTGCGGCACGGGGTGGTGGCCCGCCGTCGCGCCGCAGCACGGCCCCTCCAGACTGGCGCACCGGCCGGGGGAGGGCCGCCCCATTGCGGAGTATGACGCCGCCACCTCGGGGAACGCCGATCCGCCGCTCCCTGTTCCCGATCACGCCGGATCGGGTGCCCGTCGTCGGCGCCGGCGTCCGCGCACCCGTCGCTCGCCCTCAGCGCAACCCGTCGCCGCGGCCGCGGTCTGCGCGCAGACTCGAGGGCATGGCCCACCGTCAGCGCACGTCCACCGCGCATCCCGAGAGCAAGACCTGCGCCTCCTGCGGTCGCGAGATCGAGTGGCGCGCGAAGTGGGCACGGGACTGGGACGACGTCCGCTACTGCTCGGACGCCTGCCGCCGTCGCGGAGTCGGTCCGGAGGAGGCGCGCCTCGAGGAGGAGATCCGCACCGTCCTGCTCGCGCGAGCGGCGTCGTCGACGGCGTGCCCGTCCGAGGTCGCGCGCCGGGTCGGCGGCGAGGAGTGGCGGCCGCTGATGGAGCCCGTGCGCCGGGCCGCGCGCCGCCTGGTCGACCGGGGCGAGATCGACATCGTGCAGGGCGGACAGGTCGTCGACCCCTCGCGGGCGAAGGGCCCGATCCGGCTGCGGCGGCGCCCCGGCGGACCCCTGTCGCCGGGCGGCGCCGCGGGCTAGCCTCAGCAGATGCCCAGCAGCGACGCCGTCGTCCTCACCGTCCCCGGACCGCACGGCGACCGGGAGGTGCGGATCTCGAGCCCTGAGCGAGTGCTCTTCCCGGAGCCGGGCATCACCAAGCGCGAGGTCGCGGAGTACCTGATCGCCGTCGGCGAACCGTTCGTCGCGGCGAACGGCGGCCGCCCCGTCTCGCTGCAGCGCTTCTCCTCCGGGATCGAGGGCGAGCAGTTCTTCTCGAAGAACCCGCCCAAGGGCGCGCCCGAGTACGTCCGGTCCGTCCCGGTGACGTACCCGAGCGGGCGGGTGCATCCGCAGCTCGTGATCGACGAGCCCGCGGCCGCCGTCTGGGCGGCGCAGATGAACACCGTCGTCTTCCACCCGTGGGCGTCCCGCGCCGATGCGCCCGACCTGCCCGACCAGCTGCGGATCGACCTCGACCCGCAGCCCGGCACCGACGTCGCCGACGCGGTCGTCGCCGCGCACGCGCTGCGGGAGGTCCTGCGGGAGGCCGGCCTCGACCCGTTCGTGAAGACGTCCGGCAACCGTGGCCTGCACGTCTTCGCGCCGATCGTCGCCGAGCACGAGTTCCTCGACGTCCGCCACGCGGTGATCGCCGCGGCGCGCGAGCTGGAGCGGCGGATGCCCGGGCAGGTCACGACGGCGTGGTGGAAGGAGGAGCGCGGCGAGCGGATCTTCGTCGACTTCAACCAGGCCAACCGCGACCGGACGATCGCCGGTGCCTACAGCCCGCGGCCGCTCGCGCACGCTCCCGTCTCCACTCCGCTGGACTGGGACGAGCTCGACTGCGTCGACCCGCGGGCCTTCACGATCCGCACGGTCCCGGCGCGCCTCGCCGAGCGCGGTGATCCGTGGGCACGGATGCACGACGCCCCCGGCCGCCTCGACGCCCTGCTCGGCTGGTGGGAGCGCGATGTCGCCGCCGGCCTCGGCGAGCTGCCGTTCCCGCCCGACTTCCCCAAGATGCCGGGCGAGCCGCCCCGCGTGCAGCCCAGCCGCGCGAAGAAGGCCTAGCCGAGGACGTCGCCGAGGTCGTACGCGGTCGGCTGCTCCAGCTGCTCCATGGTGCAGGAGGCGGCGTCGCGGTCCGGGCGCCAGCGCTCGAACTGCACGGTGTGCCGGAAGCGGTCGCCCTCGCGCTGGTCGTAGCGGACCTCGAGCACGAGCTCGGGACGCAGGCGCACGAAGGAGGTGTCGCGGCCGCTCGAGAACCGGCTCCGCTCGCCCTCGCCGCGCACCGGTGCTCCCTCCGCGTCGCGCTCGACCGCGGGCGCGAGCTCCTCCAGCAGCTGCACGCGACGCTCGTCGCTGAAGGCCGAGGCCCCGCCGACCTGGCGGACCTCTCCGTCGTCGCCGTGCAGGCCGAGCAGGATCGAGCCCACGCCCGGCTTGGAGGCGTGCTCGCGGTACCCGATCGCGATCACGTCGGCCGTGCGGTGGTGCTTGACCTTGAGCACGGCGCGCTTCCCGGGGGAGTAGGGCGCGGCCAGGGGCTTCGCCACGACGCCGTCCAGTCCTGCGCCCTCGAAGCGCTCCAGCCAGTCGCGCGCCAGGGCCTCGTCGTCGGTGGCGCGGCCGAGGTGCAGCGGATGCGGGACGCCGGCCATCACCGCGGCAAGCGCCTCCCGCCGCGCCGAGTACGGCTCCTCGAGCATGCTGCGCCCGTCCACGGCGAGCAGGTCGAAGGCGACGAGCATCGCCGGGGTGGTCTCCGCCAGCATCCTCACGCGGCTCGCGGCCGGATGGATGCGCTGCGAGAGCAGGTCCCAGTCGAGCCGCTGCGCTCCCGGCTCGCCGGTCGCCAGGACGATCTCGCCGTCGAGCACGCAGCCGTCGGGGAGCAGCCGGAGGAAGGCCTCGACGAGCTCGGGGAAGTACCGGGTCAGCGGCTTGGAGCCGCGGCTCCCGATCTCGCACTCCCCGCCGGAGACCGAGACGATCGCGCGGAACCCGTCCCACTTCGGCTCGTAGGAGTATCCGCCCGCGACGGCGGTCTGCTCCGGCACCGCAGGAACGGCCTTGGCGAGCATCGGGGCGACGGGGAGCGCGAACGGGAGGTCCATGCCCTGATCATCCCGGCCGCGGTCTCGGACCGCACCCCCTTCCGGAAGGCTGTGGACCGGGACGTTCCGGGCCCGCCGCGGAGGTTCGAGGCGTAGCGTTCCCGGCATGAGCATTGACTGGAAGCGCTGGACGCCCGTCGCCGTCGTCCCCGCGGTCGTCGTCGCCGCGGCCGTCGCCCTCCCCCTCTCGGCGAGCGCCGCGGGGGACCTCCCCGAGAAGTCCGCCGCCGACCTCCTCGCCTTCGTCGCCGAGAGCGACGCCACGGCGTTCTCCGGCGAGATCCAGCAGACCTCGGACCTCGGCCTGCCCGACCTCTCGGCGCTCGGCGGCTCCGCCGGCTCGGCGTCCGCCGACCCCGCCGACTCCCTCGTCGAGCTCGCCACCGGCTCGCACCAGGCGCGCGTGTACGTCGACGCCGAGAAGGGCGCGCGCCTCCAGGTGCTCGACCGGCTGGCCGAGCGCGACGTCGTCGCCTCGACGACCGACGGAGTCTGGATCTACGACTCGAGCGCGAACACCGCCACCCACCTCGTGCCTCCCGCGGGCGGAGCCCCCGAGGCCTCGCCGGGCGATCAGGTCGTGACGCCGTCGTCGGCCGCTGAGCAGCTGCTCGCCGCGATCGACCCGACGACCACGGTCGCGGTCGGCTCGGACGTCAGCGTCGCCGGGCGCGACGCGTACGAGCTCGTGCTCACGCCCCGCGACAGCGGCACCCTCGTGGGCTCCGTGACCGTCTCGGTCGACGGCGAGACGGGCCTCCCGCTCGGGGTAGCAGTGACCGCCCGCGGGGGCACCGCGCCCGCGTTCAGCGTCGCGTACACGAGCATCGACTTCTCGACACCCGACGCGTCCCTCTTCTCCTTCACGCCCCCGGCCGGCGCCGAGGTGACGGAGCAGGCCGCTCCGGTCGACGACGAGGCGGACGCCTCCGACGCGCCCGCCGCGGACACGGCCGAGCACTCCGACGTCGTCACCACGGGGTCCGGCTGGACGAGCGTCGTCGAGCTGCCCGCCGGTGACGCCGACGCGCTCTCCTCGCTCGACGCGGTCACCACGCCGGTCGACGGGGGCCGCGTCCTCTCCTCCGCCCTGCTGACCGTCCTCGTCACCGACGACGGACGCGTCCTCGCCGGCGCGGTCCCGGCCGAGACGCTCCGCGACGCGGCCTCCGCTCGGTGACGGCGGGCGAGCTCGCCGTCGAGACGCGGGGCCTCACCAAGCGCTTCGGGCGCCAGGAAGCGGTCTCCGGTCTCGACCTCGCCGTTCCCCGCGGCGCCGTCTTCGGCTTCCTCGGCCCGAACGGCTCGGGCAAGACCACGACGATCCGGATGCTGCTCGCCCTCGCCGCGCCGACCGCGGGCAGCATCACCGTCCTCGGGCAGGCCATGCCCCGGCGCGCGGCCGAGGTCCTGCCCCGGGTGGGGGCGCTGGTCGAGGGGCCGGGCTTCTACCCGTTCCTCTCCGGAGCGGCCAACCTCCGGCGCTTCGACGCCGCGGAGGCGGGCACCTCGTCCCGCACCCGCGACACCCGCGCGAAGGAGGCCCTCGCCCGTGTCGGCCTCTCGGCCGCGGCGCGCAAGAAGGTCGGCTCCTACTCCCTGGGCATGAAGCAGCGGCTCGGCATCGCGGTCGCCCTCCTCTCGCCGCGCGACCTGATCGTGCTGGACGAGCCCACGAACGGCCTCGACCCGCAGGGCACCCGCGAGGTCCGCGCTCTCGTGCGCGGACTGAACCAGGACGGCACGACCGTCCTCGTCTCCAGCCACCTCCTCGCCGAGATCGAGCAGCTCTGCACCCACGCCGCCGTCATGCGCACAGGGCGCCTCGTCGCCCAGGGCGGGCTGGACGAGCTGCGCGGGGACGCCGCCTCGGTCGAGCTGCTGACGCCCGACCGCGAGCGCGCGATCGTGGCCCTGCACACCCGGGGTCTGGAGCCGCGCACCGCGCCGGGCCCGCACCCCGCCGATCCGCCGCTGGTCGTCGCCGCTCTGCCGCCCGGGCTCGCGGCCGAGACGCTGGTGGCCGACCTCGTGCGGGCCGACGTCCGCGTCCGCGGGTTCGCCGTCCGCCGCCCCTCGCTCGAGGAGCGCTTCGTCGAGCTGACCGGGGAGGGCTTCGATGTCGAGCGCTGACGCGACCGTCCGCCGCGCGGGGATCGGGTCCCTGCTCGCCTCCGAGCTCGCCCTGCTCTTCCGCCGGCGCCGCACCTGGGCGCTGCTCGCGGCCCTCGCCGCCATCCCGATCCTGCTCGCCGTCGCGGTGCGGCTCTCGGGCGGGGACGGAGGCGGGCCGTCCTTCGTGGGAGCGATCGCCGGCAACGGCCTCTTCACCGGCTTCGCGGCCATCACGGTCGCCGTCCCGCTGTTCCTCCCGCTCACGGTCGGGGTCGTCGCCGGCGACGCGATCGCGGGCGAGGCCTCGCTCGGGACGCTGCGCTACCTGCTGGTCAGCCCCGTCGGCCGCGAGCGGCTGCTCGCGGTGAAGTTCGCCGCCTCCCTCGCCTTCTGCCTCGCCGCAGCACTCACTGTCATGGTGGTCGGGATCCTGATCGGCCTGGCGCTCTTCCCGGCGGGACCGGTGACGCTCCTCTCCGGCAGCACCGTCCCGCTCGGCGACGCGATCGGCCGGGCCCTGGCGATCGCCGTCTACGCGGCGCTCTCGCTGGTCGGGCTCTCGGCGATCGGCCTCTTCATCTCGACGCTGACCGATGTGCCGGTCGGCGCCATGGCGGCCACCGTCGTCGTCTCCATCGCGGCGCAGATCGTCGGCTCGCTCTCGCAGCTGGACGCCCTCCACCCGTTCCTGCTGACCGACCGGTGGTTCGACTTCGCCGACCTCCTGCGCGACCCGATCGCGTGGAGCTCCTTCGGCGAGAACGCGCTGCTCCAGCTCGCCTACGTCGCCGTGTTCGGGTCCCTCGCGATCGGCCGCTTCACCACCCGCGACATCCTCTCCTGATCCTGGGACGACGGAGGCCGCCCTCCCGCACTGCGGTGGGGGCGGCCTCCGATGTCGACGGGGTCAGCCCTGCGGAGCGATCCCGAAGCTGACGGAGCCGCCCTCGTCCACCTGCGCGTCGAGGACCTTGTCGCCGAGAGCGACGGAGGCGGCGACGTCGAGGAACACGCGCGCTCCGTCCTGCTCCACGACGGCGTCCGTCGTCTCGGGGGCCGCGGCGACCGCGACAGCGAAGTTGCGGGCGTCGAGATCGGTGCCGCTGATGCGCAGGCCTCCCTCGACGGGGGTCTCGGTCTGCCCGGTGATGGTCTTGACGACGGTGCTGGCGTTGTCGGTGAGCGTGAGCATCGGGTCGTTCCTTCCGTCCGTGGTCGATGAGGGGGCCACGTTGCCGGGATCCGGCGGCACCCTCAAGGCGGCGGAGCGGATGTGGAGGGGATGCACACCTGGACGGCCCGGGGAGTCGCGGCGCTCGCCGGAGCCGCGCCGGACCGGGGGCGCCGCATCGCCTGCCACACTGGCCGGATGCATCCCGCCGACTCCTGCCCCTGCGGAAGCCGCCGCCACTACGCCGACTGCTGCCGCCCCGCCCACCTCGGCGAGGAGCCCTCGCCGACGGCGGAGCGCCTGATGCGCAGCCGCTACAGCGCGAACGTCCTCGGCAGCGCTCCCTACCTGCTCGCGAGCTGGCACCCCTCGACCCGGCCGCGCCGCATCGACCTCGATCCCGACGTGCAGTGGCGCCGGCTCCAGATCGTCGACACCTCGTTCGGCGGGGAGGGCGACGAGGAGGGCCTGGTCGAGTTCCGCGCCTCCTACCGCTCGCCCGCCGGCCCCGGCCTCGTGCACGAGCGCAGCCGCTTCCTGCGCGAGGACGGTCGCTGGCTCTACGTCGACGGCGAGATGCTCGGCGACGAGGCCTGATCCGTCCGGGCCGTCCTACTCTGGAGGCATGGCCAAGGACTTCCGCCGGGCGGACGACGCGTCGCGCTACGAGCTCCACCTCGACGGCGCCTTGGTGGGCGTCCTCGACTACCGCGAGGCGCCCGGCAGCGTCTCCCTCGTCCGCTCCTTCACGACCCCGCCCTTCCGAGGCCGCGGGCTCGCCGGGGAGCTGGTCTCCTTCGCCGTCGCCGACATCGAGGCCGCCGGCGGGCGGAGCGTCGTGCCGATGTGCTGGTACGTCGGGCAGTGGTTCGAGCAGCACCCCGAGAAGGCGCACCTCCTCGCTCCCTCCTGAGCCGCTCGCTCACTCGCGGACCGCGGGCTCCACTCCGGCCAGGTCCGGGCCGAGGCCGATGTCGACCAGGCGCAGACGGCCCGCGTAGGAGTCGCCCGGAGGCAGCAGCAGACCGGCCTTGATCGCGCCGAAGGCGACCGTCACATCGGCGCGCAGCACGGTGGGATCGGGGACCGACCCGTCGTCGGGATGGATTCCGCTCGGCAGGTCGACCGCGACGACCACCGGGCGCTCGGCCCGCCGCTCCAGCGCGTCGAGCACCGCCTCGACGACGACGCGCGGCCGCCCCCGCAGCGCGGGCTCCGTCGCTCCGATGCCGAGGATCCCGTCGACCAGGACGTCCGCCCGCGCCACCGCCGCGGCGAGGCCGGGCGCGTCGTCGGCCGGCACCTGCCCGCAGCCCTCGTCGAGCGCCACGGCGAGGCCCCGGCGGTGCACCCGCTCGGCCGTGAGGACGAGGACGACGTCGGTTCCGGAGGAGGAGAGCTCGGCGGCCGCGTAGAGCGCGTCACCGCCGTTGTCGCCCGGACCGACCAGGACGAGCACCGAGGCCGGACGGGAGCGGTCGGAGCGCCCGGCGAGCACGAGACGCAGCTCGCGGGCGAGGCCGTCGGCGGCGCGCTGCATCAGCGGCTCCCGCCGGGCCAGGTGCGGAGCCTCGGCGGCCCGCACTTGCGCGGACGTGTATCCCTCGACCATGCGCTCCACTGTGCGCGCGGCGCTGCGGGCGTGCAACCCCGTCAGCTCTCCTGCACCGCCCGGTCCGACTCCTCGACGATCGCCCGCATCGCGGCCTCCGCAGCGTCCGCGTCGCCCGAGGCGACGGCGGCGGCCACCGCCCGGTGCAGCCGCACCGCGGTGGAGTCGGCCTCGCGCGGCATGAGCGCATTGCGGGTGCGGCCGGCGAGGACCTCGGCGACCAGATCGCCCAGCTGCGCGAGCATCCGGTTGCCGGACGCGGCCAGGAGGGATCGGTGGAAGGCGGTGTCGGCGGCGAGGTAGGCGGACTGGTCGGCTGCGCGGGAGTGGGTGGAGAGGGCGTCGCCCGCCTCCGTGAGCGCCCGCCGCTGCTCCTCGGTCGCGTTCGCCGCGGCGAGCCGGGCGGCGAGCGGCTCCACCCCGAGCCGGAGCTCGCTGAGCTGGTGCAGCTGGCGCCGCCGGTCCGGGCCGTCCAGTCCCCACGCGACGACCCGCGTGTCCAGGGCGTTCCAGCACTCCGGAGGCTGGACCCGCGTCCCCGCGCGGCGGCGGGACGTCACGAGCCCGAGCGTCTCGAGGACGCGCACGGCCTCCCGCATCACCGAGCGAGAGACCCCGCGCCGCTCCGCACGCTCGTCGGCGCTGAAGGTGGTGCCCGGCGCGAGCTCGCCGCGCACGATCTGCGAACCGAGCTCGTCCAGCACCGAGTGGTGCAGCGAGGGCGTCGGCGCGGGCATGCGGTCATCCTGCCATCGCCGGAGTCGCGCCCCGGCCGATCTTCGGGCATGATCGGGACACACGCAGGTTATGTCGGACAAAAGCCGGCCGCTGGCCGTCGGCTCGACCAAGGACGCTCATGACACCGACCCTCCTCCCCGCCCTCCGCGCCGCCGCCGGGGACGCCCCCGCCACCACCGCCGGGCAGGGGCAGCTGATCCTCGCCGCCGTCGTCGGCATCGCCGTGATCGTCGTGCTGATCACCTGGCTGAAGCTGCACCCCTTCGTCTCCCTGCTGATCGGAGCGCTGACGACGGGCCTGATCGCGGGGCTGGCGGCGGCGGACGCGGTCGCCAGCTTCGCGCTGGGGTTCGGCAACACCATGGGCGGCGTCGGCATCCTCATCGGCCTCGGCGCGATGTACGGCAAGCTCCTCGCCGACTCGGGCGGCGCGGACCGCATCGTGGACACCCTCATCGCCCGCTCGAGCACTCGCGCGCTGCCCTGGATGATGGGCTTCGTCGGCGCGCTGATCGGGCTGCCGATGTTCTTCGAGGTCGGGCTCGTGCTGCTGATCCCGGTCGTGATCCTGGTCGCCCGCCGGAGCGGTCTGCCGCTGATGAAGGTGGCGATCCCGACGCTCGCCGGCCTCTCGGTGATGCACGGCCTCGTCCCGCCCCACCCCGGACCGCTGGTCGCGATCGACGCGCTCGGCGCGAACCTCGGCGTGACCCTCGCGTTCGGCGTCCTGGTCGCGATCCCCACCGTCGTCGTCGCCGGCCCGCTCTTCGGCCGGGTCGCCGCCCGCTGGGCGCCGGTGGAGACGCCGCCGCTCTTCGGCGAGGGCGCGGGCGAGACGCGCGAGCACCGCCCGGGCTTCGCCGCCGCCGTCGCGAGCATCCTGCTGCCGGTCGTGCTGATGCTGGGCAAGGCGATCGCCGACATCGCGGCCCCGGGCTCCACGGACGCGTGGAAGGGGGTCCTCGACTTCCTCGGCACGCCGACCATCGCGCTGGGGATCGCGCTCCTGGCCGGTCTGGTCCTGCTCGGCCGCGGCGGCCGGATGAACCGCACCGAGCTGCAGGCCTCGCTCTCGAGCTCGCTGCCGCCGATCGCGGGCATCCTGCTCATCGTCGGCGCGGGCGGCGGTTTCAAGCAGGTCCTCGTCGACACCGGGATCGGCGGGGTGGTCGCCCAGCTCGCGGAGGGGAGCGGCGCCTCGGCGCTGCTGCTCGCCTGGCTCGTGGCCGTCGTGATCCGCGTCGCCACCGGCTCCGCGACCGTCGCCACCGTGACCGCCGCAGGGATCCTCCAGCCGCTGACCGAGACCATGGACGGGCCGATGGTCGCCCTCATGGTGCTCGCGATCGGCGCCGGCTCGGTGTTCCTGTCGCACGTCAACGACGCCGGGTTCTGGCTGGTGAAGGAGTACCTCGGGCTCAGCATCGGCCAGACGCTCAAGACGTGGACCGTGATGGAGTGCCTGGTCTCGGTGACCGGGCTCGCCGGGGTCCTCCTGATCGGTCTCTTCGTAGGAGGTATCTGATGACCGCTCTTCCCACCGTCCCCGTCCGCGCCGTCGTCGTCATGGGCGTCTCCGGCAGCGGCAAGTCGACCGTCGCGTCGCTCCTGGCGCGCCGACTCGGCTGGGAGTTCCTCGAGGGGGACGACCTGCACCCGCAGGCGAACGTCGACAAGATGCACGCCGGCATCCCGCTGACCGACGAGGACCGGGCGCCCTGGCTGGCCGAGATCGCCCGCGTGGTGGACCAGCGGATCGCCGCGGGCGGCTCGGTCGTCGTGACCTGCTCGGCCCTGCGCCGCCGCTACCGCGACGTCCTCCGCCGCGACGACCTCGTCTTCGCGCACCTCGCGGGATCGAGGGACCGTATCGCCGGGCGGCTCGCCTCGCGGGTCGGCCACTTCATGCCGACCACGCTGCTCGACTCGCAGTTCGAGGCGCTCGAGCCCCTCGGCGACGACGAGCTCCACGTCACGGTCGACGTGGGCGGCGCTCCGGAGGAGGAGATCGCCGAGATCCTCGGGGGGCTCGGCCTCGCGCCCGCGGGCGCCTAGAGCAGCAGCGACTCCACCGGCACGGCCGGGAGGCCGAAGGCCGCGGCGACGGCGGCGTTCGTCACCCGGCCGTCGTGGGTGCTCAGGCCGCGGGCGAGCGCCGGGTCGGCGGCCAGGGCGGCCCGCCACCCGCGGTCGGCCAGCGCGAGCGCGTAGGGGAGCGTCGCGTTGGTGAGCGCGCGGGTCGAGGTCTCGGGAACGGCGCCGGGCATGTTCGCGACGCAGTAGTAGACGCTCCGGTGCACGGGGAACACCGGGTCGTCGTGCGTGGTCGGACGCGAGCCCTCGAAGCAGCCGCCCTGGTCGATCGCGATGTCGACCAGCACCGAGCCCGGCTTCATCGTGGCGACCATCTCGTCGGTCACCAGCTTGGGCGCCTTGGCGCCCGGGATGAGGACGGATCCGATCACGAGGTCGGCGTCGGCCAGCTGCGCGGCGATCTCGTAGGCCGAGGAGGCGCGGGTCTGGATCGCGCCCTGGAAGCGGTTCTCGAGCTGCGCGAGGCGGGGGAGCGAGAGGTCGACGATCGTGACGTCGGCCCCCATGCCGAGGGCGTTCGCCGCGGCGTGCTCGCCGGCCGTGCCGCCGCCGATCACGACGACCCTCGCCTTCGGAGTGCCGGGGACCCCGCCGAGCAGCGTGCCCCGTCCGCCGACGGCACTCATGAGGTGGTAGGCGCCGACCGTGATCGACAGGCGTCCGGCGACCTCGCTCATCGGCGAGAGCAGCGGCAGCCGCCGGTCGTCCAGCTGGACCGTCTCGTAGGCGATGGAGGTCGTCCCGGCGGCGAGCAGCGCATCGGTGCACGGGCGGGAGGCGGCGAGGTGGAGGTAGGTGAAGAGCACCTGGTCGCGGCGCATCCGCGGGTACTCGGCCTCGATCGGCTCCTTGACCTTGAGGACCAGCTCGGATTCGCCCCAGACCTCGTCGGGCCCGTCGACGACGCGGGCGCCGGCGCGGCGGAAGTCTTCGTCCGACACGCGGGAGCCCAGGCCCGCGCCGGCCTCGACGAGGACCTCGTGGCCGCGGCGCACCAGCTCGTGGACGCCGGCCGGAGTGGCGGCGACCCGGTTCTCGTTGTTCTTGATCTCGGTGGGGATCCCGACGCGCACGGCGGCTCCTTCGCTGCGGCCCGCGGGGCGGGCGGTGGGCGCCGATACTGCACCGGCTCTGCCCCCATCGTGCGAAGATCGTGCCCGGAGCGAGGGAACTCCGCAGGATCGGTCGGAAGTCACCGCACGGGCCGAAGGTTCGTCGGCGGAGTGAGGGAGCGGGCGCATGCCACCGAAGGATCTGCACGACCTCGACGACCTGGATCCGGTCGATCGGACCCTGGTGCGCCTCCTCCGCGCCGACGCGCGGACGCCCAACAGCCGGCTCGCTGAGCGCGCCGGCATCGCCCCGTCGACCTGCGTCGCACGCGTCCGGGGCCTCGTCGAGCGCGGCGTCATCACCGGCTTCACCGCCGAGCTCGACCCGGCGGCGCTCGGCCTGACCCTGCAGGCGCTGATCAGCGTCAGCATCCGCGTCGGCCAGCGCCAGGCGATCACGCGCTTCGCGGAGGAGATCCGCGCGCTGCCCGAGGTGGTGCAGGTGTTCTTCCTCGGCGGCTCGGAGGACTTCATCATCCACGTCGCGGTCCGCGACTCCAGCGACGTGCGGGACTTCGTGGTCTCGAACCTCTCGGCGAACCCGGCGGTGGCCTCGACGCGCACGAGCCTGGTGTTCGACCACCACCGCAAGGGCCCGGCGGTCCCCGAGTAGCGCGGGCAGGCGCGGGTCCGAGCGGCCGCTCGGCCCGCGTCCGTCCCTCGGGGCTAGTGCGCCCCGGGGTTCACGTCGCCGCCCCCGCGCTGCATGAGGCCGGGGATGCGCTTGGCGAGCCCCGGGATCGCCTCGTCCGAGATCGAGATCCGCGTGTCGCGCAGGCGCTGGCGCAGCAGGGTCTCGACGTCCTCCTCCGGTCGCAGCTCGGCGTCGCCGGCGACCTGCAGCAGCACGCCGCGCAGCTTCTCGTCGAGCTGCGCGTCGTCGCTGCCGTGCTGGATCGGGTGGTCCTGGGATGCGTTCGTCATGCCTCCATGCTGGCACCGGCGACCCCGTGCCGAGAGGACTTGCGCCGCGGCAGGATGGTCGCATGCCGTTCACCCGCGCCGAGCTCGCAGCGTTCCAGGACCGCACCGTCGAGGACCTGCTGGGCGACGACGTCCGGCTCCTCTTCGTCGGCATCAACCCGGGACTGTGGACCGCCGCCACCGGCGCGCACTTCGCCCACCCCGGCAACCGCTTCTACCCGGCGCTCGTCGCGGCCGGGATCCTCGAGCGCGCGCCGCGCGTGTCCGAGGGGATGAGCGCCGCGGACCGCGCGGAGCTCGTCTCCCGCGGCGTCGGCATCACCAATCTCGCCTCCCGGGCGACCGCCCGCGCCGACGAGCTGACCGCGGAGGAGCTGCGCGAGGGCGCTCAGCGGCTGGTCGCCACCGTGGAGCGGGTGCGGCCCCGGGCCGTCGCGGTCGTCGGCATCACCGCCTACCGGATCGCGTTCGGACGCCGCAGGGCGGTGCAGGGCAGGCAGGAGGAGGACGTGGCGGGCGCGCCGCTCTGGGTGCTGCCGAACCCGAGCGGCCTGAACGCGCACGACACCGTCGCCTCGCTCGGGCGCGCCTACCGCGAGCCGGCGCTCGAGGCGGGGATCGTCTCTTCCGACGAGCTCCTGCCCGGGGACGTCGGACCCCGCACGCAGGAATAGCCGTCGACCCCCGGAGGTTGCAGAAGTCCATGAGTATGCATGAAGTCAAGTTCGGCGTCGACACGTTCGGCGACGTCACCGCCGGCCCCGACGGCGCCCCGCTGCCGCACGGCCAGGTCCTCCGCGACGTGGTCGAGGAGGGAGTCCTGGCCGACCGGGTCGGCATCGACTTCTTCGGGATCGGCGAGCACCACCGCGCCGACTTCGCCGTGAGCGCACCGGACGTCGTGCTCGCCGCCATCGCGGCCCGCACCGAGCGCATCCACCTCGGCTCCGCCGTGACGGTCCTCTCCTCGGACGACCCGGTGCGCGTCTACCAGCGCTTCGCCACCCTCGACGGACTCTCCGGCGGCCGGGCCGAGGTCATCCTCGGCCGCGGCTCCTTCACCGAGTCCTTCCCGCTCTTCGGCTACGACCTCGCGCAGTACGAGGTCCTCTTCGAGGAGAAGCTCGACCTCTTCCACGCCCTGATCCAGGGCGGCCCGGTCACCTGGCAGGGCACGACCCGCCCCGCGCTCACCGAGCAGAGCGTCTACCCGACCCTCGACAACGGCACCCTCCGCACCTGGATCGGCGTCGGCGGCAGCCCCGAGTCGGTCGTCCGCGCCGCCCGGTACGGCTTCCCGCTCGTCCTGGCGATCATCGGCGGCTCGCCGGCCCGCTTCCGCCCCTACGTCGACCTCTTCGGCCGCGCGCTCGACCAGCTCGAGCAGCCCCGCCTCCCGGTCGCCGTGCACTCGCCCGGCTTCGTCGCCGACACCGACGAGGAGGCGCGCGAGCTGTACTTCCCGCACCACAAGGCGATGATGGACGCCATCGGCCGCGAGCGCGGCTGGTCCCCGATGACCCGCGAGCGCTTCGAGGAGGAGGCCGGCCCCGACGGCGCCATCCACCTCGGCTCGCCCGAGACGGTCGCCCGGAAGATCGCGCGAACGGTCGAGGCCCTGGGCATCGACCGCTTCGACCTCAAGTACAGCGCCGGGACGCTGCCGCACCCGGCGATCATGCGCAACATCGAGCTCTACGGCACGCAGGTCATCCCGCGGGTGCGCGAGCTGCTCGCGCACTGACCCCCGCCGGGCGCCCGTTCCCCCGCTGGGCGCTCGGCGCGTTCCGAGCCGACGCAGTGCGCGCTCCCACCGGGCGCCCGGCCCGCGTCGATACACTCGGAACCCCCCGCCCCGACCCTCCCGGAAGCACATGCCCGACAGCCACGCCGCCCGCACCCCCTACGAGGTGCTGGGTGTCGCCGCCACCGCGTCCGACGACGAGCTCCGCCGGGCGTACCGGCTCCGCCTCCGCGAGACCCATCCGGACACGGGAGGCGACGCCGCGTCGTTCCACGCGGTGCAGCTCGCCTGGGAGCGGATCGGCAGCGCCTCCGCCCGCGGCGACTACGACCGAGGCGCTCCCGCCCCCGGGAGGTCCTCCCCGCAGTCGCCGTACACCGGCTCACCGCGCCCGCAGACCGCCTCGGCCGTGCGCGCCCGCTCCTACGGTCACCCGGGAGGAGCAGCGCGCGAGTACTACCTGCGCCTGGTGCGCGAGTGGCTCGGCCGCGGCGTCGAGACCGAGGACCCCTTCGACCCGGCGATCGTCCGCTCCGCTCCTCGCGAGGTCCGCTCCTGGCTCGCGAAGGCTCAGGCCGAGGAGGCGACGGCCGCGCTCGTCGGCGCGCTCGGCATCGCCTACACGATCTGGAACGACGTCGCGGTCGGCGACGGCGGGCTCAAGATCGACCACCTCGTGCTCGGGCCGGCCGGCCTGCTCGCGCTGACCTCCGCCGACTGGGGCGACCCGGTCCGCTTGAAGAAGGGCGAGCTGGAGGGCCCCGGGATCGCCGAGGACGAGAAGCCGATCGCCTCGCTCGCGAAGGCCGCGCGCCGTCTCGGCCGCGAGCTGGGCGTCCGCTTCTCGACGAGCGTCGTGGTCGTGCCGGACGACGCGCTGGAGCAGCCGTTCGAGCAGGTCGAGCGCGGCAGGCACCAGGGCGCCGTCGTCATCCGCCGCTCGCTGCTGCCGCAGCTGCTGCGCTCCGGCACGGACGACCCGCGGCTCGGCGGGTACGGCGAGTCGTTCGAGGTCCGCACCCGCGTGCAGAACCGCATCCGCTTCGTCTGACGCCGCGCTAGCCGCCGCTCGCGACCGCGGCAAGGGGTTAGCGCGCATCCGGCGCCCCGCCCACCATGGGACGTGCCCCCGGGCATCCACGACGAGCGGAACGAGGACGGACGATGGTGCGATTCGGATACACCCTGATGACCGAGCAGAGCGGACCCAAGCAGCTGGTGGGCTACGCGGTCGACGCCGAGAGGCTCGGCTTCGAGTTCGCGGTCTCGAGCGACCACTACTCGCCGTGGCTGACCGAGCAGGGGCACGCCTCCTACGCCTGGACGCTGCTCGGAGCGGTCGCGCAGGCCACGTCGACCATCGACCTCACGACCTACGTCACCGCGCCGACCATCCGCTACCACCCGGCCGTGGTCGCGCAGAAGGCCGCGACGCTCGCGATCCTCTCCGACGACCGCTTCACGCTCGGCCTCGGCTCGGGCGAGAACCTCAACGAGCACGTCGTCGGCGAGGGCTGGCCCTCGGTCGCCGTGCGCCAGGACATGCTCGAGGAGGCCGTCCACCTCATCCGCGAGCTGCACACCGGCGAGCTGGTGACCTGGGAGGGCGAGTACTTCCGCGTCGACTCCGCCCGCATCTGGGACCTGCCGGACACGCCGGTCGAGATCGGCCTGGCGGTCTCGGGGGAGAAGTCGATCGCCCGCTTCGCGCCGATCGGCGACCACCTCATCACGACCGAGCCCGACGCCGAGCTGATCTCGCAGTGGACCGCGGTCCGCGGTGCGGACGCCGCCCCCTCGCGCACGATCGGCCAGATCCCGATCTGCTGGGCGCCGGACAAGGAGCAGGGAGTGGCGCTGGCCCACGAGCAGTTCCGCTGGTTCGCCGGCGGCTGGGCGGTCAACTCCGATCTGCCGACCCCCGCCGGCTTCGCCGGAGCGAGCCAGTTCGTGCGCCCGGAGGACGTCGCCGAGCAGATCGCCTGCGGCCCCGACCTCGACGAGCTCGCCCAGAGCTTCGTGCCCTACATCGAGGCGGGCTTCACCGACATCGCCCTCGTCCAGGTCGGCGACGAGCTGCAGCAGCGGTTCCTCGACGAGGCGGCGGAGGGGCTCCTGGAGCGCCTGCGCGCGCTCGCCCCCTGAGGCCGCTGCCGGGTCGCGCGGTCAGAATCCGCGGAGGCGCTCGATGTCGCGCCGGTCGCGCTTCGTCGGGCGGCCCGCTCCGCGGTCACGGACGATCACGCCCGGCGCGGACTCCCGGGGTGGCGGCGGGGGTGTCTGGTCCTCCATGCACTCGGCGGCCACCGGCGCACCGACCCGCTTGACCACGAGTCCGCGGACGATCAGCTCCCGGTCGAAGCCGCCGATCCGGGCGCGGACCTCATCGCCCACCCGCACGGTCTGCGCCGCCTTGGCCCGCTCGCCGTTGACGCGGATGTGGCCGGCCCGAGCCGCGGTCGTCGCGGCGGAGCGCGTCTTGTAGATGCGCACCGCCCAGAGCCACGCGTCCACCCGCACGGCACCGGTCACCGGGATCTGCATCCCCCCAGTCTACGAACGGCGCCCGCTCGCCACCCACCCCGCGGTCCTACACTGGCCGCCGACAAGGAGGTTCCCATGAACCGAGACGACAGCATCTACACCGGAGCGGACGACGCGCTGCGGAGCGGCGACGACCGCATGGTCGCGGCGAACGACAGCTCCGGAGCCGGCGGAACCCGCGGCGACGTCGGCATGAGCACGACGAGCGGCGAGGGCACCGGGGTCCCCACCCGCGGCGCGCCTCCGCAGAGCGGATCCCCGTCCGAGCTGCGCCCCACCGGCTTCCCGCACGCGGGCCTGGAGTTCTCGCTCGTCCCGTCCGGGCACGAGGAGTGGCGGATCGAGCACCCGGGCGGTCGCACCGTCGGCGTCCTCGCCGTCATCTCGCACGCGGGCGAGGAGTCGGAGGCCGTGTTCGTCACGCGCCGCGTCGGCTCCGAGGACGCCGTGGCCGAGGGCACCGACTGGCGCGGCATCGTCTCGGCCGTGATCAACGACGAGGCGGCGGACGAGCGCGATCCGGTGCAGCTCGACCCCACCGTCGAGCACGTCCGCGGCGGACTGATCAGCCGCGGCCCCGCGGACGTCGACGGCCTCTCCTGAGCCCTCTCTCCTCCGGGACGCCGTCCGCGCTCGGCGCGGGGCGTCCCACGGGGAGGATCGGAGTCTCAGCGGGCGAGCAGCGCGGCGTTGATCCGGGCCGAGAGGTCGGCGTCGACGCGGCGGTCGGTCCCGTCGACGGCGCGGACGGGAGCGGCGTTGCGCGCGCTCGAGACCAGCCACGCCGCGTCCGCCGCCTCCAGATCGCCCGAGCGCAGCGGACGCACCGCCGTCCCGAGTCCGAGGCCCGGCGCGAGCGCGAACAGGTCGGCCTGCGTGGTGCCGGGCAGCAGCCCGAGGCTCGGCGGAGGAGTCACGAGCTCCCCGCCCGTCAGCAGCACGAGGTTCGAGGTCGGCCCCTCGAGCAGGTAGCCGTCGCTCGACACGAACAGGGCGTCGTCGGCACCGCGCCGGGCAGCCTCCCGCACGGCCGCACGGTTCACCGCGTACGAGAGCGTCTTCGCGCCGGCGAGCAGCCAGGGGGACGTCGACTGCACGTCCGAGCGCAGCCCGCGGTCCAGCAGCACCACGCGCACGCCGTCGCGGCGGGCCGGGCCGAAGTCCGGGCTGGTCTGGACGAAGACGACGCCGGTGGGCCGCCCGCCGCCCTCGACGCCGCGGGTCAGGATCGTCTTCACCATCGCCTCGGCGACGGGCGGGTGCGCGGCCACCGCCGCTCCGATCGCCTCGAGCCAGGCGGGCCGGTCCGGCCGGGGCAGGTCGAGCATCCGGGCCGAGCGCTCGAAGCGGTCCAGGTGCGCGTCGAGCGCCTGCAGCCGTCCGTCGACCAGGTTGATCGTCTCGAACACGCCGTCGCCGCGGGTGAAGCCGAGGTCGGTGACGTCCAGATCGCCGCGCCCGCTCGGATCGATGCGGTGCGCGGGTCCTCCCGGCGAGTGCGCCTCGGCGTCGAGGGAGGGTCGGTCGAGGACGACGAGGGTCTCAGCGGGCATGGGCGGTGCGGTCCTTCCGGGAGCGGCGGCGGGGGGAGAAGCGGAGCAGCGCGATCGTCAGCAGGGCGCCGATCAGGGAGCCGCTGCCGTTCGAGACCAGGTCCTGCACGTCGGAGACGCGGGTCGGCAGCCACAGCAGCTGCGCGGTCTCGACGGCCGCCGACACGGCGAGCCCGATGGCGGCGGCCCACAGGCGGCGACCCGCCGGCAGCTGCGCGGCGATCAGCGCACCGAGCGGCACGAAGAGCAGCACGTTCGCGGTGAACTCCGCCACGTCGAAGTCGAACCAGCCGGTGAGCGGCGTGGAAGCGAGGAAGGCGATGATCCCGCGGATCAGCGCGTTGGGCTCCCCGGCCGGGTAGGGCGCGGGCGTCAGCGTGATCAGGGCGATCAGCGCGAGCCAGGCGAGCGTCGCGAGGCGGAGGGGTCTCGAGCGGCGCATCGTCCGATTCTGCCAGCCCGTCGGGGTCGGGCGCGGCGGGCGCGGTGTGGGAGGCTGGAGGGCATGACCAGCGAGGACCCCGGCGCGGACGCCGTGCTCCCGCGCCACCCCTTCGACGCGTCGCTCGGCGACGGCTGGGTCGAGATCGGCGACGGACGCCGCTTCTGGGGGCGCTTCGGCGCCGCCGGCCTCCTCCTGCGCGATCCGTCGGGACGCGTCCTGCTCCAGCACCGCGTCAGCTGGAGCCACTTCGGGGACACCTGGGGGCTGCCCGGCGGCGCCCGTCACCCCGAGGAGACGGCCTTCGAGGCGGCCCTCCGGGAGTCGGAGGAGGAGGCGGGCGTCCCCGCCGACCTGATCCTGCCCGTGCTCTCCAGCGTCGTCGTGATCGGACCGTGGAGCTACTCCACCGTCCTGGCCGAGTCCCGCGAGCACTTCACTCCCCGCATCAGCGACGCCGAGAGCACCGAGCTGCGCTGGGTCGCCCCCGACGAGGTCGACTCCCTGCCGCTGCACCCGGGCTTCGGGGCGGCCTGGCCGGGCCTGCGCGCGCTCGGCTCCTCGATCCCCGTGCTCGTCGTGGACGCCGCCAACGTGGTCGGCTCACGCCCCGACGGCTGGTGGCGCGACCGCGCCGGCGCCGCGGAGCGCCTCCTCGCCTCCCTGGCCCGCCTCGCGGAGGCCGGCGTCCCCGGCCGTCTCCTGGGGATCGACGCCGACACGGTCTGGCCGCGCATCGCCGTGGTGCTCGAGGGAGTGGCGCGCGCCGCCCGTCCGGAGGCGGGCGCTCTCACGGAGCGGCTGACGGTCCACGCGGCCGACGGCTCGGGCGACGACGCGATCGTCGAGCTGGTCGGCGCGCTCGAGACCGCGGTCGTCGTGACGGCCGACCGTGGACTGGCCGCCCGCGTCGAGGCGCTCGGGGCCGCCGTGGTCGGTCCGAGGTCGCTGCTCGACCTCCTCGATCCCGCCCGGGAATAGGCCGCGGGGGCACCCGGTTGCATCCCCCATGGCTACGACTGCGATGACCCTCGACTCCCACGACCAGACGATCGCCGACGGCATCGTCCTCATCGACTTCTGGGCCGACTGGTGCGGCCCGTGCAAGCAGTTCGCTCCGGTCTTCGAGGCCACGAGCGAGAAGAACGCCGACATCACCTTCGCGAAGGTCGACACGGAGGACCAGCAGCAGCTCGCCGCGAGCTACGGCATCTCCTCCATCCCCACCCTCGTGGTGTACCGCGACGGCATCCCGCTGATGGCTCAGCCCGGCGCCCTGCCCGCCCCCGCGCTCGACAACCTGATCGAGCAGGTCCGCGGCCTCGACATGGTCGAGGTGCGCCGCCAGTACGAGGAGGCGAAGGCCGCTCAGGAGGCCGGCGCCGCCCCGCAGGCCTGATCCGCCCGGCGCCTCGACCCGCTCCGCAGGCGGGAGGCGCCCGCAGACGCACGAGAACCCGCGGCAGCCGTGAGGCCGCCGGGGGTTCCGTCGTTCCGAGCCGGGATCAGCCGGTGTTCTGCAGACCCGCCGCGACTCCGTTGACCGCGAGCAGGAGCAGCCGCTGGTTCTGCTCCGTCCCGGATCCGCCCGGGTCGGTGCGGAGCGCCTTCAGTGCGCGCAGCTGCAGGAGCGAGAGCGCGTTCACGTACGGGGTGCGCAGGCGCACGGCACGGCCGAGCACGCGGTGGCCCGTGAGCAGGCTCTCCTCGCCGGTGATCGAGAGCACCCACCGGCGGGTGAGCGCCATCTCGTCGAGCACGAGTCCGGCGAGGTCGTCGCGGGAGTCGAGGGCGAGGTAGCGGCGGGCGATGCCCTCGTCGGTCTTCGCGAGCGACATCTCGACGTTGTCGACCATCGTCGTGAACAGCGGCCAGGAGGCGTAGGCCTCGCGGAGCAGGTCGAGGTCGCCGACGGCCTCGAGCGCGCTGCCCAGCCCGAACCAGCCGGTCAGGTTGACGCGGGCCTGGGTCCAGGCGAAGACCCACGGGATCGCTCGCAGGTCCTCGAGCGACTCGACGGAGAGGCCGCGGCGGGCCGGACGCGAGCCGAGGGCGAGCAGGCCCACCTCCTCCTGCGGGGTGACCCGGGCGAACCACGGCGCGAAGCCGTCGGCCTTCACGAGCTCGAAGAAGCGGCGGCGCGACTCGCGGTCCATCGTCGCCGCCACCTCGGCGAAGCGCTCCGCGGCGCCCGCGTTGCGCTCGCCGACAGCGGGGGAGGAGGCGAGCAGCGTCGCTCCCGCCACCTGCTCGATGTGCCGGGTGGCGATGTCCGGGTTGCCGTAGCGGGCGAAGATGACCTCGCCCTGCTCCGTCAGCTTGAAGCGGCCGTCCACCGATCCGGGCGGCTGCGCGAGGACGGCCCGGTTGGCCGGCCCGCCGCCGCGGCCGAGCGCTCCGCCGCGACCGTGGAACAGCGTGAGCACGATGCCCTCGTCGGCCGCCCACTGCGCGATGCGCGCCTGCGCGTCGTAGAGCGCGAGCGTCGCCGAGACCGGTCCGACGTCCTTCGACGAGTCGGAGTAGCCGAGCATCACCTCGAGCCGGTTGCCGGTGGCCGCGAGGCGCGCCTGCACCTGGGGGAGGCGGATCATCTCGGCGAGGATGTCGGTCGAGGCGTCGAGGTCGGCGAAGGTCTCGAAGAGCGGGACCGCGTCGATGATCGGCGGCTTGCCGTCGGTCGCCGCCTCGGCCAGTTCGAAGACCGTCCGCAGGTCGTCGGCCGACTGCGTGAAGGAGACGATGTACCGCCTCGCCGCGTCGGTGCCGAAGCGCTCCTGGACCTTCGCGATCGCCCGGAACACCGACAGGACCTCGCGGCCGCGCTCGTCGAGCTCCTCGCCGGCGCGGATCGCGGCGATCGTCTCGCGGTGCACCTTCGAGTGCTGGCGCACCTCGATCTCGGCCAGGTGGAAGCCGAAGGTCTCGAGCTGCCAGACGAAGTCCTGGAGGTCGCCGTAGGCGGCGCGGACGTCCTCGGCCTCGACCAGGGACTCCTGGAGGGTGCGCAGCTCGGCCAGCAGCTCGGCGGCGGCGGAGTAGGCCAGCGGCCCCTCGGAGCGGGTCGCCGCCAGGCGCTCGGCCGCGAAGAGCAGGACGCGGCGGTGCGCCTCGTTGGGCGAGCGCTCGGCGATGTCGGCGGCGAGCTCGGGAGCCCGCTCGACGCAGGAGGCCCAGAGCGCCTCGACGGCGGCCGACGGGGGAGTGGTCGACGCGTCGAGGGTCAGCGCGCGGCCCACGCGGCGGGCGACCCGCTCGAGGCCCATGAGGACGTGCTCGGAGGCGATGTCCACCGCAGCGAGGGTCGTCTCTGCGGTGACGAAGGGATTGCCGTCGCGGTCGCCGCCGATCCAGGTGCCCAGGCGGACGAAGGCCGGTGCGACCGGAGCCCGGGTGCCCGAGCCCTCGCCGAGCAGAGCGTCGTCGAGGCGGCGGTAGACGCGGGGGAGCACCGAGAACAGCGACTCGTCGAAGACGCTCATCGCGGTGCGCACCTCGTCGAGGGGAGTGGGCTTGGACTCGCGCAGCGGAGCGGTGCGCCACAGCGTGTCGACCTCGGCCAGCAGCTTGCGGCGGATCTCCACCAGCACGACGCCGCCCATGCGCGGGTCGTCGCGCTGCTCGAGCAGGTCGCTGATACGGCGGATGGTCGAGGCCACTGCGCGGCGGCGCGCCTCGGTCGGGTGCGCCGTGAGGACCGGGCGGAACTCCAGTCGGGACAGGCGCGCGAACGCCTCGTCCTCCCCGAGCTCCCCGGTCAGCCGGCGCATCGAGGCGAGGATCGAGTCCTCGGGCGACTGCGCGCCGGCGTCGGCCTCGCGCCGGCGCAGCACGCGGACGCGGTGGAACTCCTCCGCCACGTTGACGAGGTGGAAGTAGCAGGTGAACGCCCGGGCGACCTCCTCGGCGCGCTCGAGCGTGAGCGAGGCGACGAACTCCTCCGCCTCCGCGGTCCCGGCGGCGTCGCCGCTGTCGTAGGCGCTGATCGTGAGCGCGCGCAGGCGCTCCACGTCCTCGTAGAGGGAGGGCTCGCCCGACTCGCGGAGCACCTGGCCGAGCAGCTCGCCCAGCAGGTGGACGTCGGCGCGGATCCTCTCGTCGAGCGGAGGCGCGGTCGTCCCGTCGGCGGAGGAGGGGGCGGTGGCGGAGGCGGGTGCTGCGGTCGCGGCGGACGCGTCGGAGAACGGATGCACGGGAGAGACCTTAGCGGCGGTGCGTATCGAGCACATGACGCCTGCGTCACGATCCGAACTGGAATGATCGAGGGGTGACCGTGACAACCGCACCCCCCGCTCCCGCCGTCCAGACCGAGCAGGCGGCACCCCATGTCGTCGTGCTGTTCGGCGCCGTCGGCGACCTGGCCCGGCGCAAGCTCATCCCGGGGATGGCCCACCTCGCGCTCTCCTCCCTCGCACCGGACCTGCAGATCGTCGGCACCTCGCTCGAGGAGCACGACGACGCCTCGTTCCGCGCCTTCGCGAAGCTGGCCTACGACGAGTTCGGGAGCCGCTCCCTGACGCCGGCGCAGTGGGACGAGTTCGCGTCCAAGCTCCGCTACGTCCCGCAGTCCGCGGGCCCGGCCGCGCTGGCCGCCGCCGTGACCGACGCCGAGGCGGTCCTCGGCCCGGACGTGAGCCGGCTGCACTACCTCAGCGTCCCGCCCAGGGCAGCTCTCTCCGTCGTGCGGATGCTCGCCGAGGCCGGGCTGGTCGAGCGCTCGCGGATCATCATGGAGAAGCCGTTCGGCGTCGACCTCGAGAGCGCGGTCGTCCTCAACGCGGAGCTCCACGAGACCTTCAGCGAGGAGCAGATCTTCCGGATCGACCACTTCCTCGGCAAGGAGCCGGCGCAGAACATCCTCGCCTTCCGCTTCGCCAACGGCCTCTTCGAGCCGATCTGGAACCGCAACTTCATCGATCACGTCCAGATCGACATCCCCGAGCGCCTCACGCTCGACCGTCGCGCCGAGTTCTACGAGTCCACCGGCGCCTACAAGGACATGGTCGTCACCCACCTCTTCCAGGTGCTCGCGTTCATGGCGATGGAGCCGCCGACCGCGCTGGAGCCCCAGGCCATCAGCGAGGAGAAGAACAAGGTCTTCCGCTCGATGCGTCCGCTGAACCCCGAGAACGTGGTGCGCGGCCAGTACATCGGCTACCGCGACGAGCCGGGCGTCGCCGCCGACTCCGAGACCGACACGTTCGTCGCGCTGAAGTGCGAGATCGACAACTGGCGCTGGGCGGGAGTGCCGTTCTACCTCCGCACCGGCAAGCGGATGGCCGAGGGTCAGCGCATCATCTCGATCGCGTTCCGCGAGCCCCCGAAGAGCATGTTCCCGCAGGGCTCCGGAGTCGGTGCCCACGGCCCGGACCACCTCACCTTCGACCTGGCGGACGCCTCGAAGGTCTCGCTCTCGTTCTACGGGAAGCGCCCCGGTCCCGGCATGCGGCTCGACAAGCTGAGCATGCAGTTCGCGCTCCAAGAGACCGACCGCGCGGGCGACGCGCTCGAGGCCTACGAGCGCCTGATCCTCGACGCGATGCGCGGAGACCACACGCTGTTCACCACCGCGGAGGGCATCGAGCGGCTCTGGGAGGTCTCCGCGCCCCTCCTGCAGGATCCGCCGCCCGTCCGTCTCTACGCGCCCGGCTCCTGGGGGCCGAACGCCATCCACCAGCTGATCGCGCCGCACGCCTGGCGCCTGCCGTTCGAGCGGGTCTGGCGCGACAAGCGCTGACCACGCCGCCGTGCGCCCCGCCTAGGCTGGGCGCATGGCGCGCACCGGTGAGGACCGGATCTGGACGGTCCCGAACGTCCTCAGCATGGTGCGCCTCGCCCTGGTGCCGGTGTTCCTCGTGCTCGTGGTCCTCGGCGAGGACGCGCTCGCGCTCCTGACCCTCGTGGTCTCGAGCCTCACCGACTACCTCGACGGCTGGATCGCGCGCCGCTTCGACCAGATGACGCGCCTCGGCCGCGTCCTCGATCCGGCCGCCGACCGCCTCTACATCTTCGCCACCGTCCTGGGCCTCGCGGCCCGCGGACTGGTGCCCTGGTGGCTGGTCGCCGTGCTGCTCGCCCGCGACCTGATGCTCGTGGTCCTGGCGGTCGTCCTGGCGAACAACGGCTACGGACCGCTTCCCGTGCACCACCTGGGGAAATTCGCGACCTTCTGCCTCTTCTACGCGCTCCCGCTGATCATGCTGGGGCAGGCGTTCCCTGCCCTCGCGCCCGCCTCGCTCCCCATCGCCTGGGCCTTCGCGCTGTGGGGCGCGTTCCTCTACTGGTGGGCCGGGATCGTCTACGCCGTCCAGACGCGGGACCTCGTCCTGGGGGTCCGCACAGGTGCTCAGGGGTCCGACGAGGGTCACGATTCGGATACGCTGACCTGATAGGAGGTACGTCTTGGTCGAGCCCGTCGGTGGAGCATCATCCGCCCAGCACAATTCCGTTCCCGGTGAGCCGTCGACGGAGACGACTCTGACGTTCACCGACGACATCGGTGCCCAGCTCGCCGCTCTCGACAACCGCGCGTCCCGCGAGGAGGCCGAGGCCGTCGGGGCTCTGCCCTCGGGATCCGCGCTGCTGGTCGTGCGCCGCGGACCGAACACCGGCGCCCGCTTCCTCCTCGACACCGACTCCACGACGGTCGGCCGTCACCCCGACGCGGGCATCTTCCTCGACGACGTCACGGTCTCGCGCCGGCACGCCGAGTTCGTCCGCCGCGGCACGGCGTTCGAGGTCCACGACCTCGGCTCCCTGAACGGCACCTACTTCGACGGGGTCCGGATCGAGTCCGCGATCCTCACCGACGGCTCCGAGGTGCAGGTCGGCAAGTTCCGACTCACCTTCTACGCGTCCCGCGCCGACCTCGTCGCCGCTCCGGACGCGTGAGCCGTGGGCCGCTCCTCCGCGCGCGCCCTCCCCACCGGCTCCGCCGCTCTGCTGAGCATCGGGCAGGTGCTGGCCAGGCTGACCACTGAGTTCCCGGACGTCACCCCGTCCAAGCTGCGCTTCCTCGAGGAGCAGGGGCTCGTCTCGCCGGCCCGCACCGACTCCGGCTACCGCAAGTTCTCGGGCTCCGACGTCGAGCGGCTCCGGATGATCCTCGCGCTGCAGCGCGACCACTACCTCCCCCTCAAGGTCATCCGCGGGTACCTCGACGACATCGACGCCGGGCGCGAGCCCGCCCTGCCGGCCGGTGTCGGGGGTCCGAGCGCCTCGCTCCTCGGCCCCGCCACGCGCTTGACCCGCGAGGGCCTCGCGGCCGAGTCCGGTGCCACGCCCGCTCTCGTCCAGGAGGCCATCGCCGCCGGGCTCGTGCGGGGCGGCGACGTGTTCGGGGACGAGGCCGTGACGACGCTCAAGGCGCTCGTCGACCTCGGCCGATCGGGTATCGAGCCCCGTCACCTCCGACCGCTCCGCGTCGCCGTCGAGCGCGAGATGTCGCTTATCGAGAGCGTCGTCGCCTCCAGCGCCCGCCGCGGAGAGGCGTCCGGCTCCGCCGGTGCTGCCGAGAACGCGGTGGGGCTCGCGACCCAGCTGGGCACGATCCGCGGGGCGATGGTGCGCAGCGCCCTCTCGCGGATCGCCCGCTCGTGAGGGCCGCGCCGCCGGCCGACGGGCGGCCCGTGCGACACGCCGCGGCGTCGAGGCCGATGTCGTTTACTCGGCCTGCGCCGGTCGGTACGGTAGGGAGCGCGTTCGGAGGATCCGGCGTCCGGATCCGAGAGGCACAGGGATGAGAGAAGTCAGCCGCGACGTCAGCGGCCAGCGCGACCTCGTCCTGTTCACCGACGGACTGCCCGAGCTCGACGCCGACGCGGGCTACCGCGGGGCCGTCGCGGCGCGCGCCGCGGGGATCACCTACCGGCAGCTCGACTACTGGGCGCGGACCGAGCTCGTCGAGCCCACCGTGCGCGGCGCGTCCGGCTCCGGCACGCAGCGCCTCTACGGCTTCCGCGACATCCTCGTGCTGAAGCTGGTCAAGCGCCTGCTCGACACCGGGATCTCGCTCCAGCAGATCCGCACGGCGGTCAACCAGCTCCGCGAGTCCGGGGTCGACGACCTCGCGCAGACGACCCTGATGAGCGACGGCGCGAGCGTCTATCTCTGCACCTCGAACGACGAGGTCATCGACCTGCTCAGCCGCGGCCAGGGCGTCTTCGGCATCGCCGTCGGCAAGGTCCTCCGCGAGGTCGAGTCGAGCCTCGTCGAGCTCGACCACCAGTCGGTCGACCCTGGCGACGAGCTCGCCCAGCGCCGCGCCTCCCGCCGCGTCGGCTGACCGCCCACCCCTCGCGGGTCGACCGCGGCCCCGGGGACTCCGATGTCTCCTCCGCGCGCTCAACTGGTCAGGAGCGGACCCGCCTGCAGCCGTGCTGTGCGAGCAACGGGCGCCACCCGAGTCTCACCGTGCTGATCGAGTGGCGGGCTCCGCCCGCGCATCGAGAGTCCGCGCCGAACTCCGACGCCGAGCGTCTGCCGGCGCCGTCCCTGGCGCTCCTCGAGCACCGAGCATCGCCCGCGAACCGAGACCTCGAGCCGGAGGAGTCCGACGGACCCGCCGGCCCTAGGTCGCGGCGGGGACCTGCTCGCCGATGCGTCCGGTGCGGATGACGCGGTCGAGCAGCAGGTCGAAGTTGTGCGCCATCTCCTGGGCGCTCTCCCCGGGCCAGACGTGGACGGGCTTCGCCGCGCCCTGCGCCTGCTGGAGGGAGGTGCGCTCCGGGAGCTGCGGGCTGAGGACGAGCGGCCCGAACATGTCGCGCAGCTCCTTGATCCGGAACTGGTGCTCCAGCGACTGGACGCGGGCGCGGTTGACGATGATGCCCAGCGGCTGGAGGCGCGGGCTGAGTCCGCGGCGGATCTCCTCGATCGCCCGGAGCGCCCGATCGGCGGCGGCCACCGAGAACAGGCCCGGCTCCGTGACGACGGCGACGCGGTCGCTCGCGGCCCAGGCCGTGCGGGTCAGGGCGTTGAGCGAGGGGGCGCAGTCGATCAGCACGAGGTCGTAGTCGGCCTCGACGCTCGCGAGGGCCTCCTCGAGCTTCCAGATGTCGCGGATGCTGGGGTGCGGCCCGTCGAAGTTGATCGCGGAGGGGCTGCCGATCAGCACGTCGATCGTGCCGTGGTGCTCCTTGGTCCAGCCGGAGGGGGCGATCGCCGAGCGGACGATCTTCTCCTTCGGCGACGTCAGGACGTCGGCGATGTTGAGGTGGCCGGCGACGTTGATGTCCATTCCGGTCGACACGTCGGACTGGGGATCGAGGTCGACGACCAGCGTTCGCAGGCCCTTCGAGAACGCCGCGGATGCAAGGCCGAGCGTCACCGTGGTCTTGCCGACGCCGCCCTTGAGGGAGCTCACGCTGAGTACATGCATGGCTGACTACTTTACGTTCCTCCGGGCGGCAGAACCTAACCGTTCGCTGCACGCGCCGTCCGCGCCGCCTCCGGAAGCGGGCCGCACTAGCAGTCGGAGCGCGCTCCGACCAAGCCGCCCGGCGCGATCCGGGCCCGCCGGTACACTCGTCCTGAGCGGAAGGAGGCTCGTTCGCATGGATGAGCGCAACGACGAACAGCCCGACACCGACACCGGCACCGGTCCCACGCCGCGGACCGCCATGGACGCGGCTCGGGAATCGGGTCAGTACTCCCCGCGAGCGAGCGACACCGCTCCGACCCTCCTGCCCGACGGCGTGCGGATCACCCCGCCCGGCCCGCGGCGCCGCTCCACCGCCCCCGCTCCGGTCGAGGACGAGGACGCGATCGACGTCGGCCGCCTCGGCCTGCCGCCCTCGCGCTCGCGCGCTCTCGTGCCCCCGGAGCCGAGTCCTGCTCCGACCCCCTCACCGGCTCCCGCTCACCCGTCCGGCGCGAACGGACCGGTCTCGGCGGGGATCCCCGCCCGAGCGGAGTCCGCCGAGAAGCCCGCGGCGTCCGAGTCCGCAGGGGAGCCCGCCGCCGTCCCCACGCGCCGCGACCGCCTCCGCGCCGAGTCCTCGAGCGCCGCTCCCGCCCCGTCCGCGCCGAGCGCCGCCGTCCCCGAGTCGGCGTCGATGCTCACCCCGGACAGGCTCCTGGAGGTCAACCGCAAGACCCGTCCCGCTCCCACGGGCGGCTGGCACCGCTTCCTCTACGGTCTGACCTTCCACACGGTCAACCTCGGCGACTCCGCGAAGGTGAAGGCGTGGAAGGCGATGGACGAGCGGATCGGCCGGCAGTTCGAGGGCGGCACCCGCTTCGTCCCGGTCATGACCCGCAAGGGCGGCGTCGGCAAGACCACGGTCACGACGCTCCTGGGCATGGCCCTCGCCGACGCGCGCGAGGACCGCATCATCGCGGTCGACGCGAACCCCGACCGCGGCACCCTGGCCGAGCGCGTCCCCAAGCAGACGCGGGCGACCGTCCGCGACGTCGTGAACCGCGCGGCCGGCGTGACGGGGTTCACCGAGTTCTCGACGATGGTCTCCCGCGACGAGACCCGCCTCGACGTCCTCGCCTCCGACACCGACCCGCAGCTCTCCGAGGCCTTCGACGAGGACGACTACAACGTGGTCGCCGATCTGGTCGAGCGCTTCTACTCGATCATGCTCACCGACTGCGGCACGGGCATCGTGCACTCGGTGATGCGGCCCACGCTGCAGCGCGCCGACACGGTGGTGATCGTCTCGGGCGGCAGCGTCGACGAGGCCCGCCTGGCCTCCGAGACCCTCACCTGGCTGGACGCGAACGGCTACGGCGCCCTGGTGCGCAACGCGGTCGTCGCGCTCAACACGGCGACGCAGGGCACGAGCCTGGTGAAGCTGGAGGAGATCGAGTCGCACTTCCGCTCCCGCGTCCGCGACATCGTCCGGATCCCCTACGACCCGGTGCTCGCCGCCGGCTCCGTGGTGAAGTGGGAGCAGCTGCGCGAGGGCACGAAGGACGCCGCGCGCCTGCTCGCCGCGCTCGTGGTCGAGGGCATGCCGGTCCGACGTGTCTGAGCCCCGGGCTTCCGGGGCGGCGTCCGCCGCGCACCAGGACCGCACCGACGGGCGCGACGCGTCCACCGACGCCTTCGACCTGATCGTCATCGGGGCCGGCTCCGGCAACTCGATCGTCGGTCCGGAGTTCGACGGCCTGCGGGTCGCGATCCTCGACGACGGGGAGTGGTTCGGCGGCACCTGCCTCAACGCCGGCTGCATCCCGACCAAGATGTTCGTCCATGTCGCCGACGTGGTCACCGACGTCGACCAGGGCGGCCCGATCGGCGTCCACTCCCGCCTCCGCCGCCCCGAGTGGGCCGAGGTGCGCGACCGGGTGTTCGGCCGGATCGACGCGATCAGCGAGGGCGGTTTCGAGTACCGCGATCAGCGCTCCCCGAACGTGACCGTCCTCCGCGAGAGCTTCGGCTTCGAGTCGCTCGGAGACGGCGACCGCCCGCACGTCCTCGTCAGCGCCAGCGGTGCCCGCATCAGTGCGCCGCAGGTGGTCGTGGCCGCCGGCTCGCGGCCCAGGCCGCTCCTCGCCGCGTACGAGCCGGACCCCCGCATCCAGGACTCCTCCTCCGTCATGCGGCTCGACGAGCTCCCCGAGCGGATGCTGATCCTCGGCGGCGGCGCGGTGGCCGTCGAGTTCGCCCACGTCTTCTCCTCCTTCGGCACGGCCGTGACCGTCGCCGTCCGCGGCGACCGCCTCCTCCGCGCCCTCGACGAGGACGTCTCGCGCCGGTTCACCGGGATCGCCGCCGAGCGGTACACGGTGCTCACCGGAGTGAGCGCCGAGAGCGTCGACGCCCGCCCTGACGGGCTCCGCGTCGCCCTCAGCGACGGCACGACGGTCGAGACCGACCTGCTCCTCGTCGCCCTCGGCCGCGACCCCAACAGCGACACGGTCGCCGCCGCCTCCGTCGGGATCGATCTGCACGAGGACGGCCGGATCAGCGTCGACCCCGAGCAGCGCGTCCTCTCCGGCGGACGCCCCGTGCCCGGCCTCTTCGCCCTCGGCGACGTGTCGTCCCGCTGGCAGCTCAAGCACGTCGCCAACCACGAGGCGCGCCTCGTGGCGCACAACCTCCTGCACCCGGGCGAGCTGCTCTCCGACACCCTCTCGCCGGTGCCCGGCGCGATCTTCGCCCACCCGCAGATCGCCCACTTCGGGCTCACCGCGGCCGAAGCGCGGGACCAGGGCCTGGACGTCGTCACCGTCACCCAGGAGTACGGCTCCACCGCCTTCGGCTGGGCGCTCGAGGACGACTCCAGCGCCTGCCTCCTGGTCGTCGGCATCGACGGCGCCCTCCTCGGCGCGCACATCATCGGGCCGCAGGCCAGTATCCTCATTCAGCCGCTCGTCCAGGCCGCCAGCGCCGGCACCGGCATCCGCGGACTCGCCCGCAGCCAGTACTGGCCGCACCCCGCAGCGAGCGAAGTCGTCGAGAACGCCCTCCTGAGCGCGGAGGAGGCCCTGAGGGAGCGCACCACATGACCGAACGCCAGATCCGCATCTTCGGGGACCCGGTGCTGAAGACCCCGTCCACGACCATCGAGACGGTCGACGCCGGCGTCCGCGGCCTCGTCGAGGACCTCGTCGACAGCGTCCGGCCGCCCGGACGCGCCGGCGTCGCAGCCCCCCAGATCGGCGTCAACCTCCGAGCCTTCAGCTACAACGTCGACGGCGTCATCGGGTACATCCTCAACCCCGAGATCATCGAGCTCAGCGGAGACCCGCGACCGGTCGACGAGGGCTGCCTCTCCGTCCCGAACCTCTGGTACCCCGCGATCCGCTACCCGCACGCGAAGGTCCGCGGCACCGACCTCGACGGCAACGAGATCGTCCTCGAAGGCGACGGCCTCATGGCCCAGGCCCTCCAGCACGAATGCGACCACCTCGACGGACGCCTCTACCTCGACCGCCTCTCCCAGGACGACCGCCGCGCCGCCATGAAGGCCGTCCGGGAATCCGACTGGTTCTGAGTTGGATTCCGAGCCGGTCCTTGCCCGGCTCGGCGCGGTCGGCTTTTCGAGGTGGGCGCGTTCGGTGGAGCGTCGTGCGTTCCGCCGACGGTGAAGCGCTGGCACGCGCTTCACCGGATACGGCTGTGTTGAGGGGGAGCCGGTCCTTGCCCGGCTCCGCGCGGTCGGCTTTTCGAGGTGGGCGCGTTCTGTGGAGCGTCGGGCGTTCCGCCGACGGGAAAGCGCTGGGACGCGCTTTCCCGGATACGGCTGTGTTGGTGGGGAGCCGGTCCTTGCCCGGCTCCGCGCGGTCGGCCTTTCGAGGTGGGCGCGTTCTGTGGAGCGTCGTGCGTTCCGCCGACGGGAAAGCGCTGGGACGCGCTTTCCCGGATACGGCTGTGTTGAGGGGGAGCCGGTCCCTGCCCGGCCCGGCGCGGTCGGCACCGCGACAGGGGCGCGTCGAGGAGAGCGTCGGGCGTTCCGCCGACGGGATAGAGCTGGGCGCGCTGTCCCGGAGGCGGCTGCGATCGGAACGGCCTGCTGGTGACGCGGGGAGAGCGCGGGGTCAGCGGAGGGAGATGCCCTCGGTGGCGGGGGCGGCGGAGTAGACGGCGGCGATGGTGTCGGCGAAGTCGGCGAGGATGACGTTGCGCTTGATGCTCATCTTCGGAGTCAGGTGACCGCTCGCCTCCGTGAACTCGGTCGGGAGGATCACGAACTTCCGGATCGACTCTGCACGGGACACGCGCTCGTTCGCCGCATCGACGGCCCGCTGCACCTCGGCCAGAACGACCGGGTTCACGGCCGCGTCCTCGAGTGAGAGGCCCTTGTCCTGCCCGTTGTTGGCGAGCCACGTCGGCAGCATCTCGGAGTCGAGCGTGACCAGAGCGGCGATGAACGGGCGCTGATCGCCGACGACGACGACCTGGCCGACCAGCGGGTTCGCGCGGATCGGATCCTCCAGCGCCGCCGGAGCGACGTTCTTGCCGCCGGCGGTGACGATGATCTCCTTCTTCCGCCCGGTGACGCGCAGGTACCCGTCCTGGTCCAGGGTTCCGAGGTCGCCCGTGCGGAACCACTCGCCGTCGAACGACTCGGCCGTCGCCGCCTCGTTGTTCCAGTAGCCGCCGAAGACGTCGATGCCGCGCACCTGGATCTCGCCGTCGCCCGCGATCCGGATCGAGACCCCGGGCATCGCCGGGCCCACCGAGCCGATCTTGAACCGCTCGGTGCGGTTGACGGTGGCGGGCGCCGTCGTCTCCGTGAGGCCGTAGCCCTCGAGGATCTTGATGCCGAGGCTGTGGAAGAAGTGCCCGAGCCGGTCCCCCAGCGGCGCCGAGCCGGACACGGCGAAGCGGACGTTCCCGCCCATGGCGGTGCGCAGCTTCGAGTACACGAGCCGGTCGAAGAGGAGGAACTGCAGCTTCAGCGCGAGCGGCACCGAGCCCGCCTCGAGCGCCATCGAGTGGGCGACGGCGACGTCGGCCGCGCGGCGGAAGATCTTCCCCTTCCCCCCGGCCTCGGCCTTCTGCTCGGCGGAGTTGTAGACCTTCTCGAACACGCGCGGCACGGCCAGGAGGAACGTCGGCTTGAAGGACGCGAGCGAGGGGAGCAGCTGCCTGGTGTCGGCCTGGTGCCCCACCTTCACCCCGCCGTGCACGCAGAGGATCGCGATGAAGCGGGCGAACACGTGCGCGGTGGTGATGAACAGCAGCGTTGACGCGCCGGGCTGGTGGATCAGCTCCGTCAGCGCGACCGCCGAGTTGCGGCTGAGCTCGACGAAGTTCGAGTGCCGGATGATGCAGCCCTTGGGGCGGCCGGTGGAGCCGGAGGTGTAGATGATGGTCGCGATGTCGGTGCCGGTCGCCAGCGAGCGGCGGCGCTCGATCTCGGCGTCCGGCACGTCGACGCCGCGCGCGACGAGCTTGTCCAGATCGCCCAGCCCGATCTGCCAGGCGAGGCGGACCTCGGGAAGGTCGGCGCGGATCTCGTCGAAGCGGGCGAAGTGCTCGGGGGTCTCGACGATCACGGCGTGCGCGCCGGAGTCGGCGAGGTTCCACTGCACCTGCGCGGGGGAGGAGGTCTCGTACACCGGGACGAGGACCCCGCCGGCGAACCAGACGGCGAAATCGATCAGCGTCCACTCGTAGCGCGTCTTGCAGATCAGTCCGACCTTCTCGCCCGGCTCGAGGCCGGCGGCGACGAAGCCCTTCGCGAGGGCCGTGACCTGGTCGAGGAACTCCTGCGCCGTCACATCGCGCCAGCCGTCGCCGTCGGGCAGCGCGAAGAGCGGGCGATCGGGCGTCTCGCGGACGCGGTCCAGCAGGAGGGCGGTCGTGTTGGCCTGGGGATCGGCCGGAACCACCAGGGGGGAATCGAACTGGTCCACGGCAACTCCTTCGGTACCAGAATGAACGTCGTCTCCACCCTACCGGCGCGGCGCAAGCTGTGGATCCGTTCAGGGTAACGATCCAGGGGTGGCTCCGCGAGGAGGGCCGACACGCGTCGCCGGGTCTCGCCGCTGAGCCGCATCGGAGCGCTCGCGGTCACTACACTCGTCCTGGCCGCCGCTCAGGGCGGCCCGCCGACGCTGCCGCGCCGGTGGCGACGGGAAGGCGGTTCGCGTGCACGCGATCGGGATCGACATCGGCGGCACGAAGATCGCCGGAGCCCTGGTCGACGAGTTCGGGGGGATCCTCCGCGAGGACCGTCGGCCCACTCCTGCCGGGCACCCCGAGCTGATCGTCGACGTCGTGGTCGAGATGGTCGAGCATCTGCGCTCCGGCCTGCTCCCGGGAGACGTCTCCGCGGTCGGAGTCGCCGCCGCCGGCTTCATCGACGCCTCGCAGTCGATCGTCTACTACGCCCCGAACATCAACTGGCGCAACGAGCCCTTCCGCGAGAAGCTCTCGGCCCGCATCGACCTGCCGATCATCATCGAGAACGATGCGAACGCCGCCGGCTGGGCCGAGTTCCGCTACGGCTCGGGCCGCCTCGTCAGCGACATGCTGATGCTCACCATCGGCACCGGAGTGGGTGGCGCGATCGTCATCAACGACCGGCTCCTGCGCGGCGGCTTCGGCGCCGCGGCCGAGATCGGGCACATGCGCGTCGTCCCCGGAGGCCTGCCCTGCGGCTGCGGCGCCCGCGGCTGCATCGAGCAGTACGGCTCGGGCCGCGCGCTCCAGCGCTTCGCCGGCGAACTGGCCGACGCGGGCGGAATCGGCCAGGGCATCGCCGACGCCCGCGCCCGCAACGGCGGCGAGCTGAACGGCCACCTCATCTCCGAGCTGATCACCGCCGGCGACCTCGGCGCCCTCGCGGCGCTGCGACAGCTCGGCCACTGGCTGGGCGAGGCGGCGGCCAGCCTGAGCGCCGTCCTCGACCCGCAGATGTTCGTCATCGGCGGCGGAGTGGCGCAGGCGGGCGACCTCCTGCTGGACCCCATCCGCCAGGCCTACCTCGACAACCTCCCCGCCCGGGGCTACCACCCCGAGCCCGAGTTCCGCATCGCGGAGCTCGTCAACGACGCCGGAGTCGTGGGGGCCGCCGACCTGGCGCGCCTGCACGCGAGCTCCCTCTAGCGGCACCCGCCGCACCCGATCCGCCGCACCGCCGAGGAGCCCGATGTTCTACTGGTTCATGAAGCACATCGTCGCGGGCCCGCTCCTGAAGACGATCTTCCGGCCGTGGGTGGTCGGTGCCGACAAGGTGCCGCAGAACGGCGGCGTGATCCTCGCGAGCAACCACCTCTCCTTCATCGACTCCGTGATCCTCCCGCTGGTGATCGAGCGGAACATGGTCTTCCTCGCCAAGAGCGACTACTTCACCGGCAAGGGCCTCAAGGGCTGGGCGACGCGGACGTTCTTCACCGCCACGGGGATGCTGCCCATCGACCGCTCCGGTGGCAAGGCGTCGGAGGCCTCGCTCAACACGGGCCTCCGCGTCCTCGCGGGCGGCCACGCCCTGGGCATCTATCCCGAGGGCACGCGCAGCCCCGACGGCCGCATGTACCGCGGCCGCACCGGTGTCGCGCGCATGGTCCTCGAGGCCCGCGTGCCCGTCATCCCGGTCGCCATGATCGACACCGCGCGCATCATGCCCATCGGGAAGCGCCTGCCGAAGCTGGGCCGCATCGGCATCGTCTTCGGGGAGCCGCTCGACTTCAGCCGCTTCGAGGGCATGGAGGGCGACCGGTTCATCCTCCGCTCGATCACCGACGAGATCATGTACGAGCTCCTCGCCCTGAGCGGCCAGGAGTACCTCGACGTCTACGCGACCTCGGTCAAGGAGAAGCGCGCGGCCCTCACCCGCTGAGCGCGCGCTCGACGCCGGGGCCCCCTCCCGGCCGAGCGCCCTGCCAGGCGATAAGCTCGTCAACCGCTGCCGTCCGTCCGGACGGCGGCCCTCCGCGCGCCGCTGGCGCCCGTCAGAACCGGGAACACCCTCGTGGTCATCGATCCGAACGAACCGTACGTCCTCGCCGCCCCCTCCGTGGTCGCCGGCCTGGACTATTGGCGCGAGCTCGAGATCAAGCAGCAGCCGCAGTGGCCCGATGCGGAGGCCGTGCGAGCGGCGTCCGCCGAGGTGGCCGCGCTCCCTCCGCTGGTGTTCGCCGGCGAGGTGGACCAGCTGCGCGAGCGTCTCGGAGCCGCGGCCCGCGGCGAGGCGTTCCTCCTGCAGGGCGGCGACTGCGCCGAGACCTTCGCCGGAGCGACCGCCGAGCAGATCCGGAACCGCGTCAAGACCGTGCTGCAGATGGCCGTCGTCCTGACCTACGGCGCGAGCATGCCCGTCATCAAGATGGGCCGGATGGCCGGCCAGTTCGCGAAGCCGCGCTCGAGCGACCTAGAGACCCGCGGCGACGTGACCCTGCCCGCCTACCGCGGCGACATCGTCAACGGCTACGACTTCACCCCGGAGTCCCGCGCCGCGGACCCGCGCCGCATCGTGCAGGGCTACCACACCGCCGCCTCGACGCTGAACCTCATCCGCGCCTTCACGCAGGGCGGATTCGCCGACCTGCGCCTCGTCCACTACTGGAACAAGGGCTTCACCGAGAACCCGCAGAACCAGCGCTACGAGCAGCTGGCCCGCGAGATCGACCGCGCGGTCAAGTTCATGGTGGCGTGCGGGGCCGACTTCGAGGGCATGAAGCGCACCGAGTTCTACACCGGCCACGAGGGCCTGCTGATGGACTACGAGCGCCCCATGACGCGCATCGACTCGCGGACCGGCACGCCGTACAACACCTCCAGCCACTTCATCTGGATCGGCGAGCGCACCCGCGAGCTCGAGGGCGCGCACGTCGACTTCCTGTCGCGGGTGCGCAACCCGATCGGCGTGAAGCTCGGCCCGTCGACCACGCCCGAGACGATGCTCGAGCTGATCGACAAGCTCGACCCCGAGCGGGAGCCCGGTCGCCTCACCTTCATCACCCGCATGGGTGCCGGGAGGATCCGCGACGCCCTCCCGCCGCTGCTCGAGGCCGTCAAGCGGAGCGACGCCCTGCCGCTGTGGGTGACCGATCCGATGCACGGCAACGGGCTGACGACGCCGACCGGCTACAAGACCCGTCGCTTCGACGACGTGGTCGACGAGGTCAAGGGCTTCTTCGAGGCGCACCGCGCCGCGGGGACGCACCCGGGCGGCATCCACGTCGAGCTCACGGGCGACGACGTCACCGAGTGCCTCGGCGGCTCGGAGCACATCGACGAGGCGACGCTCGCCACCCGGTACGAGTCGGTCTGCGACCCGCGCCTCAACCACATGCAGTCGCTCGAGCTCGCGTTCCTCGTGGCGGAGGAGCTCCGGGGCCGCGCGATCTGATCCCGACCCCGACCGCCGGTCGAGTCCCCGCCGAGGGGCTCGACCGGCGGCGTCAGGTCGTGATGGTGATCGACAGCTGGATCGTCGTGCCGCGCTGCACGAGATCGCCGGCCTTGTTGGACTGGTTCGTGACCTTGGTCAGCTCGTTCGGCGCCGCGTCGATCAGCGGGCCGAGCGTCGTCAGGGAGTAGCTCCACGACAGGTCCGCCGCCTCGAGGGCCGCCTTCGCCTCGTCGCGGTTCATCCCCACGACGTTCGGCACGGCGACGGGCTCGGGCCCCTTCGACACGACGACCGAGACGGTGTCGCCGGTCACGGCGGGCGCCTCGGGGTTCGCCTGCGTGAGGACGACGCCCGCGGCCACGGTGTCGCTCCAGTCCTCGCCGCTGCGGTCGAGGGCGAGACCGGCCGCCTCCGCCTTCGCCGTCGCGTCGTCGATCGAGAGGCCGACGACGTTCGGGATCGGTCCGAGGCTCACCACCATCGCGATGGTGCTGGTCTCGGACATCGTCTCGGGCAGCGCCGATCCGTCAGGCAGTGAGGCGGAGACGACCACACCCACGTCGACGTCGGCGTCGAAGATCTTCGAGACGTCGCCGACGGTGAAGGAGCCGCCCGTCACCGCGGCGGCAGCGTCGGCCTCCGAGAGGCCGGCGAGCGACGGGACCGGCAGCTGGCGCGGCCCGCTCGAGACGGTCAGCGTGATGACGGAGCCCTTGTGCACCCCCTGCCCGCCGGGCGGATCGGAGCTCACCACCGTCCCCGCGGGCACGGTGAGGTCGGGCGTCTCCTGCGGCTGCACCTCGAAGCCCTGCGCCTGCAGCTGGGCCGTCGCGTCCTGCTGCGACTGGCTGACGACGTCCGGGATCGACACGATCGCGCCGGGTCCCTCGCCGAACCACCAGGCCGTCCCGCCGCCGATGAGCGCCAGGAGGAGGACGACCACCGTGAGCAGGACGCCGCGGCGCCGTCGGACGCGGCGCCTGCTCGCGAGCCGGGCGACGGTGTCGTCGTCCTCGTCGACCACGAGCACCGCTCCGGGGGCCGGCGCCGGGTCGAAGACCGAGGTCTGCCCGGGCTCCGCCGTATCGAAGACGGCCGTCGCGGGCGCCGGATCGGCGACGGGCGCCGGGAGCGGGGTGACCGCCTGCGTGTTGCCGCGGCGGTCGCTCGGTGTGATGCCCATGAGCCGCTCGGCCTCGAGCAGCTGCGCGAGCATGACACCGGCGTCGCGGGGCCGCATGTCCGGGTCGCGCTCGGTCGCCCAGAGGACGAGCTCGTCGAGCGAGGTGGGGACGGAGGCGACCGTCGCGCTGGGGTACGGGACGGAGTCGTTCGCGTGCTGGTACGCGATCTGCATCGGCTGCTCGCCCGTGAAGGGCTGCTCTCCGGTGAGCATCTCGTAGATCATGATCCCGATGGCGTAGATGTCGCTGCGGGTGTCGGCGGTGCCCCGCGTGACCAGCTCGGGGGAGAGGTAGGCGATCGTGCCGAGGAGGGCCTGACCGGAGGCGGTGTTGGCGGAGGCGGCGCGCGCGAGGCCGAAGTCGCCGATCTTGATCCGGCCGTCGTCGGCGAGGAGCACGTTCTCGGGCTTGAGGTCGCGGTGGAGGATCCCGGCGCGGTGCGCGGCGGCGAGACCCGAGAGCACGGAGTGCATGATGTCGACGACCTGCTGGGCGGTCAGCCGGCCGCGCTCCTTGAGCAGGTCGCGCAGGGTGATCCCGGGGAGGTACTCCATCACCAGGTAGGCCATGTCCGAGTCCTGGCCCTGGTCGAAGACGCTGACCACGTTCGGGTGGGCGAGACGGGCGGCGGAGCGCGCCTCCTGGACGAAGCGGTTCTTGAACGTCGCGTCGTCGGAGAGGTGGCCGTGCATGACCTTCATCGCCACGCGGCGCTCGAGGCGCTGGTCGTGCGCGAGGTAGACCGTCGCCATGCCGCCGCGGGCGATCCTCGAGCGCACCTCGTACCGGCCGTCGACGAGACGGCCGAGGAGAGGGTCGAGCTGGCTGGTGGTCACGCGACGAGTCTAGGCAAGACCCCCGGGGGAACCGGTGAGCGACGCCCGGGCGGCGCAGGACGGGCCCGACTCCTTCTCCGGGGCGCCCGCAGTTGGCGGCCCTCCGGGCTCGTGGCAGTCTTGACGCGTGACCGACTCGTCCGCTTCCCCCGCCACCTCGACCGATTCCGAGCTCGAGTGGCTGACCGTCCCCGACCTCGTGGAGCTGACCGGGCTCGGCGCCGGCCGGGTCCGCCGCCTCCTCGAGGAGCGCCACCTGCTCGGCACCCGCCGCGACGGCGTGCTGAAGGTCCCCGCCCTCTTCCTCCGCGACGGGGAGCCGATGAGCGAGATCCGCGGCACCGCGATCCTGCTCGCCGACTCCGGCTTCACCGACGACGAGGCGGTCGACTGGATGCTGACGGTCGAGGAGAGCCTGGGCACGAGCCCGATCGTCGCCCTCCGCGCCGGCCGCAAGGCCGAGGTCCGGCGGGTCGCCCAGGCCCTGGCCTGATCCCGCCCGTCCGCTCCTAGGAGGTGCGGACCGTGACCTGGGCGGCCAGCTCGCGCAGCTCCGCCACGCCCTCCGTGCGGAGCGGCGCGTCGGGGAGGACCGCGATCGCCGCGGCCACCTCCTGGTCGATGCGATCCTCGAGCCGCTCGAGGGCGCCGCTGCCCGCGATGATCTCCTGCGCCCGCGCGATGGACGCCGCGTCGGCGTCGCTCCGGCCCACGACCGCGTCGAGCTCGGCCCGCTCGCCCGGCGAGCACGCGCCGCGGGCGAGGCCGAGCAGCACGGTGCGCTTGCCCTCCCGCAGATCGTCGCCGGCCGGCTTTCCCGTCACCGCCGGGTCGCCGAAGACTCCGAGGACGTCGTCGCGCAGCTGGAAGGCGATCCCGACCGGGAGCCCGAAGCGGCGCAGGGCGTCCAGCTGAGCGTCGTCGCCGCCGGCGAGGGAGCCGCCGATCACCAGAGGCGCCTCGATGCTGTACTTCGCGCTCTTGTAGACCACCACCCGCTCCGCCCGCTGCAGGTGCTCGTGCTCGGGGTGCTGCACCCACGCGCTCTCCTCGAGGATGTCGAGGTACTGGCCCAGCGTGACCTCGGTGCGCATCAGGTTGAACTCGGCGCGCGCGCGCTCGGCCGCGACTCGATCCCCGAGCGACCACTCCGCCGCGGCGAAGATCTCGTCCGACCAGACCAGGAGGAGGTCGCCGAGGAGGATCGCGGAGGAGCGGCCGAACTCGTCGCGGTCGCCGGTCCAGCCGCCGTCGGCGTGGAAGGAGGAGAAGCGCCGGTGCGCCGCGGGAGCGCCGCGGCGGGTGTCGGAGTTGTCGATCACGTCGTCGTGGACGAGGGCGGCGGCGTGGAACAGCTCCAGGCCGGCGCCCACCCTCGCGATCGGATCGGAGCCGCTCGGATGGGCCTCGCTCGAGGTGCTCGACACGGCGTTCCAGCCCGCCTCGCAGAAGCGCGCGCGGAACCGCTTGCCCCCGCTGAGAAAGTCCCGCGAAAGGTCGCCGAGGGCGGAGACGTCCTCTCCTATGGAGCGCAGAATTGGCGTGCGCCCGGTGAGGAATTCATCGATTCGGAGCTGGACGCGATCGACCAGTCGGGAGCTGTGGTTCACCCGACCAGCCTATGCACCGAAGGTGCCTGGTGCCTGCGTCGGGCTCGGTCTACACTGAAGCGCCGCCCGACCGGTCGAGCCCAGACGCCGCCTATTCCGGTGCCGATCCCCGAAAGGGTCGACGCCGCACCCTGAAGGGGTCACGATGCCGCTTTCGGAACACGAGCAACGGCTCCTCGATGAGATGGAGCGGAACCTCTACCAGAACGACGCCGATTTCGTGGCGGCGGTCGGCAAGGGGCGCGGCGGCACCAACTACCGAGCCCTCGTGCTCGGCATCCTGCTCGGCATCCTCGGTCTCGCCGTGCTCGTCGCGGGCGTGGTCGTGCGCCAGCCCCTCGTCGGCATCCTCGGGTTCGCCTTCATGCTCGGCGGCGTGATCGTGGCCATGCGCCCGGCCGCCGGCGGCTCCGCCGAGCCCGGCCTGCCCGACGTCGGCCGTCCGTCGAAGCCCCGCTCGGGCAACCGCCAGGGGTCCGGCTTCATGGACCGACTGAACGACAGATGGGACAACCGCGGAGACGGGCGCGGCTAGCCCCCCCCGCTCCACCACAGGGTCGATCCTCACGGATCGGCCCTTTTTTCGTGCCCGCGGGCTCCCTCCCGCGGCCTTCCCCCTCCACTTCGCCCCACTGTCGCGATTCCGCGGAAACACGCGGATGACCGGGGCCTCTCCGGCGCGCCCAGCGCCGCGCCGGGGTTGTGAGTGGGGGGAAGTGGAGTACTGTGGAGGACACACCATCCTTGGCCGGAAGAAGTGGGGGGCAATCCGTGTTCCTCGGCACCTATTCCCCCAAGCTCGACGAGAAGGGCCGCGTGATCCTCCCCGCCAAGTTCCGCGACGAGCTCTCCTCCGGAGTCGTCGTCACGCGCGGCCAGGAGCGGTGCCTGTACGTGTTCAGCCAGGCCGAGTTCGAGGTGATGCACGAGAAGATCCGGCAGGCGCCGGTGACCAGCAAGCAGGCGCGGGACTTCCTCCGGGTGTTCCTCTCGGGCGCGAGCGCCGAGACGCCGGACAAGCAGAACCGCGTGACCCTTCCGGCTCCGCTGCGCGCCTACGCCGGCCTCGACCGCGACCTCACCGTCATCGGAGCGGGCAACCGCGCCGAGATCTGGGCGCAGGGCGCCTGGGAGACCTACCTGCAGGAGCAGGAGTCCGTGTTCTCCGACACCCAGGAGGAGGTGATCCCCGGCCTGTTCTAGGTCCTGTCGCGCGACTCCCAGCCACTCGGCGCCCGGACGCACCTTCCCCGGTGTCCGGACGCGAGGTGGATGGGGATCGGACGACAGGAACGGGAACGGCGGGACCGCCATGGCAGAGAACACTCCGAAGGGCGCTCCGCGCCCGACCGAGGAGCGGCACCTCCCGGTGCTGCTCGAGCGCTGCGTCGAGCTCCTGGCTCCGGCGCTGGAGCGCGACGGGGCGGTCGTCGTCGACGCGACGCTCGGCATGGGCGGGCACTCGCTCGCGCTGCTCGAGCGCTTCCCCGGCCTGCACCTCGTGGGCCTGGACCGCGACCCCGAGGCGCTGCAGCTCGCGGGGGAGCGGCTCTCCGCCCACGCCTCCAGGATCGACCTCGTGCACGCCGTCTACGACGAGCTGCCCGACGTGCTCGACGAGCTGGGCATCGACACGATCGACGGTGCGCTCTTCGACCTCGGCGTCTCCTCGCTCCAGCTCGACGAGACCGAGCGCGGCTTCTCCTACTCCAAGGACGCGCCGCTGGACATGCGGATGGACTCGACCGCCCCGCTCACGGCGGCGAGCATCCTCGCCGACTACGACGAGACCGCCCTGCGCCGCATCTTCCACGAGTACGGCGAGGAGCGCCTCGCCGCGCGCTACGCCAAGAAGATCGTGGAGGCCCGCCGCGAGGCTCCGCTGGAGCGCTCCGGCCGTCTCGTCGAGATCATCCAGGCGGCGACCCCGGTCGCGATCCAGCGGAACGGCCACCCCGCCAAGCGCGTCTTCCAGGCGCTGCGGATCGAGGTCAACCAGGAGCTGTCCGTCCTCGAGCGGGCGATCCCCGCCGCCCTGGGCCGGATCAACGAGGGCGGGCGGATCGTCGTCGAGGCGTACCAGTCGCTCGAGGACCGGATCGTCAAGCGCGCGCTCCAGGCCGCGTCCTCCTCCACCGCCCCGGCCGGCCTCCCGATGGAGCTGCCGGAGCACCGACCCGAGTTCCGACTCGTCATCCGCGGAGCCGAGCTCGCCTCCGACGACGAGAAGGCCCGCAACCCCCGAGCGACACCCGTGCGTCTGCGCGCGGCCGAGAGGATCAGGAGCACCGCATGAGCGCCACCGCCGTCATCGACCCCGCCGTCATCGACACCGCCCGCCGAGCACGCCCCGAGGAGGAGGCGCCCCGCCCCCGCATCGAGGCCGTCCCGGCCGGTCAGGCGCAGTCGCGCCCGAAGCTCGTCTACGGGATCGTCGCCGTCGCCGGCCTTTTCGCGATCATCGTCGTCCAGCTCCTGGTGAGCGTCGGCCTCTCGCAGGGGGCCTACCAGATCTCGGCACTGCAGACCGAGCAGAAGTCGCTCACCCGCAGCAACGCGGAGAAGCAGGACGCCGTCGACACGCTGAGCTCGCCGCAGAACCTCGCCACCGCCGCACAGGGCCTGGGCATGGTCGCCAACACCGCGCCGGTCTACCTCCGCCTCTCGGACGGCGCCGTGCTGGGCGACCCCTCCTCCGCCGCGTCGAGCGAAGTCGCGGGCACCGCCTCCGCGCCGCTCGTGCCCAACGCCCTCGTCCCGGCTCTCCAGCCCGGCGCGAGCGCGTCCTCCCCGGCTGTCGACGGTGCGGCCGTACCGTTGCAGGGCGAGCTGCCCGCGCCCATCACGCACTGACGCACGGCGTCGCGGTCCGCCTCCGTGCGGGCACCCGCCCCGCGGGGCGCACGACGACCATCCGGACCCGACGAACGGCGGCCCGCCCGCCCGGAGCAAGAAGGACACCGCCGCAGTGAGACACCACCGCTCGAGCAGACGCCGCACGGCCGTCACGTTCGTCATCATCGTCGCCGTCGTCGGACTCTTCATCGGCAAGCTGGTGGACATCCAGATCGTGCGGGCGAACGAGCTCACCGATGCGGCCGCCCAGAACCAGTCGAACAGCGTCGTCACCTACGGTCAGCGCGGCCCCATCGTGGACCGCTCCGGGACGGTGCTCGCGGACACCACCACGCGCTACCGGCTGACCACCTCGCCGAAGAACGTGGCCGAGTTCCCGCGCGAGCTGGGCGAGGACCAGAAGGTCATGGTCAGCGTGCAGCAGGCCGCCTCCGAGATCGGCGCGATCACCGGGCAGTCGGTCGAGCAGATCACCGGAGCGGTGGACGCCGCGCTCGCGAAGGACGCCAAGGCCAACTACCTGATCCTCTCGGAGGGGCTCGACCTCGAGGCCTACCAGAAGCTCGTCGCGCTCGACATCCCGTGGACCTACTTCGAGACCCAGCAGGGACGCAGCTACCCCAACGGCGCGGTGGCCGGCAACCTCGTCGGCTACGTCGGGGCGGACGGAGCGGCCCAGGAGGGCATGGAGTACGCGGAGAACACCTGCCTCGCGGGGCAGAACGGGTCCGAGAGCTACGAGCGCAGCGCCGACTACGTCCGGATCCCGGGCAGCACCGTCTCGGAGACCCCGGCCGTCGACGGCGGGACGCTGAAGCTCACCATCGACTCCGACCTCCAGTACTACTCCCAGCAGGTCCTCTCGCAGCGCGTCGCCGAGGTCGGCGGCAGCTACGGGATCGTCGTGGTGCAGGAGGTCAAGACCGGCAAGCTGCTCGCAGTGGCCGAGACGCCGACCGTCGACCCCAACAACGTCGAGGCGAGCGCCTCCGCCGACCGCAGCTCGCGCGCGTTCCGCGCGCCGTTCGAGCCGGGCTCGACCTTCAAGCCGATGACGGCCGCGATGCTGATCGACCAGGGCCAGGCGGGCCCGACGACGCAGGTCGTCGTCCCGGACTCCTTCGAGAAGGACGGCGCCTCCTTCAGCGACGATTTCGCGCACACCCCGACGAACTACACGCTGACCGGCATCCTCAAGGACTCGTCGAACGTCGGCATCTCGATGCTCGGCTCCCGCCTGTCGGCCCAGACCCGCTACGACTACCTGCAGAAGTTCGGTCTCGGCACGCCCACCACGAGCGGCTTCCCCGGCGAGGAGGGCGGCCTGCTCGCCGACTACCAGGACTGGGACAACCAGACGAACTACACGACGATGTTCGGCCAGGGCGTCTCGGCGACCGCGGTGCAGGTCGCGAGCATCTACCAGACGCTCGGCAACGGCGGAGTGCGGCTCCCGTCGCAGCTGATCGACGGCTGCACCACGGCCGACGGCTCCGTCGTGGACGTCCCCGATGCGACGGGCACCCAGGTGGTGTCGAGCTCGGCCGCGAAGCAGGTCGTCGACATGCTGCAGACCCATTACAACGAGGGCTGGCTGGCGAACGACATCCACGTCGACGGCTACAACATCGCCACCAAGACCGGTACCGCGCAGCAGCCCGACGGCAAGGGCGGCTACTCGAAGAGCTACACCGTCTCGCTCGCCGGGCTCGCGCCGGCGGAGGACCCGGAGTACGTCGTGACGGTCACCATCGCCGATCCGGTTAAGATGAACACGTCCCAGGCGACGGCTCCCGTCTTCCAGCAGGTCATGACCCAGGTGCTCAAGACCAACCGGGTGGAGCCGTCCACGGTGCCGCCCGTCGAGTACCCGACGACGTGGTGAGCCCCGCCGGGACCACGATCCACGCACCAGTACGAGAGAAAGAGCGGGCAGTGCACGACCCTCGCCCGCAGTCCTCCCTCCGCCCCGAGCACCCCGTGCCGCGGAGCCTCTCGCAGCTCGTGGCCGAGTTCTCCCTCGGCCCGGTCCGCGGCCTCGAGGGCGTCGAGGTGAGCGGAGTCACGCTGGACTCGAACCAGGTCGAGTCCGGAGACCTCTACGTCGGTGTCGCAGGACGCCGTGCCCATGGCGCGGCCTTCGCGTCGGCCGCCGCGGCGTCCGGAGCCGTCGCCGTGCTGACCGACCCGGCCGGAGCGGAGCTCGCCGCCGACAGCGGCCTGCCCGTGCTGGTGACCCCCGACCCGCGGGCCGCCCTCGGCGACGTCGCCGCGTGGATCCACCGCACCCGCGAGGACGTCCCGACGCTCTTCGGCGTGACGGGGACCAACGGCAAGACGAGCGTCGTCTACATCCTCGACGCGCTGCTGCGCCGGCTAGGAGTCGTCTCCGGCCTGAGCTCCACCGCCGAGCGCCGGATCGGCGACGTCGCCGTGGTCAGCTCGCTGACCACTCCCGAGGCGAGCGAGCTGCACGGCCTGCTCGCTCGGATGCGCGAGTCCGCCGTCCGCGCGGTCTCCATCGAGGTGTCGGCGCAGGCGCTCACGCGGCACCGGATCGACGGCCTCGTCTTCGACGTCGTCGGCTTCACGAACCTCAGCCACGACCACCTCGACGACTACTCCGATCTGCGCGAGTACTTCGAGGCCAAGGCCGACCTCTTCGAGCCGGAGCGCGCACGCCGCGGCGTCGTCACGGTCGACAGCGCCTGGGGGCGCGAGCTCGCCGAGCGCAGCCGCATCCCCGTCGCGACGCTCGCCGGCTCTCCGGTCGTCGGAGTCGCCCCGACGACGCCCGCCGACTGGTCGATGACGGTGCTGGACGCGACGCCCGACAGCACCACCTTCCGCCTGGAGGGGCCCGAGAACCGCTCCGTCGTCGTCACCGTCTCGCTGATCGGCTGGTACATGGCGTCCAACGCGGCGCTGGCGATCGTGATGCTGGTGGAGTCGGGCTTCGACCTGGACGCCGTCGCGCACGCGCTCGAGGACAGTCGTCTCGACGTCTACATCCCGGGCCGCGCCGAGCTCGTCTCGGGGGAGCGCGGACCGCGCGTCTACGTCGACTACGGCCACACCCCCGACGCGTTCCAGAACGCGCTCGAGGCGCTGCGGACCATCACGCCCGGCCGCCTGTTCATGGTGTTCGGGGCGGACGGGGACCGCGACACGACCAAGCGGAGCGACATGGGCGCCATCGCCGCCCGCCTCGCCGACGTCGTTGTCGTCACCGACTTCCACCCGCGCTGGGAGGATCCGGCCGCCATCCGCGCCGCGCTCCTCCAGGGCGCCCGGGCCGCCGTGCCCGACCGGGAGATCCACGAGATCGCCGACCCGCGCGCCGCCGTGCGCGCCGCCGTCGCCCTCGCGCGCGAAGGGGACTCGATCCTCTACGCCGGGCCCGGCCACGAGGACTACCAGGAGATCGCAGGAGTGCACATGCCGTATTCGGCCAGAGACGACGTCCGTCACGCGCTGCGCGAGGCGGGCTGGCTGTAGATGATCGCCCTCACCCTCACCGAGATCGCCGAGGCCGTCTCCGGACGCCTCCACCTGGCCGGCTCGTCCGCCACGGCCGCCACCGTGATCGACGGAGCGACCGAGACCGACTCCCGCGAGATCGCGCCCGGCGGGATCTTCGTCGCCAAGCGCGGCGAGCACACCGACGGCCACCTCTTCGCTCCCGCCGCTCTCGAGCGCGGTGCCGCGCTGCTCATCGTGGAGCGCCCGCTCGACCTCGACGTGCCGCAGGTCCTCGTCGACGACTCCGTCGAGGCGCTCGGAGCGCTGGCGACCGAGGTCGTCCGGCTCGTCCGCGCGAAGGGCGGGCTCACCGTCATCGGCGTCACCGGCTCGAACGGCAAGACGACGACCAAGAACCTCCTCCGCACCGTCCTCGAGCGGGTCGGAGAGACGGTCGCTCCGCGCGGATCCTTCAACAACGAGGTCGGCGCGCCGATCACGATGCTCCAGGTGTCCGAGTCGACGCGCTTCCTCGTCGCCGAGATGGGCGCGAGCGCGGTCGGCGAGATCCGCCGCCTCGTCCGGATGGCCAGGCCCGACGTCGGCGTCGTCCTCGCCGTGGGCCTCGCGCACGCCGGCGAGTTCGGCGGGATCGAGCGCACGCTCGAGGCCAAGACAGAGATGGTCGCCGACCTCACCGCCGACGACGTCGCCGTGCTGAACGCCGACGACGGCCGGGTCGCCTCGATGGCGGGCCGCACCGCCGCCCGGGTCCTCTGGTTCGGCCGCGGCGAGAGCGCGGACGTCCGCGCCGTCGACATCGACGCGACCGCCGACGGCACCCGCTTCGCCATCGAGGTCTCGGCGGGGGAGGGCCGCGAGGCCGCTCGCGCCGAGCTCCTGCTGCGCGTCCTCGGCGAGCACCACGTGATGAACGCCCTCGCGGCGACCGCCGCCGCGCTCTCTGTCGGAGTGGCGCTGCCCGCGATCGTCGAGGCTCTCGCGACCGTCACCCTCGCCGAGCGCGGCCGCATGGAGGTCCTGGGCGGCGAGGACGTCCGCATCATCAACGACGCGTACAACGCGAGTCCCGACTCCACCGCGGCCGCCCTGCGCACCCTCGCCCAGATCGCGAAGCCCGGGGGGCGCACCGTCGCCGTCCTGGGAGAGATGAGCGAGCTCGGCGAGTGGGCCGACGAGGAGCACGAGCGCGTGGGCCTGCTGGCCGTGCGCCTCAACATCTCCCAGATCGTGGTGGTGGGCCGAGGCGCCCGCCGGATCCACGTCGCGGCCGAGCGCGAGGGGTCGTGGAGCGGCGAGTCCGTCTTCGCGGAGACCTCCGACGAGGCGTTCGACCTCCTCGAGGACTACCTGCGACCCGGCGACACCGTGCTGGTCAAGTCGTCCAACTCCGCGGGGCTGCGCTTCCTCGCCGACCGTCTCGGGGAGCGTCACCGATGAGGGCACTCCTCCTGTCCGGCGCGTTCTCGGGAGCCTTCACGCTCCTGATGACGCCCCTGTTCATCCGCCTCTTCCACCGCCTGCAGTGGGGCCAGTTCATCCGCGAGGACGGACCGAAGTCGCACCACGTCAAGCACGGCACGGCGACGATGGGCGGCATCGTCATCATCATCGGCACCGTGGTCGGCTACTTCCTCGGGATGCTGTTCGGCAACCGGGCGATCGCGCCGTCGGCCCTGCTGGTGCTCTTCATGATGGTCGGGCTCGGACTCGTCGGCTTCGTCGACGACTTCCTGAAGACCCGCAACCAGCGCAGCCTCGGCCTCGGCGGCTGGGCGAAGATCGCCGGCCAGGTCATCGTCGCCGCGGCCTTCGCGGTGATCGCGATCATGGTCCGCGACTCCAACGGGCTCACCCCCGCGTCCACCTCGATCTCGTTCATCCGCGACCTGCCGTTCGACTTCGCCTCCCTCGGCTGGATCGGCATCGGCCTGTTCGTGCTGTGGATCTGCATCATCGTCACCAGCACGTCGAACGGCGTGAACGTCGCCGACGGGCTCGACGGACTCGCGACCGGGTCCTCGATCCTCGCGATCGGCTCCTACGTCATCATCGGGTTCTGGCAGTCGAACCAGTGGTGCTTCGACCAGCACCTCAACCCCGAGGTCGTCGACAAGTGCTACCAGGTGAGCGACCCGTTCGACCTGGCCATCATCGCGGCGGCCGTCTCCGGTGCCCTGGTGGGCTTCCTCTGGTGGAACACCTCGCCGGCGCAGATCTTCATGGGCGACACCGGCTCGCTCGGCCTCGGCGGCGCGCTCGCGGCCCTGGCGATCCTCACCCGCACCGAGCTGCTGGTCATCCTCATCGGCGGCCTGTTCGTCATCGTGACCGGCTCGGTCATCCTCCAGCGGATCTACTTCAAGCTGACCCGGGGCAAGCGCATCTTCCTGATGAGCCCGCTCCACCACCACTTCGAGCTCAAGGGCTGGGCCGAGATCACCGTCGTGGTCCGGTTCTGGATCATCGCCGGCATCTTTGTCGCCGCCGGAGTCGGGCTCTTCTACCTGGAATGGCTGTCGCTGGCATGACCGATCCCGCCCGTCCCGACTCCCTCCGCAGCTGGCACTCGGACTGGCGCGGCCTGCGCGTCGCCGTGCTGGGCCTGGGCGTCACCGGGTTCTCGGTGGCCGACACCCTGACCGAGCTCGGCTCCGAGGTGCTGGTCCTCGCCGACCGCGCCGACGAGGAGCGCGAGCGCCTGCTCGAGGTGATCGGCGCCCGCCTGCACCGGGCCGACCGCCTCGACTCCGCTCCGGAGGAGCTGCACGCGTTCGCACCGGAGCTGGTCGTGGTGTCGCCCGGCTTCCGGCCGACGCACCCGATCCTCGTGTGGGCGGCGGAGTCCGGGATCCCCGTGTGGGGCGACGTCGAGCTCGCCTGGCGCGTCCGCGACAAGGTCGTGCGCGCCGACGGCACTCCGGCGGACTGGGTGGCCGTCACCGGCACCAACGGGAAGACCACGACCGTCCAGCTCACGGCGACGATGCTCGTGGCCGGCGGCCTCCGCGCCGCCCCCTGCGGCAACATCGGCGTGCCCGTGCTCGACGCGGTCCGCGACCCGCAGGGCTTCGACGTCCTCGTCGTGGAGCTCTCGAGCTACCAGCTGCACTACCTGGGCGCGATCGAGCCGATCGCGAGCGCGTGCCTCAACATCGCCGACGACCACCTCGACTGGCACGGTTCGTTCGACGCCTACCGCGCGGCCAAGGGCAAGGTCTACGCCGGCACCCGCGTCGCCTGCGTGTACAACCGCGCCGACGCGGCGACCGAGCAGATGGTGCTCGACGCCGAGGTGGTGGAGGGCGCCCGGGCGATCGGGTTCGGCCTCGGCGTGCCCGGCCCGAGCGACTTCGGGATCGTCGACGGCATCCTTTGCGACCGCGCCTTCCTCGAGGACCGCCGCACCAGTGCCCTCGAGATCACCACCGTGGACGAGCTCGCCGCTCGGAACCTCGCCGCTCCGCACATCGTCCAGAACGTGCTCGCCGCGGCAGCGCTCTCCCGAGCGTGCGGGATCGAGGTCACGGCCGTCCGCACCGCGCTGGCGTCCTTCGAGCTCGACGCCCACCGCATCCAGGTCGTCGCCGAGCACGACGGGGTGACCTGGGTGAACGACTCCAAGGCCACGAACCCGCACGCCGCCGACGCCTCCCTGCGCGCGTACCCGTCGGTCGTCTGGGTCGTCGGCGGCCTGCTCAAGGGCGTCGACGTGGACGCCCTCGTGGCCGCGCACGTCGGCCGCCTGCGGGGCGCCGTGGTGATCGGCGCCGACCGCTCGGCGCTGCTCGCGGCATTCCGACGACACGCGCCCGCCCTCCCCGTGAGCGAGGCGGTGCCGGACGACACTGGTGCGGTGATGCAGGCGGCCGTCGAGGCGGCCGCGACGCTCGCCCGCTCGGGGGACGTCGTCCTGCTCGCACCCGCCGCGGCCTCGATGGACCAGTTCCTCGACTACGCGGCTCGGGGCCGCTCCTTCGCGGCCGCCGTGGCGACACACCTGGGAGGGGGAGCCGATGACCGCTCCGACGACGAGCCGCCCCGCGGGCCGCTCGCGCACTGAGCCGCGCGGGAAGGACCGGAGCGGGGCCCGCTCCGCGCGGATCGTCCTCTCGAAGGTCTTCGCCTCCCACTCGCCGAACTTCTACCTCCTCTTCGGAACCACGCTCTTCCTGGTGCTGTTCGGACTGACGATGGTGCTCTCCTCCTCGTCGGTCACCTCCTACGTGTCGAGCGACGACTCCTTCGGGGGCTTCCTGCGCCAGGGCGGGTTCGCCCTCCTCGGGATCCCGATGATGCTGGTGGTCTCGCGGCTGCCCCTCGGCGTGTGGAAGCGCGTGACGCCGATCCTGCTCATCGCCGGCTGCGTCCTCCAGTGCCTCGTGCTCTTCACACCGCTCGGCGAATCCGTCGGCGGGAACCGCAACTGGATCCGCCTCGGCGCCTTCAGCATGCAGCCCTCCGAGATCATCAAGCTCGCGCTCGCCCTCTGGCTGGGGCTCCTGCTCGCCCGCCGCTACCGGTCGCCGAAGGACTGGAAGGACGCGCTCATCCCCGTCCTGATCGTCGGCGGCGCGGCGATCGGACTGGTCCTCATCGGAGGCGACCTGGGCACGGTCGTGATCATGGCGGGCATCGTCCTCGCCGCACTCTTCTACGCGAACGTCCAGATGAAGGTCCTCGTGCCGATCGTGGTGGTCGGCGCGATCGGAGCGGTGCTGTTCGCCGTCTCCAGCGACAACCGCCTCACCCGGATCATGTCCTTCCTCGGCGACTGCTCCAACGTCGAGGAGTACCAGAACTCGTGCTGGCAGCCGGTGCACGGCACCTGGGCGATGGCCTCCGGCGGGATCTTCGGCGTGGGCCTCGGCAACTCCAAGGCCAAGTGGTCCTGGCTGCCCGCCGCGGACAACGACTACATCTTCGCCATCATCGGCGAGGAGCTCGGGCTGATCGGAGCGATCGTCGTCCTGGCGCTGTTCGTGGTCCTCGCGGTCGCCTTCTTCCGCGTCATCCACGCGTCCTCCGATCCGTTCGTGCGGATCAGCACCGGCGCGATCATGGTCTGGCTGATCGGCCAGGCGTTCGTCAACATCGGCGTGGTCCTGGGGGTGCTCCCGGTGCTGGGGGTCCCGCTGCCGCTGATCTCCTCCGGAGGCACCGCCCTGCTCAGCTCGCTCCTCGCCATCGGCGTCGTCCTCTCCTTCGCCCGCACCCAGACCGCGCCCCTGCCCGGCGCGAGCGTGCTGCGCCGCAGGAAGGCGGCGGCGGAGTGACCCGCTACCTGCTCGCCGGCGGCGGCACCGCCGGCCACGTCAATCCGCTGCTCGCGACGGCCGACGAGATCCGCAGGCGGAACCCGCGCGACGAAGTGCTCGTGCTCGGCACCGCCGAGGGGCTCGAGGCCCGCCTCGTCCCCCTCCGCGGCTACGAGCTCTCGGTGATCCCGCGGCTGCCGTTCCCGCGCCGTCCGAACGCGGCTGCGCTGCGGTTCCCCGGAGCCTTCCGTGCGACCATCGCCGGCATCGTCCGGACGATCCGCGACCGGCGGATCGACGCGGTGGTCGGCTTCGGCGGGTACGCGGCAGCACCCGCCTACCTGGCGGCGCGCCGCGCCGGCGTCCCCTTCACCGTCCACGAGGCCAACGCGCGCCCCGGGCTCGCCAACCGCCTCGGCGCGCGCGCGACCCGCTCGGTCGGCGTGGCCTTCGAGGGCACGCCCCTGCCGCACGCGCGGGTCGTCGGCATGCCGCTGCGCCGCGAGATCGCCGAGCTCGACCGGGCCGCGCGCCGCGACGAGGCGATGGCGGCGCTGGGCCTCGACCCGTCCCGGCAGACCCTCCTGGTGACCGGCGGCTCCCTCGGCGCTCGACGGATCAACGCGACGGTGCACGCCGCCGCCCGGGATCTCGTCGCCACCGGCTTCCAGGTCCTCCACATCACGGGCGACCGCGCCGAGATCACGGACCCGGGGGTGGCCGGCTACCACCTCCTCGCCTACTGCGACCGGATGGACCTCGCGCTGTCCGCCGCGGACGTGGCCGTCTCCCGCGCGGGGGCAGCGACGGTCAGCGAGCTGACAGCCCTCGGCCTGCCCGCGGTCTACGTCCCGTACCCGGTCGGCAACGGCGAGCAGCGCTACAACGCGCGCGGCGTCGTCGACGCCGGGGGAGCGGTCCTCGTCGAGGACGCCGCCTTCCTCCCCGGCTGGGTCCAGCGGGAGCTCGTACCGCTCCTGGGCGACACCGCCCGTCGCGACGAGATGGCGCGCCGGGCCGCCCGCGTGGGAGTCCGCGACGGCTCCGGGCAGCTCGTCGACCTGATCGAGTCGACCCTCTCCGAGCCGCGCTGAGCCCGCTCCGCGCGGCTCGTGAGAGCACTCCCGCCCACCGTCTACACTGATCCGGCGCACCGCGGGAGGCCCCTCCCGCCCGCCGCGACCCACCCGAAAGCGAGAGCCCCGTGATCAAGCCCGACCTCGGCATCACCGTCCCCGACGAGCTCGGCTCGGTCCACTTCATCGGCATCGGCGGCTCCGGGATGAGCGGGATCGCCCGGCTGTTCCACCACGCCGGGCACCGGGTCACCGGTTCCGACGTCCGCGAGTCCCACCCCATCGAGCAGCTCCGGGAGCTCGGCGTCCCGGTCGCCATCGGCCACGACGCGGCGAACCTCGGGGACGCCGAGGCGGTCGTCGTCACCTCCGCCCTGTGGCCCGACAATCCGGAGTACCTGCTCGCGAAGGAGCGCGGCCTGCCCGTGCTGCACCGCTCGCAGGCGCTCGCCTGGCTGGTGCGCGGCAAGCGCCTGGTCGCGGTCGCCGGAGCGCACGGCAAGACCACGTCGACCGGCATGATCGTCACCGGCCTGCTCGGCGTCGACGCCGACCCCAGCTTCGTCAACGGCGGCATCATCGAGAGCCTCGGCACCTCCTCCGCCGCCGGCTCCGGCGAGGTCTTCGTCGTCGAGGCCGACGAGTCGGACGGCAGCTTCCTCCTCTACGACACCGCGGTCGCCCTCATCACGAACGTCGACCCGGACCACCTCGACCACTACGGATCGCTGGAGGCGTTCGAGGATGCCTTCGTCACCTTCGCCTCCTCCGCGAGCGAGCTCGTCGTCATCTCCTCCGACGACCCCGGCGCCGTCCGCGTCACCGAGCGGCTGGACGGCGGACGGGTGCTGACCTTCGGCGAGGCCGAGGGGGCGGACGTCCGCGTCGTCGACCTCGACCTCGTCGGCCCCGTCGGCTTCTCGGTCGAGTACGAGGGCAGGCGCTACTCGGCCCGCCTCCGCGTCCCCGGCCGGCACAACGCGATCAACGCGGCCGGCGCGTTCGCAGTGCTGGTGGGCCTGGGCTTCGATCCGGCCGCCTCGCTCGAGGCCGTGTCGGCGTTCGGAGGCACGGAGCGCCGCTTCGAGCTGCACGGAGCGGTCCGCGGAGTCAGCGTCTACGACGACTACGCCCACCACCCCACCGAGGTGGCCGCCGCCCTCTCCGCCGCGCGCACCGTGGTCGGCGAGGGCCGCATCATCGCCGTGCACCAGCCGCACCTCTACAGCCGCACCCGCCTCTTCGCCCGCGAGTTCGCCGAGACGCTCGAGCGCTACGCCGACGAGACGATCGTCCTCGACGTCTACGGGGCGCGCGAGGATCCGGAGCCCGGAGTGTCCGGAGCGCTGGTCAGCGAGAAGTTCGCCGACCCGTCGCACGTCTCGTTCGTCCCGGACTGGGCGGAGGCGGCCCGCCTCGCGGCCGGCATCGCGCGCGAGGGCGACTTCGTCATCACTCTCGGCTGCGGCGACGTCTACCGGATCATCCCGCAGGTGCTCGAGTCGCTCGGCGCGAGCGAGGCCGCGCCGGTCGCACGATGACCGCGGTCCTCGCGCCCGAAGCGGGGGAGCGGCCGTGAAGCGGCCCGACGGCGGACGCCCTCCGGCGCCCGGTCGGAGCGTCCCCACGCGCGGCGGCGAGCCGGAGCCGGACACCGAGCCGATCCGGATCGTCTCCGCGATCCGCGTGGACCCGGAGCCGGCCGAGCGCACTCCGTCGCGCGCGGGCGCGGTCCGCCGCACCCTCTCGGGCTTGCGCCTGCCCGGAGCCGAGAACCGGGCCGTCTCCCGGGCCGCCCGCGAGCGGAGGCGCTACGAGCGGGGGGAGGTCCGCCGCTTCACGAAGCGCGCGCGTCGGCGCCGCCTGATCGCCCTGGTCGTGGCCGGGTCGCTCGTCGCCCTCGCCCTGATCGTCGGAGTCGCGGCCTTCTCGCCGCTCATGGCCGTGCGCACGATCGAGATCTCGGGCACCCAGCGCGTCGACGCCGCCGCCCTGCAGAGCGAGCTCGACGACCAGCTCGGCGTCCCGCTCACCCTGGTGGACCGGGACGAGGTCGGCCGCGTGCTGGGCGCGTCCCCGCTCATCCAGAGCTACTCGGTGCAGACCCGGCCGCCGAGCACCCTCGTGGTGTCGATCGTCGAGCGCTCGCCCCTCGGCGTGATCGCGGCGGGGGGCCGCTTCGAGCTCGTGGACGCGGCCGGAGTCGTCATCGAGACGGCGGACTCGGCGCAGCCCGGCTACCCGGTCCTCACCACCGCGTCCGGCGACGCCTCGGGAGCCGGCTTCCGCGCGACCGCGCGGGTGCTGCGCTCCCTGCCCGCGTCGCTCGCTCCGCAGGTGACGGCCGCCACGGCCACGACCGGCGACGACGTCTCGCTCACCCTGCAGAACGGCACGGAAGTCGTCTGGGGCGGGTCGGACGAGTCGGCGCTCAAGGCCGTCGTGCTCGAGAAGCTGATGGCCGCGACCGACCCCGCCGTCGTCGGCATCTACGACGTGTCCTCGCCCCAGGCCGCCGTCGTGGCGCCCCGGCCCTGACCGGCGGCGGATCCGCGCGTTCTTTCGAGCGTTGCGGGCGTGTCTGCTGGGAGCGCGACCGGACTCCGCCTACCGTCGGAGCCGAACCCCAAATGCATACTCAGCATAACTTTAAGCCTCAACTACAGGTTTAAGGTTCAGCCCGGAGGCCGGAGACGTGACTTCAAACCAGAACTACCTCGCCGTGATCAAGGTCGTCGGCATCGGCGGTGGCGGCGTCAACGCCGTCAACCGCATGATCGAGCTCGGCCTGCGCGGTGTCGAATTCATCGCGATCAACACGGACGCACAGGCGCTCCTGCTCAGCGACGCCGACGTCAAGCTCGACGTGGGCCGCGAGCTGACCCGCGGACTCGGCGCCGGCGCCGACCCCGAGGTCGGCCGCCGCGCCGCCGAGGACCACGCCGAGGAGATCGAGGAGGTCCTCGCGGGGGCCGACATGGTCTTCGTCACCGCGGGCGAGGGTGGCGGTACCGGCACCGGCGGCGCGCCCGTCGTCGCGCGGATCGCCAAGTCGATCGGCGCCCTCACCATCGGCGTCGTGACCAAGCCCTTCGGGTTCGAGGGACGCCGTCGGCAGACGCAGGCCGAGGCCGGCGTCGCGACGCTGAAGAACGAGGTCGACACGCTCATCGTCGTCCCGAACGACCGCCTGCTCGAGATCAGCGACCGCGGCATCTCGATGCTCGAGGCCTTCGCGACCGCCGACCAGGTGCTCCTCGCCGGCGTCCAGGGCATCACCGACCTGATCACCACGCCCGGCCTGATCAACCTCGACTTCGCCGACGTGAAGTCGGTCATGCAGGGCGCGGGCTCGGCGCTGATGGGCATCGGCTCGTCGCGCGGCGCCGATCGCGCGATCAAGGCGGCCGAGCTGGCCGTCGCTTCACCGCTGCTCGAGGCCAGCATCGACGGCGCGCACGGCGTGCTCCTCTCGATCCAGGGCGGCTCGAACCTCGGCATCTTCGAGATCAACGACGCGGCGCGCCTCGTCCAGGAGGCGGTGCACGCCGAGGCGAACATCATCTTCGGTGCCGTGATCGACGACACGCTCGGCGACGAGGTGCGCGTCACCGTCATCGCCGCGGGCTTCGACGGCGGAGAGCCGGGCGGGACCGCTCAGGCCGCGATCGCCCAGCCGCGCCAGCAGCAGAGCTCGGCGAGCGAGTCGGCCGCCGAGCCCGTCCCGGCTCCCGCCGCCGCCCCTGCGGCCGGCTCGATCTGGTCGAGCACCCCCGTCGCCGCCCCGGCCCCTGTCGCCGACCCGTCCTTCGACGACGACGACAGCGACCTGGACATCCCCGACTTCCTCAAGTAGTCGTGCCGGATCCGGAGCTGGCCGCGCGCTGGGCCGAGGTCTCCGAGCGGGTCGCCGACGCGACCCGCTCGGCCGGTCGCGAGGCGTCCTCGATCACGACCATCGTGGTGACCAAGTTCCACCCCGTGTCGCTGCTCCGCGACCTCCTCGAGCTGGGCGTCGTCGACTTCGGCGAGAACCGGCACCAGGAGGCGCAGGAGAAGTCGGCCGAGCTGGCGGGGACCGCTGCGCGCTGGCACTTCATCGGGCAGCTCCAGAGCAAGAAGGCGCGCCAGGTGCGCCGCTACGCCGACGCGGTCCACTCCGTCGACCGGCTCGCGCTCGTTCCGCTGCTGGAGGCGGGGGAGGATCCGCTCGACGTGTTCCTGCAGGTCAACCTCACCGAGGATCCCGACCGCGGGGGAGCGTCGCCCGCCGACGTCGAGCCCCTCGCCGAGGCTCTCGCCGGGGCGCCCGGCCTCACGCTGCGCGGCGTGATGGCGGTCGCTCCGCTGGACGAGGAGCCCCGTCCGGCTTTCGCCCGGCTCCGGTCGATCTCCGACCGCGTGCGCGCCGTCGAGCCCTCCGCCACGGCGATCTCGGCGGGCATGTCGAACGACTTCGCCGAGGCGATCGCGGAGGGTGCGACACACCTGCGAATCGGATCGGCAATCACCGGAGAACGCCCCGCCCGCACCTAACCTCGTGGTGACCCACCTGTGGGAGCACACACGACACGGAGGACACCCCATGGCCAACCCGCTGAAGAAGACGATGGTCTACCTCGGACTCGCCGACGAAGAGGTCGAGTACGAGCGCGCAGAGCCCGTCGAGGCGGCCCCGGCGACGGCCCACCGCGCACCGGTCTCCCCGGTGCAGCCCGTCCCTCCCGTCGAGCCGGTGCAGCAGCCCCGCGCGACGGTCACCCCGCTCCGCAAGCCCACCCCCCAGACCCCGAAGGCGACGGCACCCGCCGAGATGAACGAGATCCTCACCGTCCACCCGAAGCAGTACCGCGACGCGCAGGTCATCGCGGAGAACTTCCGCGACGGCATCCCCGTGATCATCAACCTCTCGCAGATGAGCGATGCGGACGCCCGCCGCCTCATCGACTTCGCGAGCGGACTCTCGCAGGGCCTCTACGGCCGCATCGAGCGCGTGACGAGCAAGGTCTTCCTGCTCTCGCCGTCGCACATCACCGTCGCCGGCGACTCCGCCTCCGCCGAGAGCGACGCCGACGCGTCGTTCTTCGCGAAGTCCTGATCCCGGGGAGCCCTGGCCCCCGGTGACCTCCGTCGTCTCGCTCCTCGGGAGCGTCCTGTACTTCGTGCTGCTGCTCTACTTCTTCGCGATGTGGGCGCGGTTCGTGCTCGACCTCGTCCGCGTGATCCGACGCGACTGGCGCCCCCGCGGTGCCGGCCTCGTCGCCGCGGAGGGCGTCTACACCGTCACGGACCCGCCGATCGGCTTCTTCCGACGCCTGATCAAGCCGGTCTCGATCGGTCCGATCGCGCTCGATTTCGGCTGGAGCCTCACCATGCTCTGCGTCATCGTGGGCATGTACATCGCCACGTGGCTCCAGCGCGCCTGACCGTCCCTGTATCGTTGGCACGTCCGGACGTTCCCCGCGGTGTCAGCACTGCGCCGTGCGCCTGAAGTTGCTAGCTTTAGTCGCGCGTTGTTAAACGTGTACCTACTTGAAATCGAAGGTGGAAAGCCATGGCGCTCACTCCCGAAGACGTTGTCAACAAGCGGTTCCAGCCGACCAAGTTCCGTGAGGGATACGACCAGGACGAGGTCGACGACTTCCTCGACGAGGTCGTCGTGGAGCTCCGCCGCCTGAACCAGGAGAACGAGGAGCTTCGTCAGCGCCTCTCCTCCGACGACAGCCGCCCCTCGGACGCCCGAGTCTCCGACGCCACGCGCGAGAGCACTCCTGCTCCCGCCCCGGTGGTCGACGAGGCACCCGAGCCGGAGCCGCAGCCCGAGCCCGAGCCCACCCCGGCTCCCGCACCGGTCGTCGCTCCCGTCAGCTCCTCGCAGTCGGCTCCGGTCGACGAGGCCGAGAGCTCCAGCGGACTCCTGCAGCTCGCCCGCCGCCTCCACGAGGAGCACGTGCGCGAGGGTGCCGAGAAGCGCGACGCTCTCGTCGCCGAGGGCCGTGCCACGGCCGCCCGCATCGTCGCCGAGGCCGAGGCCAAGCAGCGCCAGCAGGTCGCGAAGCTCGAGGAGGAGCGCGCGACGGTCGAGCACCGCATCGACGAGCTCCGCACCTTCGAGCGCGAGTACCGCCAGAAGCTGAAGAGCTACATCGAGGGCCAGCTCCGCGACCTCGACACCCAGCCGGCGTCGACGGAGTCCTCGCTGTCGGGCTTTGGGGCGTAGTCCCGCCGCAGCGGACGTCAGGCCGAGGGTGCTCGTCACCCTCGGCCTCGTCGCGCTCGCGGTCTTCGCGATCGATCAGACCGCGAAGTTCCTGGTCACGACGAACCTGACCCTGGGCGAGGACGTCCATGTCCTCGGCGACGTCCTGATCCTGCACTACGTGAAGAACCCGGGTGCCGCCTTCTCCCTCGCGAGCGGGTCGACCTGGATCTTCTCGATCATCGCGGCGTGCGTCGTCGTCGCCGTGATCTGGTTCTCGCGCCGGATCCGCTCCACCGCGTGGGGCGTCTTCTTCGGCCTGCTGCTCGGCGGCACCCTCGGCAACCTCTTCGACCGGCTGTTCCGAGAGCCCTCCTTCGGGCTCGGACACGTCGTCGACTTCCTCTTCACGCCGTGGCTGCTCCCGGCGATCTACAACGTCGCCGACATCGCGATCTGCACGGCGATGGCGCTGTTCGTCCTCCTGAGCGTGCGGGGCGTCGGCCTCGACGGCACCCGTGAGCGCGCGGGCCGCGACGAGCAGGACCAGGTCGTGTCCGAGAACGGCGCTCCCGCCGCCCCCGGAGCGGGCGCCCGCGCAGCGGCCTCCTCCGTCGAGGAGGCGGCCCGCGACGCCGACCGCCCCGGCGGACGCTGATGGTGCAGTCCCGAGAGCTGCCGGTCCCGGACGGGCTCGACGGCCTCCGCGTGGACGCGGCCGTCGCGAAGCTGCTCGGCTTCTCACGCACCTTCGCGGCCGAGGTCGCCGAGGCGGGCGGAGTGAGCGCCGACGGACGGGTCCTCGACAAGAGCGACCGCGTGCGCGCCGGAACCTGGCTGAGCGTCGAGTGGAACCCGCGCGAGGAGCCGCGGATCGTGCCGATGGCGGTCCCCGGCCTCGGCATCGTGCACGACGACGACGACATCGTGGTGATCGACAAGCCGGTCGGAGTGGCCGCGCACCCCGCCGTGGGCTGGGAGGGACCGACGGTGCTCGGCGCCCTCGCCGCCGCGGGCTTCACCGTGTCGACCTCCGGTGCGGCCGAGCGCGCGGGCATCGTGCACCGGCTCGACGCCGGCACGAGCGGCCTCATGGTCGTCGCGAAGTCCGAGCGCGCCTACACGCACCTCAAGCGCGCGTTCCACGACCGCACGGTCGAGAAGGTCTACCACGCGGTCGTGCAGGGCCACCCCGACCCGCTCGCCGGGACGATCGACGCCCCGCTCGGCCGCCACCCGTCCTCGGACTGGAAGTTCGCGGTCCGCGCCGACGGCAAGCCCTCGGTGACCCACTACGAGACGATCGAGGCCTTCCCGTTCGCCTCCCTCCTCGAGATCCACCTCGAGACCGGCCGCACCCACCAGATCCGCGTGCACATGGCCGCCCAGCGCCACCCGTGCGTCGGCGACGCGATGTACGGCGCCGATCCGACCCTCTCGAAGCGGCTCGGCCTCACCCGCCAGTGGCTCGACGCAGTCCGGCTCGGCTTCACCCACCCGGGCTCGGGGGAGTGGGTGCAGTTCGAGGCGTCGTACCCCGACGACCTGGTGCACGCCCTCGAGGTGCTGCGCGGGGAGTGATCCGCGCTCTCCCGGCCGGACCCGCGTCCGGCGCGGTTAGACTTCTTCCCGCCGTGTCCACGGGCCCTCCCGGGTCGCCGGCCATCCCTCCCCTGCCCGCAGTCCGCCGGAGGCGCATCCTTGCCGAGTAACGATTCCTTCGTCCACCTCCACGTGCACAGCGAGTACTCGATGCTCGACGGTGCAGCGCGAGTGAAGCCGCTGATCGACGCGGCGGTCGAGGAGGGTATGCCGGCCATCGCCGTGACCGACCACGGGAACGTGTTCGGCGCCTTCGACTTCTGGCGCACCGCGACGGCGGCGGGGATCAAGCCGATCATCGGCACCGAGGCCTACCTCACCCCGGGGACGCACCGCTCCGACAAGACCCGCATCCGCTGGGGCGACGGCGGAGGGGACGACGTGTCCGGCTCCGGCGCGTACACCCACATGACGCTGCTCAGCTCGACCACGACGGGCATGCACAACCTCTTCCGCCTCTCCTCGCGCGCGTCGATCGAGGGCTACTACTTCAAGCCGCGCATGGACCGCGAGATCCTCTCGCAGTACTCCGAGGGCCTGATCGGCACCACGGGCTGCCCGAGCGGCGAGGTCCAGACGCGCCTGCGCCTCGGCCAGTACAAGGAGGCCCGCCAGGCGGCCGCCGACTACCGCGACATCTTCGGCAAGGAGAACTTCTTCGCCGAGATCATGGATCACGGCCTCGACATCGAGCGGCGGGTGATCGGCGACGTCATCCGGCTCGCGAAGGACCTCGACCTCCCGCTGGTCGCCACCAACGACCTGCACTACACGCACGCGCACGACGCGACCTCGCACGCGGCGCTGCTCTGCGTGCAGTCCGGGACCACCCTCGACGACCCCAAGCGCTTCAAGTTCGACGCGGACGAGTTCTACCTCAAGTCGCCGCGCGAGATGCGCCAGGTCTTCCGCGACCACCCCGAGGCCTGCGACAACACGCTCCTCATCGCGGAGCGCTGCGACGTCCAGTTCGACACCTCGGCGAACTACATGCCGCGCTTCCCGGTGCCGGAGGGCGAGACCGAGGACACCTGGTTCGTGAAGGAGGTCGAGGCCGGACTGCGCGAGCGCTACCCGGACGGCATCTCCCAGGAAGTGCGCGACCGGGCGGACTACGAGACCCGCGTCATCCTGCAGATGGGCTTCCCCGGCTACTTCCTCGTCGTCGCCGACTTCATCAACTGGTCCAAGCGCAACGGGATCCGCGTCGGTCCCGGCCGCGGCTCCGGTGCCGGCTCGATGGCGGCCTACGCGATGAAGATCACCGACCTCGATCCGCTGCGCCACGGCCTGATCTTCGAGCGCTTCCTCAACCCCGACCGCGTGTCCATGCCCGACTTCGACGTCGACTTCGACGACCGTCGCCGCGGCGAGGTCATCCGCTACGTCACCGAGAAGTACGGCGACGAGCGCGTCGCGCAGATCGTCACCTACGGCACCATCAAGGCGAAGCAGGCTCTCAAGGACGCCTCGCGCGTCCTCGGCTTCCCGTTCGGGATGGGCGAGAAGCTGACGAAGGCCATGCCGCCCGCGATCATGGGCAAGGACATCCCGCTCAGCGGCATCAACGACCCCGCCCACGCGCGCTACAAGGAAGCGCTCGACGTGCGCAACGTCATCGCCGAGGACCCGCAGGCCAAGCTGGTCTTCGACACCGCGCTCGGACTCGAGAACCTCAAGCGCCAGTGGGGCGTGCACGCGGCCGGCGTCATCATGTCCAGCGATCCGCTGCTCGACATCATCCCGATCATGAAGCGGGAGCAGGACGGCCAGATCGTCACGCAGTTCGACTACCCCGCGTGCGAGTCGCTCGGGCTGATCAAGATGGACTTCCTGGGGCTGCGGAACCTCACGATCATCGACGACGCCCTCGACAACATCCGCGCCAACCGCGGACAGGACCTCGTGCTCGAGGACCTCGAGCTCGACGACCAGGCCGCCTACGACCTCCTCGCGCGTGGCGACACGCTCGGCGTCTTCCAGCTCGACGGCGGCCCGATGCGCGGCCTTCTCCGACTGATGAAGCCCGACAACTTCGAGGACATCTCCGCAGTCCTCGCGCTCTACCGGCCGGGCCCGATGGGCGCCGACTCCCACACCAACTACGCGCTGCGGAAGAACGGCGTGCAGGAGATCACCCCGATCCATCCGGAGCTCGAGGAGCCGCTCTCGGAGGTGCTCGGAGGGACCTACGGCCTGATCGTGTACCAGGAGCAGGTCATGTCGATCGCGCAGAAGCTCGCGGGCTTCACGCTCGCGCAGGCCGACCTGCTGCGGCGCGCGATGGGCAAGAAGAAGAAGTCCGAGCTGGACAAGCAGTTCGAGGGCTTCTCGGGCGGCATGATCGCCAACGGCTACTCGATGGAGGCCGTCAAGACCCTCTGGGACATCCTGCTGCCCTTCTCCGACTACGCCTTCAACAAGGCGCACTCGGCGGCGTACGGCGTCGTCTCCTACTGGACGGCGTACCTCAAGGCGCACTACCCCGCGGAGTACATGGCCGCGCTTCTCACCAGCGTCGGCGACTCCAAGGACAAGATGGCCGCCTACCTCAACGAGTGCCGGCGGATGGGGATCAAGGTGCTCCCGCCGGACGTCAACGAATCGATCGGCTTCTTCACCGCCGTCGGCACCGACATCCGCTTCGGCCTCGGCGCCGTCCGCAACGTCGGCATGAACGTCGTCGAGGGCATCAGGGCCGCCCGCGAGGAGAAGGGCCGCTTCGAGACGTTCCACGACTTCCTCCGCAAGGTGCCGCTGCAGGTGACCAACAAGCGCACCATCGAGTCGCTCATCAAGGCCGGCGCCTTCGACTCGCTCGGCTCGACCCGCCGCGCCCTGGTCGAGGTGCACGAGGACGCCGTCGAGGCGGCGGTGGGGGAGAAGCGCAACGAGGCGAACGGCCAGGTCGGCTTCGACTTCGACAGCCTCTGGGACGAGCCGCAGGCCGCGATCCAGGTGCCCGAGCGGCCCGAATGGGCCAAGCGCGACAAGCTCGCCTTCGAGCGCGACATGCTCGGGCTCTACGTGTCCGACCATCCGCTCGCCGGACTCGAGACCGAGCTCGCCAAGCACTACAGCACCACGATCGCCGACCTGCTGATCTCGGAGACGATCGCCGACGGCGAGACCGTGGTCGTCGCGGGCCTCGTCACAAGCGTCCAGCACCGCATGGCCAAGGCCTCCGGCAACCAGTACGGGATGATCCAGGTCGAGGACTTCGGCGGCGAGATCACCTGCATGTTCATGGGGAAGGCGTACCAGGAGTTCGCCCCGGCGCTCACGAACGACTCCATCGTCGTCGTCAGAGGCCGCGTCAGCATGCGCGACGACGGGATGAACCTGCACGCGTTCAGCCTGTTCGCCCCCGAGATGAGCCAGGACGGCGACTCGGGACCGCTCACCGTCTCGATGCCCGAGTCGCGCGCGACCACCGACACGGTCTCGCAGCTCAGCGACGTGCTCATCCGCCACTCCGGCCAGACCGAGGTGCGGCTGAAGCTCATCAAGGGCGACACGGCCCGCGTGTTCGAGGTGCCGTTCCCCGTGCGCATCACCCCGGACCTCTTCGGCGAGCTGAAGAGCCTGCTGGGGCCGAACTGTCTGTATTGAATCCGAGCCGGTCCCTGCCCGGCTCGGCGCGGTCGGCTGGGGAGGGTGGCCGGGTTCGTGAGAGCGTCATGCGTCCGGCTACGACGATCCGCTGGCACGCGGATCGCCGGTTCGCCGGGCCTGTGGCGAGCCGGTCCCCGACCGGCTCGGCGCGGTCGGCTGGGGAGGGTGGCCGGGTTCTCAAGGGCGTCCTGCGTACGGCTACGACGATCCGCTGACACGCGGATCGCCGGTTCGCCTCGGAGGGTGCGGCGAGAGGGTGGCGGATCGGAGTGCGAGCCTGCGGCCGCCGGTGTCCTCCGGGTGGTCGAGTAGCCGCGGAGCGGCGGATCGAGACCGGGCGAGGGTCGGGCGGGACGGGGTCCGGGCGGGGGAGCGCGCGGCGAGGGAGCGGGGGAGGGCGGCGCGTAGACTGGGGCGGCCATGATCCAGACTCTCGACCTCCGCGGCCGTCGTCCCTCCTCCGCCGAGCTCCTCGCCCTCGTGCCCCGCAATCCGGGCACGTCCGCCTCCGTCGGGCCCGTCGTCGCCGAGCTGATCGCCGACGTCCGAGAACGCGGCGCGGAGGCGCTCCTCGACCAGGCGGAGCGGCTGGACGGCGTGCGCCCCCCGCACCTCCGCGTGCCCGCCGAGCAGATCGCCGAGGCGCTCGACCGCCTCGACCCGGCCATCCGCAGCGCACTCGAGGAGGCGATCGCGCGCGTCCGCCGCGCCAGCGCCGCGCAGATCCCCCCGCCCCGCACCACCGAGCTCGACGACGGCGCCACGGTCACCCAGCGCTGGCAGCCCGTCGCCCGCGCCGGGCTGTACGTCCCCGGCGGCAAGGCGGTCTACCCGTCGAGCGTCGTCATGAACGCCGTGCCCGCGCAGGCCGCCGGAGTCGCCTCCATCGCCCTGGTCTCGCCGCCGCAGAAGGCGTTCGGCGGCTCCGTCCACCCCACGATCCTCGCGGCGGCCGCTCTGCTCGGCATCGACGAGGTCTACGCGGTCGGGGGCGCCGGAGCCGTCGCCGCACTGGCCTACGGCGTCGACTCGATCGGGCTGGATCCCGTCAGCATCATCACCGGGCCGGGCAACGTCTGGGTCACCACCGCGAAGCGCCAGGTGCTCGGGCAGGTCGGCATCGACTCCGAGGCGGGCCCGACCGAGATCCTCGTGATCGCCGACGACTCCGCCGACCCGCGCCTGGTCGCCGCCGACCTGGTCAGCCAGGCCGAGCACGACGAGGCCGCCTCCGCGGTCCTGGTCACCGACAGCGCCGAGCTCGCCGCCGCCGTCGAGCGCGAGGTCGCCGCCCAGGCCGCTGCCACCCGCCACGCGGAGCGCGTGGCCATCGCACTCGACGGCCCGCAGTCCGCGCTCGTGATCGTCGACGACCTCGAGCTCGCCTGCGCGTTCAGCGACGCCTACGGCCCCGAGCACCTCGAGCTGCACACGGCCGACCCCGTCGCGACGGCCGAGCGGATCCACGACGCCGGCGCGATCTTCCTCGGCCCGACCACCCCGGTGAGCCTGGGCGACTACCTCGCCGGCTCCAACCACGTGCTCCCGACGCTGGGGCAGGCGCGCTTCTCCTCCGGGCTCGGCGCCTACACCTTCCTCCGGCCGCAGCAGCTGATCTCCTACGACCGCGGTGCGCTCGAGCGCGTCGCCCCGCACATCCGCGCTCTCAGCGACGCCGAGGCGCTGCCCGCCCACGGCGACGCCGTCGACGCCCGCTTCGCCTGAGACCGAGAGGCCCTCGATGTTCTGCCCCTTCTGCCGGCACCCCGACTCCCGAGTGATCGACTCGCGCACGAGCGACGACGGCCTCTCGATCCGCCGCCGCCGGCAGTGCCCGTCGTGCGGCCGGCGCTTCTCGACGACCGAGACCGCGAGCCTCGTCGTGATCAAGCGCAGCGGAGTCGTGGAACCGTTCAGCCGCGAGAAGATCGTCAGCGGCGTCCGGAAGGCCTGCCAGGGCCGGCCCGTCACCGACACCGATCTGGCCGTGCTCGCGCAGCGGGTGGAGGAGAGCATCCGCTCCACGGGCGCCTCGCAGATCGACGCGAACGACATCGGCCTCGCCATCCTGCCGCCGCTGCGCGAGCTCGACGAGGTGGCCTACCTCCGCTTCGCGAGCGTCTACCAGGCGTTCGACTCGCTGGACGACTTCGAGTCGGCGATCACCCTGCTCCGCGCCGAGCGCACCTCCGTGCCCCACAGCGCCGACGAGATCTGAGGCCCGGGTGTACCCGCTCCTGTTCCGCACCGTCCTGCGCCGCCTCGACCCGGAGCGGGCGCACCACCTGAGCTTCCCGGTGATCCGGGCCCTCGGAGCCCTCGCTCCGGTCCTGCGCCGGACCACCGTCCCGCGCGGAACGCCCGCGGTCGAGACGCTCGGCCTCCGCTTCGAGACCCCGTTCGGCGTCGCGGCCGGCTTCGACAAGGACGCCACCGCGGTCCTGGGCTTCGGCGCGCTCGGCTTCGGACACGTCGAGGTCGGGACCCTGACCGCTCGGGCGCAGCCGGGCAACGACCGGCCGCGCCTCTTCCGGCTGATCGCGGACCGCGCCGTCGTCAACAGGATGGGCTTCAACAATCACGGCGCCGAGGCCGCGGCGCAACGGCTGATCCGGCTGCGCAGCGCGCGCCGCCGCCCCGTGATCGGCGTGAACATCGGCAAGAGCCGGGTGGTCGAGGTGGACGACGCGATCGAGGACTACCTGATCAGCACGCGCCTGCTCGCGCCGCTCGCCGACTACCTCGTCGTGAACGTCAGCTCGCCGAACACCCCCGGGCTCCGCGGCCTGCAGGAGATCGACCGCCTCGAGCCGCTCCTCGCGGCCGTCAAGGACGCCGCCGACACGACGCCCCTGCTGGTCAAGATCGCCCCGGACCTCTCCGACGACGAGGTCGGCCGGGTCGCCGAGCTCGCCGTGCGCCTGGGTCTGGACGGGATCATCGCGACCAACACGACGCTCTCCCGGGAGGGCCTCTCGACCGATCGTGCCCTGGTCGAGGCGGCCGGCGCCGGCGGCCTCTCCGGTGCCCCGCTGGCCGCGCGCTCGCTCGAGGTGCTCCGCGTGATCCGCGGCGTCGTCCCCGCGGCCTTCTGCGTGATCTCCGTCGGAGGAGTCGAGACGGCCGAGGACGTGCGCGAGCGCCTCGACGCGGGCGCCACCCTCGTCCAGGGCTACACCGCCTTCATCTACCGCGGGCCCCTGTGGGCTCGGGACATCAACCGGGGACTGGCCCGCGCCTCCTGACCCGCCGTGCACCACGAAGGGCCCCCGGAGCCGCGCGAGGCGCGACCGCAGGGGCCCTTCGTGGTCCGCCGTCCGACTACTCGGGGAAGGCGCGGCGCTTGACCTGGGGCTTCGGCAGTCGCATGACGCGCAGCTGGAGGGCGCGCATCGCGGCATACCAGCGGATGCCCTTCTCGACCTTGTCGGCGCCGTAGCGCTCGGCGAGCTTCCGGCGCATCCGCATTCCGAGGAGGATGCAGTCGATCACCGCGAGGAGGAAGAACACCCAGAGGATGACGAGCGTCGCGTACTGCAGCTCCGGCTGCGGGAAGAAGCTCAGCAGCAGGACGACGACCATCACCGGGATGAGGAACTCGCCGAGGCTGAAGCGCGCGTCGACCCAGTCGCGCACGAACTTGCGCTGGGGACCCTTGTCGCGCAGCGGCAGGTAGCGCTGGTCGCCGGCGGCCAGGCCGATGCGAGCCTGCTCGCGCGACACGGCGGCCTTCTCGCGGGCGTCGCGGGCGGCCTGCTTGCGGTCGGTGACGACCAGCGGACGCTTGCGGGCCAGCTCCTGCTCGCGCCGGGTCGGCGTCGGCCGGCCCTTCCCGGAGCCGGGCGAGCCGGCGTCGTCGGGCGTGTCGGTTGCGATCGGGTGCTTGGCCACGGGGAACGTCCTTGGAATCGGGGGTCTCTTAAGATTACCTCCATGGCTCACGACGCTCCGACTCCGCCCGCACTCTCCTCCGACGAGGAGGCCGTCCTCGCCGCCGTCCGCGACGATCTGCCGCGCTCGCTCGCCCAGCTCGGGCAGCTCGTGCGGATCCCGTCCGTCTCGTGGGACGGCTTCGACGCCACCCGCGTGGCCGCCAGCGCCGAGGCCATCGCCGAGCTCGCGCGCGAGACGGGCGTCTTCGACGACGTCGCGATCCACAGCGCCACGATCGACGGCACCGACGTGCTCGGCCAGCCTGCCGTCCTGGCCACCCGCGCCGCGCGCAACGGAGCGCCGACCGTCCTCCTCTACGCCCACCACGACGTTCAGCCGCAGGGCGCCGAGTCGGCGTGGGAGACGCCTCCGTTCGAGCCGACCGTGCGCGGCGACCGCCTGTACGGGCGCGGTGCCGCCGACGACAAGGCGGGAGTCGTGTCCCACCTCGCCGCGGTGCGCGCACTCCGTGAGGTCGCGGGCGAGGACCACGACCTCGGGCTCGTCCTCTTCATCGAGGGGGAGGAGGAGTTCGGGTCGCGCTCGTTCCCCACCTTCCTCCGCGAGCACCACGACGCCCTCCGCGCGGATGCGATCATCGTCGCCGACAGCGACAACTGGGACGTCGACACCCCCGCGCTGACGGTGGGCCTGCGCGGCAACGTCACCTTCACCCTCACCGTCAGCACTCTCGCGCACGCCTCGCACTCGGGCATGCTCGGCGGAGCGGTCCCGGATGCGATGCTCGCGGCGGTCCGCCTGCTCGCGACGCTCTGGAACGAGGACGGCTCGGTCGCCGTCGCCGGCCTCACCGAGCACGACGGAGCGGTGCCCGAGACGACCGAGGAGGACCTCCGCCGCGACTCGGGGCTGCTCGACGGGGTCTCGCCGATCGGCACCGGCGCGATCCTCTCGCGCCTGTGGTCGAAGCCGGCCGTCACGGTCACCGGGATCGACGCGCCCAGCGTCGTCGACGCCTCCAACACCCTCGTCCCGTCCGTGCGCGTGAAGATCAGCGCCCGCATCGCCCCCGGCCAGGACGCGGAGGAGGCGTTCGCCGCCATCGAGAGCCACCTCCGGGCGAACTCCCCGTTCGGCGCCCACCTCGCGATCGAGGACGTCGACACCGGCAGTCCGTTCCTGGTCGACGCGACCGGCTGGGCCGTGGACCTGGTGAAGGGCGCGATGGCGGACGCCTGGGGACGCGAGCCTCTCGAGACCGGGATCGGCGGGAGCATCCCGTTCATCGCCGACCTCGTGCGCGAGTTCCCCGAGGCGCAGATCCTCGTCACCGGTGTCGAGGACCCCGACTCGCGCGCGCACAGCCCCAACGAGTCGCTGCACCTGGGCGTCTTCAAGCGCGCCGCGCAGACCGAGGCGCTGTTCCTGCTCCGCGCCGCCGCTCACCGCGACTGACCACCGGTCGTGGAATACCCGGGTGACCACCCGGGTTGCAGCCGTAGAATCCCGGAAGGCACGACGACCGTTCCGCCCGTCCCCTGAGGAGTGACATGTCAGACACACTGACCGACCAGACGGCGACCCCCCTCGCCACCCCGCCCAGCGCGGCCCACGGCGTCTCGATGACCCCGACCGCCGCCGCCAAGGTCAAGAGCCTGCTCGAGCAGGAGGGCCGCGACGACCTGCGCCTGCGCGTCGCGGTGCAGCCCGGCGGCTGCTCCGGCCTCATCTACCAGCTCTACTTCGACGAGCGCACCCTCGACGGCGACGCCGCGGTGGAGTTCGAGGGCGTCGGCCTCGTCGTCGACAAGATGAGCGTCCCCTACCTCGACGGCGCCTCGATCGACTTCGAGGACACCATCCAGAAGCAGGGCTTCACCATCGACAACCCCAACGCGGGCGGCAGCTGCGCCTGCGGCGACAGCTTCCACTGACGCCGCGCGGCCCCGGGCCGCAGCGCCTCCGAACGGCGCCCGACAGTCCACTCCGGTGGCCCGTCGGGCGCCGTTCGTCATGACTGCACCACTCGGCCGGGACGTCAAGAGCGGGTCGTCGTGCACCGGGCCGCCGGAGCGGAAGGGTAGGCTGGAGCCGGTCTAATACAGTTTCGTGTGAACTGGTCCCCAGTCTTCCGAAAGGTCACCGGTGCGCTTCAATCGCCGAATCCGCAGATGGGTCGCTGCCCCCGTCGCAGGAGCCCTCGCCCTCGTCCTCGCGGGCTGCACGCAAGAGCAGCTCCAGGGCTGGCTCCCCACCGAACCCGGCACGACGAACCACGTCGACCGCGTCATCGGACTCTGGGTCACCTCCTGGATCGTCCTGCTCGCCGTCGGCGTCGTCACGTGGGGTCTCACCATCTGGGCGGTGGTCGTCTACCGCCGTCGCAAGGGGCAGACCGGCCTGCCGGTCCAGTTGCGCTACAACATGCCGATCGAGATCTTCTACACGATCGTGCCGCTGATCCTCGTGATCGGCTTCTTCGCCTTCACCGCGCGCGACCAGGCGGCCATCGAGCAGCCCTACGACGACCCGGACGAGACCATCCAGGTGTACGGCAAGCAGTGGGCGTGGGACTTCAACTACGTCGACGAGGACGTCTACTCCGCCGGCATCCAGGGCCAGTACCAGGAGGGCGGAGACGCCGCCGGCTCGCTCGTCGAGTCCGAGATCCCCACGCTCTACCTGCCCGTCGGACAGAAGATCAAGATCCAGCTCGACGCGCGCGACGTGATCCACTCCTTCTGGGTCGTCGACTTCCTCTACAAGAAGGACATGATCCCCGGCAAGACGAACTACATGTACGTCACGCCGCTCAAGGAGGGGACCTACGCCGGCAAGTGCGCCGAGCTCTGCGGCGAGTACCACTCCGCGATGCTCTTCAACGTCAAGGTCGTCTCGCAGGGCGAGTACGACGACTACATCCAGTCGTTGCGCGACGCGGGCCAGACCGGTCAGCTCGGCGCCGAGTACAACCGCAATTCGAACCTTCCCGGAACCGGCGCGCCGGCCCGCGAGAACGAGGAGTAAGGGAGCATGAGCACCGCCACGGCACCCCGCCCGACGCGCACCGCCGGCACTCCGCCGGTCCAGCGCAAGGCGAACGTCCTCGTCCGCTGGATGACGTCGACCGACCATAAGGTCATCGGGTACATGTACCTGATCACGTCGTTCATCTACTTCTGCATCGCCGGCGTGATGGCACTCGTCATCCGCGCCCAGCTGTTCGAGCCCGGCTTGAACGTGGTCGAGACGCGCGAGCAGTACAACCAGCTGTTCACGATGCACGGCACGATCATGCTGCTGATGTTCGCGACGCCGCTCTTCGCCGGGTTCGCCAACGTCCTGATGCCGCTGCAGATCGGCGCCCCCGACGTCGCGTTCCCCCGCCTCAACGCCTTCGCGTACTGGCTCTACAGCTTCGGCTCGCTCATCGCGGTCGCCGGATTCGTCACCCCGCAGGGTGCGGCGTCCTTCGGCTGGTTCGCGTACGCGCCACTGTCGAGCACGACGTTCTCACCAGGGCTCGGCGGCAATCTCTGGGTCTTCGGCCTCGCGCTCTCGGGCTTCGGCACGATCCTCGGCGCGGTGAACTTCATCACGACGATCATCACGATGCGCGCTCCCGGCATGACGATGTTCCGCATGCCGATCTTCACCTGGAACATCCTGGTGACGTCGATCCTCGTGCTGCTCGCGTTCCCGGTGCTCGCCGCCGCGATGTTCGCCCTCGGCGCCGACCGCGTGTTCGACGCACACATCTACGATGCGGCCAACGGCGGCGTCCTGCTCTGGCAGCACCTGTTCTGGTTCTTCGGCCACCCCGAGGTGTACATCATCGCGCTGCCGTTCTTCGGGATCGTGTCCGAGGTCTTCCCGGTCTTCAGCCGCAAGCCGATCTTCGGCTACAAGACGCTGATCTACGCGACCATCGCGATCGCCGCCCTCTCCGTGACGGTGTGGGCGCACCACATGTACGTCACCGGATCGGTCCTGCTGCCGTTCTTCTCGCTGATGACCATGCTCATCGCGGTTCCGACCGGCGTGAAGATCTTCAACTGGGTCGGCACCATGTGGCGCGGATCGGTGACCTTCGAGACCCCGATGATCTGGGCGATCGGCTTCCTGATCACCTTCACCTTCGGTGGACTCACCGGCGTGATCCTCGCGTCGCCCCCGCTCGACTTCCACGTCTCGGACTCGTACTTCGTGGTGGCGCACTTCCACTACGTCGTGTTCGGAACCGTCGTCTTCGCGATGTTCTCGGGCTTCTACTTCTGGTGGCCCAAGTGGACCGGCAAGATGCTGAACGAGACGCTGGGCAAGTGGCACTTCTGGCTGCTGTTCATCGGCTTCCACACCACCTTCCTCATCCAGCACTGGCTGGGCGTCGTCGGCATGCCGCGCCGTTACGCCAGCTACCTCCCCGAGGACGGCTTCACCTGGATGAACCAGGTGTCGACGGTCGGAGCGATGATCCTCGCGGTGTCGCTGATCCCGTTCTTCTTGAACGTGTACATCACGGCCCGCAAGGCGCCCAAGGTGACGGTGAACGACCCGTGGGGCTTCTCCCGGTCGCTCGAGTGGGCCACCTCGTGCCCGCCGCCCCGCCACAACTTCACCTCGATCCCGCGCATCCGCAGCGAGGCCCCGGCGTTCGACCTCAACCACCCCGAGGCCGGCATCCCCGTCGGAATCGGTCCGGCGAAGGACGCTCCGGACGCCCCCACGTACGACAAGTCCGAAGGCACGGTGAAGTAGGGCCATGCGCGCCAACGTCAATCTCTTCTGGCTCCTCGCGGGCTTCTTCCTCCTCGCCGACATCACGTACATCGTGTGGTCGCTGCTCGACACGGGCCAGGTGGAGTGGGTCGGCACCGTCGGCATCGGCCTCTCGGCCGTGCTGGGCGCGTTCATCGCGTTTTACGTCGGCCGCGTCCACAAGGCGCAGGGTGCCGAGCTCCCCGAGGACCGCCTCGATGCGGACATCGATGACGGAGACCCCGAGCTGGGCTTCTTCAGCCCGTGGAGCTGGTGGCCGCTGATCCTGGGCGGTTCCGCGGCCCTCGGATTCCTCGGCCTGGCCGTGGGGTTCTGGATCACCTACATCGCCGTCGGACTCTTCCTGGTCGCCATCGCCGGCTGGGTGTACGAGTACTACCGCGGGTACTTCGCCCGCTAGGGCGCATCGCACGGCCGAGGGCCGGGTGCACGAGGGCTTGGGCTCCGTGCACCCGGCCTTTTCGCTTATCCAGGAGGAAGCGATGCGCGGTCGGGGCCCGGTCGGCTCGGCCGTTCGGCTGCGTGCAGGGGCGTCATTCGCCGATCGGTGGCGGATCGAGCCTCCCGGTGAGAGCCGGGACCTCCCGGTGAGGGCCGGGGCCTCCCGGTGAGGGCCGGGATCGCTCAGTCAGGGATGACGAGGTGAGCTGGATCTCTCGCGGTGTCCTGCTGGCGGGACACCGAGGCGTCCTGCGCGGAGGAACTCGTCTGGGCACATCCCGACGGCCCGCGACGCGGAAGCTCGCAGGCGAGTGCAGCGGGCGGCGCCGAGCAGGAGCGTCGGCCGGCGTCATCACCCCTACGGGTCCGCGCTGCGACGGCTCCTGCTCCAGTCGCGGGTGAGCGGGCCACGCCTGTGGCGGCTCTCCTGTGCGCCTATGGGCGTGCCGACGGCGGTGGCGCGCTACGGATCGCGGATACTGCTGCGCCTGCGGCTGTAGTGGGGCTGCTGCGCCTGTTCTGGCGCCTGCGCCGCCCTGCGGACGTCTGCACACCGTTCCGAACCCAGCGGAGCCCGCACCCCGGCGGAACCGCGCGCGCCCCTGCGGCTCTCGGAGCTCCTCGGTACGGCTAGCGGGTCGTGCCGGTCGGCGCGAGGACAGGGAGCCTGAGACGCCGCTGCAGCGACGGTCGTCGATGTCCGGAGGTCGCCTCCTCGGTCTCACCGGCGAGCGTCGCCGTCGCCGATCACAGAGGGTTCGACCGTGAGTGGGGGAGGGCAGTCCTGATAGGCCTGCTGGGAATGGGTACCCTCGAACCGATCCGGAGCGTCTCGACGTGTACGGGGACCGGGGACCTCACCGGACGACCACACTGCGAGCACGCAGAGGGGCTGGCACACTCCATGATCGGATGGCGGCGGACGTCTCCAGCTCGGCGGTGAGACGGCGTCTCGTGATTCAAGGAGCGGAGGTCTCGAGGTCCGGAGTATCGCCCCACGTTCCTGCCGGCTTGTCGCCGTCGAGGCGCTGTGATCCGGTCTCACCGGCTCTCGGTGCACCGACGACCTCCACCGCGCCGGAGGACAGGCGCCGCCCCCCTGCGGGAACGACGAAGGGCCCGGACGAATGAACGTCCGGGCCCTTCGGGGGAGGATCAGTGCTCGCTGTGCGAGCTCTCGAGCTCCTTCTGGGTGACGGGGGTGATCCGGTCCTCGAAGAACCAGCGGGAGAGGCCGGCGCGGACGCGCTGCGGGGCGGTGATGCGGCCACGCGAGTCCGGACGGATCATCAGGGGCTCGTACTCGTCCTGACCGACGAGCTTCCAGCGCTCGTACTCGTCGAGCTGCTGGTGCACCTCGATGAACTCGCCGCCGGGGAGGCGGACGATGCGGCCCGACTCGAAGCCGTGCAGCGCGATCTCGCGGTCCTTCTTCTGCAGCGCCAGGCAGATGCGCTTGGTGATGAAGTACGCGATGAACGGACCCGCGATGAGCAGGAACTGCAGGCTGTGGATCACGCCCTCCATCGTGAGGTGGAAGTGCGTCGCGATGAGGTCGGACGAGGCGGCGGCCCAGAGGACGGCGTAGAAGCTGACTCCGGCGGCGCCGATCGCGGTGCGGGTCGCGGCGTTGCGCGGGCGATCGAGCAGGTGGTGCTCGCGCTTGTCACCGGTGATCCACGCCTCGAGGAACGGGTAGAGCATGACCACGGCGATGAACAGTCCGAGACCGACGAGCGGGATCAGGATGTTGAACGACAGGGTTCCGATGCCCGGGATGGCCCACTCGAGTCCCGGCGGGACGAGGCGCAGGGCGCCGTCGGCGAAGCCGATGTACCAGTCGGGCTGGGTTCCCGCGGAGACGGGCGAGGGGTCGTACGGGCCGTAGTTCCAGATCGGGTTGATCGTGAACAGCGAGGCGATGAGGACGACGACGCCGAAGACGATGAAGAAGAATCCACCGGCCTTCGCGGCGTAGACCGGCAGCACCGGGTAGCCGACGACGTTCTGCTCGGTCTTGCCCGCACCGGGGAACTGGGTGTGCTTGTGGACGACCACGAACACGAGGTGCAGGGCGATGAACGCGAGCACCAGCGCCGGCAGCAGCAGGATGTGCAGCGTGTAGAGGCGGCCGACGATGTCGGTGCCCGGGAACTCGCCGCCGAAGAGCAGGAACGAGATCCAGGTGCCGACGATCGGGATGCCCTTGACCATGCCGTCGATGATGCGGAGGCCGTTGCCCGAGAGCAGGTCGTCGGGGAGCGAGTAGCCGGTGAAGCCCTCGGCCATCGCGAGGATGAAGAGGACGAAGCCGATGACCCAGTTGAGCTCGCGGGGCTTGCGGAACGCACCGGTGAAGAAGATGCGCAGCATGTGCAGGCCGATCGAGGCCACGAACAGCAGTGCCGCCCAGTGGTGGATCTGCCGCATCAGCAGGCCGCCGCGGATGTCGAAGGAGATGTCGAGCGAGGACGACATCGCCGCCGACATCTCGATGCCCTTGAGGGGCAGGTAGCTGCCCTCGTAGTGCGTCTCGACCATCGAGGCCTGGAAGAAGAAGGTGAGGAAGGTGCCCGACAGCAGGATGATGACGAAGCTGTAGAGCGCGACCTCGCCGAGGAGGAAGGACCAGTGGTCGGGGAAGATCTTGCGACCGAACTCCTTGACGACCGCGGAGATGCTCGTGCGCTCGTCGATGTAGTTCGACGCCGCTCCGACGTACCCCTTCTGGAACTTGCCGGATCCGAGGATGACGCCGTCCTCGGGCTCCGCGGGGGAGCTGGAGGGGCGTGAGGGGGTGGTGGTGGACATGTGAGTCATCGCTCCCAGAAGGACGGTCCGACGGGCTCCGTGAAGTCGCTTCTGGCGACCAGGTAACCCTCGGCGTCGACGGTGATGGGGAGCTGCGGAAGCGGACGCTTCGCCGGGCCGAAGATGACGGCGGCCTCGCGCGTGATGTCGAATTGCGACTGGTGGCACGGGCACAGCAGGTGGTGGGTCTGCTGCTCGTACAGCGCCACAGGGCAGCCGACGTGCGTGCAGATCTTGGAGTAGGCGACGATTCCGTCGTAGTTCCAGGTCTCGCGACCCTCACTGACGATGAGGTCCTCCGGCTTCAGGCGCATCAGGAGGACGGCGGCCTTGGCCTTCTCCTCCAGCTTGCCCTCGGCGTCGTTGAGGCCCTCGGGGATGACGTGGAAGGCGGATCCGAGGGTGACGTCCGATGCGAGGATCGGCGCTCCCGACGGGTCCAGGGTGAGCCTCGTGCCCTCTTCCCACAGGGTGGTCTTGAGGAGGGCGACGGGGTTCTGGTCCTGCGGGCCGAGGCCCCGGAACAGGATCACGGCGGGCAGGGGGAACACGACGAGGGAGGCGATCAGGCTGTTCCGGACGAGGGAGCGGCGGCCGAAGCCGGACTCCTTGTCGGACTGGTCGAAGATCTCGAGCGCACGGGCGCGGGTGGGCTCCGCGCTGCGGACGGGGTGGCGGATGTCGATGCCCTCGTGGTCCGACATCAGCTGCTTGCCCCAGTGGACGGCGGCGATGCCGATGCCCAGGAGCGCGAGGGACATGCCCAGGCCGATGAACAGCGTGTTCAGCCGGACCGACGCGACGTCCTCGGTGATCGGGAACGCCATGTAGGCGGCGACCGCGAAGATCGAGCCCGCGAAGGAGAGGTAGAAGAGCGTGTACACCGTGCGCTCGGCACGCTTCTCGACCTTGGGGTCGAGGTCGGTCATCCGGGGGCGGTGCGGCGGGAGGCCCGGGTCCTGGACGCGGTCCCGCGTCACGACCGCGGTGCCGGCCGGAGCCGTTCCGTGCCCGGTGGCCGACGAGGTGGCGAGGTCCGTGCCACCCTCATCGTGCTCTGCCATGGTTCTCCTTTTCACGCCGTGTCGGCACCAGTCGGTGCCGTGGGTCAGTCGCGCCCGTCAGGGCGCTGCAGTCGTCTAGTTGGATCGGGCGGTGATCCACACCGTCAGGGCCACGATCGCGCCGAGGCCGAAGATCCAGAGGAACAGGCCCTCCGCGACCGGCCCGAGGGAGCCGAGCGCGAATCCGCCCGGGGACGGGTTGGCCTCGATGTACTTGAGGTACGAGATGATGTCGCGCTTGTCCTCGGGCGAGATGTTCAGGTCGTTGAAGACCGGCATGTTCTGCGGGCCGGTGACCATCGCCTCGTAGATGTGCGCCTCGGTCACGCCGCCCAGCGGGGGAGCGAACTTGCCCTCGGTGAGCGCGCCGCCGGCTCCGGCGACGTTGTGGCACATGGCGCAGTTGATGCGGAACAGCTCGGCGCCGTTCGCCGCGTCGCCCTGTCCGTCGAGGACCTCGCCCTCGGGGATCGCGGGGCCGGGGGCCAGCGACGCGACGTAGGCGGCGAGCTCGCCGACCTGCTCGTCGGTGAACTGCACCGGCTTCTCGAGCGCCTGGGGGCCGTGCATCTGCATCGGCATGCGGCCGGTGCCGACCTGGAAGTCGACCGACGCCGCGCCCACTCCGATGAGGGAGGGAGCGTTATCGGTGCCCGCGGCGTCGAGGCCGTGGCAGGTGGCGCAGTTCGCGGCGAAGAGTTTCGAGCCCTCGTCGATCGTCTGCTGGCTGGTGGACGACGTCTCCGCGGAGGCGGACGTCGCGACGCCGACCGCGGCGTAGGTCCCGCCGGTGAGCCCGAGGCCGATGGCGATCAGGGCCAGGGTGGCGAGCGGGTGGCGGCGACCCTTCTTGGCTCGGCTCTTCGTCTTCGGGGAGGCCATCGAGGCGTCCTTCCTGCGGGGGTCGGGAGTGGAGTGGGGCATCGGCGGGCGCGTCACTTGAGGAAGTAGATGACGGCGAACAGGCCGACCCAGACGACGTCGACGAAGTGCCAGTAGTACGAGACGACGATGGCGCTCGTCGCCTCCTTGTGGCCGAAGTTCTTGACTGCGAAGCCGCGGCCGATGACGAGGAGGAACGCGATGAGGCCGCCGGTGACGTGCAGGGCGTGGAAGCCGGTCGTCAGGTAGAAGGCGGAGCCGTAGGCGTTGCTGGAGAGCGTGACGCCCTCGGAGACGAGGGTCGCGTACTCGAGCACCTGGCCGGAGACGAAGACCGCGCCCAGGGCGTAGGTGAGGAAGAACCACTCGACCATGCCCCACTTGAACGGGCTGAGGCCCGTCGCACGCGGCTGCAGCCGCTCGGCGGCGAACACGCCGAACTGGCAGCTGAACGACGAGGCCACGAGGATCACGGTGTTCACGCCCGCGTAGGGGACGTTGAGGATCTGGGTCTCGGCGCCCCAGAGCTCGGGGGAGGTGCTGCGCAGGGTGAAGTAGATCGCGAAGAGGCCGGCGAAGAACATGACCTCGCTGCCCAGCCAGACGATCGTTCCGACCGCGACCGGGTTGGGTCGGTTCACTACGGGCGCGGTGGCCGTGGGGGAGAGAGAGGTGCTCGTCACACAGACCATTATGGCCGATGGCAGGGGAGGGAAGTCGCACTAGCCGGGAGGCGATCCTCGTCGCATAATCTGGGAGCCATGTCGGAAACCCTGTCCTGGCCGCACGTTCTCAGCGCACTCCTCGAGTCCTCCGATCTGAGCGTCTCCGAGGCGACGTGGGCCATGGAGCAGGTGATGGAGGGCGCGGCGACTCCGGCGCAGCTCGCCGGACTGCTGGTGGCCCTCCGGGCGAAGGGCGAGACCGTCGACGAGATCGTCGGCTTCCGCGACGCGATCCTCGACCACGCGGTGCCGCTGGACGTGGACCCGATGGCCCTGGACATCGTCGGGACGGGCGGGGACCGCTTCGGGACCGTCAACATCTCCTCCACCGCGTCGATCATCGCGGCCGCCGCCGGCACGCCCGTCGTGAAGCACGGGAACAAGGCCGCGTCCTCCTCCTCCGGCTCCTCCGACGTGCTCGCGGCACTCGGGGTCGACCTCTCCCTCTCCCCCGAGCGGGTGGCCGAGGTGTTCCGGCGGACGGGGATCGCCTTCGTCTTCGCGTCCCTCTTCCACCCCGGCTTCCGGCACGCCGGTCCGGTGCGCGCCGAGCTGGGCGTGCCGACGGTGTTCAACTTCCTCGGCCCGCTCTGCAATCCGGCGCGTCCCGAGGCGTCGGCGGTCGGAGTGGCGCACCTCGACCGGGTGCCGCTGGTCGTCGGCGTGTTCCGGACGCGCGGGGCGACGGCTCTGGTGTTCCGCGGGGACGACGGCCTCGACGAGCTCACGACCACGGGTCACAGCCACATCTGGGAGGTGTCGCGCGGCTCCGTGGTCGAGCACGACCTCGATCCGCGCGACCTGGGCCTGCCCCGCGCCCGGATCGACGAGCTGCGCGGCCGCGACGCCGCCTACAACGCGAGCGTGGTGCGCTCGGTGCTCGCGGGAGACGGCGGCCCCGTCCGCGACATCGTCCTTCTGAACGCGGCCGCGGGCCTCGCGGCGTTCGACCTGGCGCGCGACCCGGACCTGGTGCGCACGCCCGTCCTGGAGCGCCTGCGGACGTCGATGGACCGCGCGGCGGAGGCCGTCGACTCCGGGGCCGCCACGGCCAAGCTCGAGGAGTGGGTCCGCGAGACGCAGCGCGCCGTCGTCCCGCTGCCGTAGGCGCGAGCGCAGGGCGTAACGTGGGGCTGCTGTCCGCGACGGTGCGGGCGGCGATCCACCACGCGCCGGATCGCCCGCAGGTCACGGGACGCCCGAGTGGTGGCCCGATCCTGGAGGAGACCTCGATGAAGAAGCTCATCAACGACCCGAAGAACGTCGTCACGGAGTCGGTGGCCGGCTTCGGCCTGGCGCACGCCGACCTGGTCCGGGTGGTGTCGGATCCCCTGTTCGTGGTGCGGGCCGACGCGCCCCGCTCGGGCAAGGTGGGCATCGTCAGCGGAGGCGGCAGCGGGCACGAGCCGCTGCACGCGGGCTTCGTCGGATTCGGGATGCTGGACGCCGCCGTCCCCGGTCCCGTCTTCACCTCGCCCACGCCCGACCCGATCGTCGCGGCCACGCAGGCCGTCGACGGCGGCGCGGGTGTGCTGCACATCGTGAAGAACTACACGGGCGACGTCCTGAACTTCGAGACCGCGGCCGACCTCGCCGGCGCCGAGGGGATCGAGGTGCGCAGCGTGATCGTCGACGACGACGTCGCGGTGAAGGACTCGCTCTACACCGCCGGCCGCCGCGGCGTGGCCGGCACCGTGCTGGTCGAGCGGATCGCGGGCGCCGCGGCCGAGCGGGGCGACTCCCTCGACGAGGTCGCGACGATCGCCGAGACGGTGATCGCCAACGTGCGCTCGATGGGCGTCGCCCTCACGCCGTGCATCGTCCCGCACGCGGGCGAGCCGAGCTTCGAGCTGGGCGAGGACGAGATCGAGATCGGCATCGGCATCCACGGCGAGCCCGGCCGGGAGAAGATCGCGCTGGAGCCGGCCGACCGCATCGTCGACCGGATCCTCGGCCCGATCCTGGAGGACCTGCCGTTCTCCTCCGGGGACGAGGTGCTGCTCCTGGTGAACGGCATGGGCGGCTCGCCGCAGATCGAGCTGTACCTCGCCTACCGCCGCGCAGCCGAGGCGCTGGCCGAGAAGGGGATCACCGTCGCACGCGGCCTCGTCGGCAACTACACGACGTCGCTCGAGATGCAGGGCTTCTCGCTCACCGTCCTCAAGCTCGACGACGCCCTGACCGAGCTGTGGGACTCCCCGGTGCAGACCGCGGCGCTGCGGTGGGGACGCTGAGCGCCCGCGCGCACACCATGACCGGAACGACAGCCGCAGGAGCGGCCCACGAGGAGGAGACGACCATGCAGGACGCACAGGGAGCCGGGCTCGACGCGGCGTGGGCGACGGCGTGGATCCGCCGCGCCGCCGAGTCGATCGCGGAGCACCGGGTCGAGCTGATCACGCTCGACCGGGCGATCGGCGACGGGGACCACGGCGAGAACATGGACCGCGGCTTCCAGGCCGTGGTCGCGAAGCTGGACGGGGCGCCGAAGCAGGGGCTCCCGGCGGACGTGCTCAAGCTGGTCGCGACGACGCTCATCTCCACCGTCGGCGGCGCCTCGGGCCCGCTGTTCGGCACGGCGTTCCTGAAGGCCTCCGCCGCGGTCGCGGGCGAGGACGCGCTCGAGGGTGCGGACGTCGCAGCGCTCCTGGCCGCGGCGAGGGACGGCATCGTGCTCCGCGGCAAGGCCGAGGTGGGCGACAAGACGATGGTGGACGCGTGGACGCCGGCGGTCGACGCGGCCGCGGCCGCCGCCGAGGAGGGAGCGGCTCCGGCCGACGTCCTCGCCGCGGCGGCGGAGGCGGCGCAGAGGGGAGCGGAGTCGACGGACCCGCTGGTCGCCCGCAAGGGACGCGCCAGCTACCTCGGCGAGCGCGCCATCGGGCACCGTGATCCCGGCAGCGTGTCGACCGTTCTCCTGCTCCGCGCAGCAGCCGAGGCGGCGGCGTGAGCGTCGGGCTGGTCCTGGTCTCGCACAGCGCGCAGCTGGCGGAGGGGCTGGTCGAGCTCGCGGAGCAGATGGCGGCCTCGGTCGCGCTGGTCGCCGCGGGCGGGACGGACGACGGCGGCATCGGCACCAGCTTCGACCGCATCACGGCGGCCCTGGCGGAAGCGGACTCCGGCGAGGGGGTCGTCGTCCTCTGCGACCTCGGCTCGGCGATCATGACGGCGGAGACCGCGGTCGAGTTCCTCGACGACGACGCGCGCGCCCGGGTCCGGATCGCCGACGCCCCGCTGGTGGAGGGGGCGGTCGCGGCCGCCGTCGCCGCGGGCACGGGGGCGTCGCTGGACGAGGTGCTCGCCGCCGCGGAGTCGGCCCGGGGCGAGGCGCTCGCTGCTCCCGCCGAGGAGGCCTCGCCCGGTGACGAGCGCGTGCAGCGCCGCGTCCGCCTCATCAACCCGAACGGCCTGCACGCTCGTCCCGCGGCCGACTTCGTCACGCTCGCCGCCACCTTCGACGCCCGGATCGACGCGAACGGCAAGGACGCCACGAGCCTGCTCGGCGTGATGTCGCTGGGGCTCGACCGCGGGGACGAGGTCGTCCTCTCGGCGTCGGGGCCGCAGGCCCACGAGGCGGTCGGCCGGCTCGGCGATCTGGTCGAGTCGGGCTTCGGCGAGGTGTAGCGCGCCGTCGACCGGTCCAGGGACCGCGGAGGCGCCTCCTCCTACGCTGAGCGCATGGCCCTCCGCGGAACCCGACCCCCGTCCGTCCTGCTCCGCCGACTCGTCACCGTCCCGCGCGTCGTGCGCCGGGCGGACGCTCGTGCGGCCCGGCGGCTGAACGCCCGTCGCCCGTCGCCCGTCGTCGACGGGGCGCTCGTGGGGCTCTCCCGGGCCGCGGACCACGGAGTCCTCTGGGCCGGCGTCGGCGTTCTGCTGCTCCTGGCGGGCCGTCCCCGCGAGGCTCTGCGGGGGACCGCCTCGCTCGCCGCGGCCAGCGCGCTCGCGAACCTGGTCGGCAAGCGCGTGTTCGGCGGCGACCGGCCGCTCCTCGTCGACGTCCCGGTCGGCCGGCGCCTGGCGACGGTGCCGACGTCGGCGTCCTTCCCCTCGGGGCACGCGGCGAGCGCCGCTGCCTTCGCCGCCGGGGTCGCGCTCGAGTCGCCCCGAGTGGGGGCGGCGGTCGCCCCGCTCGCCGCCGCCGTGGCCTTCTCCCGCCTGCACGTCGGCGTCCACTGGCTCTCGGACGTCCTCGGCGGCGCGGCGCTCGGCGCGGCGGTCGCGGTCGTCGGCCGAGCCGTCCTGCCGGCCGAGCCGCGCCACGTGCCCGTCTCGGAGCGCGCGACCCGGCCCCCCGTCGACCGCAGCCCGCTGGGGGACGGCGCCGCCCTCCTCGTGGTCCTCAACCCCGGCGCGGGCCGGGACTCGCACCGCCCGGATCCCGAGCCGCTGGTCCGGGCCCGGTTCCCGAAGGCGCGCGTGCACCGGCTGACCGAGGGGGAGGACCTCGCCGACGTGGTGCGCGAGGCGCGCTCGGGGGACTCTCCGCCCCGGGTGCTCGGGATCTACGGCGGGGACGGGACCATGTCGGTCGGTGCCGCTCTCGCCCGCGCCGAGGGGATGACGCTGCTCGTGCTGCCGGGCGGGACCATGAATCACTTCGCGAAGGCGCTGGGGCTGCTCACCGTCCAGGACGCGCTCGACGCGGCGACGATCGGCGAGCGCCGCGACGTCGACGTGGCCGAGGTCGTCGCGGACGGGGGAGACCCGGTCACGGTGCTCAACACGGTCTCGATCGGCGTCTACCCGGAGTTCGTCGCGGCCCGCGAGAAGCGCGAGAAGCGGATCGGGAAGCCGCTCGCCGCCGTGATCGCGGCCCTCTCGGTCGTGCGGCGCACCGATCCGTTCGAGCTCCGGCGCGACGGGCGCACGCAGCTCGTCTGGTCGTACTTCGTCGGGGTGAATCAGGAGCACCCGCGCACGGCCGCCCCGCTCGCCCGGCGTCGGCTCGACGACGGCCACCTCGACGTGCGCATCCTGCACTCAGGACGGACTCCTCGCACCCGGGGAGCGTTCTCGCTCCTGCTCGGCCGTACGGCGACCCCGGTGGTCGGCCGTGTGCCCGGCTGGCGGGCACCGGTGGTGGAGTCGTTCTCGACGCCGGAGATCACCGTCGGCGCGCGCCGGCCCGCGGGGGACGACCCCGAGTGGGCGCACGACGGCGAGACCGAGCGCTTCGACGGCTCCCGCGACGGATTCGACGAGGCCGTGGTGCGGATCGTGCCGCTGGGCCTGCGGGTCTACGCGGCCGCCGACTAGGGGGCGGTGCCGGCCCGGTCCCCGCCGTCCGGATCCGCCAGCAGCTCGGCCAGCGCGTCGAGGGCGGCGACCTGCCCGGCCACCACCAGCGAGCGGGCCTCGTCGAGCGGGTGCCACCGGGCGTCCTCCAGCTCGGGGAAGCTGCGCAGCACGCCGGAGCCCCGCGGCCACTCCAGCTCGAAGGTGTTGCTCGCGACGAAGGCGGTGTCCGCGAGTCCGCGCCCGGCGAAGACGGTGACGGTCTTGGCCGCGCTCTGCCGGAACGCGCCGAGGAGGGTCAGTTCCCCGTCGGGCGGAGGAGCGCCGGTCTCCTCCTCGAATTCTCGGCGCGCGGCGTCCAGCGGCGTCTCGTCGCCCGTGTGCACGCCCTTCGGGATCGTCCACGCGCGGGGGCGCCGGGTCCAGAAGGGGCCGCCCATCCGCCCGAGGAACACCTCGGTGCCGGAGGGGCCCTCGCGGTGCAGCAGGATCCCCGCGCTCGTCACCGCGGCCATCGCGTCTCTCCGGTCATCCCGCCATCCTGCCCCGCGCCCGTGGAAGGATCGGCAGGACCCGCCCGCGACCGCACGGAGTGAACCATGCACGACCACGAGATCCTCCGACAGCTGCGCGACGCGCTCGGCGACGCGGTCCTGACCGAGGGCCCCGGGTTCGAGGCCGTGCACACCGACAAGTCGGGCTTCTCCGCACCGGGTCGCGCGCTCGCGCTCGTCGCTGCCCGCTCGGTCGAGGACGTGCAGGCGGCGCTGCGCATAGCGACGGAGCACCGGCTCCCGGTCGTGCCGCGCGGAGCGGGAACGGGCCTCGCTGCCGGGGGAGTGGCGAGCGAGGGAGCGCTCGTCCTCTCGACCGCCGCCATGGACCGCATCCTCGAGGTGTCGCTCGAGGACGAGCTGGCGGTGGTCGAGCCCGGGGTCATCAATCAGGCGCTGTCGGACGCCGTCGCTCCGCACGGCCTCGTCTTCTCGCCCGACCCCGCGAGCCGCGCGATCTCGAGCATCGGCGGCAACATCGCGACGAACGCCGGGGGGCTGCTGTGCGCCAAGTACGGCGTGACCCGCGAGGCGGTGCTCGGGTTGACGGTCGTCCTCCCCGACGGACGCCTGCTCCGCACCGGCCGCCGCAGCGTGAAGGGAGTCACCGGGTACGACCTCACCGCGCTCCTGACCGGCTCCGAGGGGACGCTGGGCGTCATCGTGGAGGCCACCGTGAAGCTCCGCCCGATCCCGACCGGGCGCGTGGTCACGGTCGGCGCGTACTTCCCGAGCGTCGTCGCCGCGGCCGCCGCCTCCGCCGCGATCACCGCCGCGCGGCTCCGTCCCGCGGTGATGGAGCTGATGGACGAGGCGGCGCTCGCCGCGATCTCGCGCTACACCGGAGCGATGCTGGACCGCGGTGCCGCCTACCTCCTCGTCCAGACGGACGGCGGAGGAGCGGCGGAGGAGTCGCAGCGCGTCCTCGAGATCGTGACCGCCTCCGGGGGCGCCGCCGAGGCGACCGAGGACCCGGCCGAGGGTGAGGCTCTGCTGGCCGTCCGCCGGGCCTTCCACCCGGCGCTCGAGGCGGAGGGCCGCGTGCTGATCGAGGACGTCTGCGTGCCCCGCTCCGCGCTGCCGGCGATGTTCGCGGCGATCCGCGGCATCGAGGAGCGGACGGGGCTCAGCATCCCCACCGTCGCCCACGCGGGGGACGGGAACCTCCACCCGAACTTCGTGCTGCCCGCGGGGGACGGACCCGTGGGGGAGGACGTCTGGGACGCCGCCGCGGAGCTCTTCCGCACGGCCCTGGCCCTCGGCGGCACGCTCACGGGCGAGCACGGCGTGGGACTGCTCAAGCAGCGCTGGCTGGCGGAGGAGCTGGGCGAGGACTCGCTGGCGCTCCAGCGCGGGATCAAGGCCGTGTTCGACCCGCTGGGGATCATGAACCCGGGGAAGGTCTTCTGAGGAGGGCGCCCCGGGCTACAGCAGCTCGGCCGTGATCATCGAGGCGGTGAGCACGATCGTCGCCGCGGACATGAGCCAGTAGAGGACCGTCTCGCGCCAGGACCCGGAGGAGCCCAGGACGGGCAGCGCGGCGTAGCCTCCGGTGGTCCAGACGTGGCGCAGCGGTGTCCGGCGCAGGCGCCGCGGCAGGCGCACGCGCAGCGGCCACAGCCAGTTGATCCCGCCGGTCGTGAGGGCGTCGCCGGCCACGTGCACGAGGTAGCCCAGCGTCGCGGCGACCCGGAGCCACGCCCAGGTGCCGTCGGCGAGCACGACGAGCAGGACCGTGACGACCGTCGCCCCGGCCCAGGCGATGCGCCAGGAGGGGGCGGCCCGGACGGCCTTCGCGGCGAACGCGAGGGCGGGCAGCGTGAGCACGGCGGCCACGGCGACGGGGCCGACGACCGGCACCGGGAAGCGCAGCGCCGTGAGCACCGGCACCAGGTACCAGACGACGGCGACCGCGAGCAGCGAGTGCATCCCGTGCCGGTGCCCTCCGCTGATCCGGCCCGCGGTCGCCGTGAGCAGGGAGGCGCCCGGCGCCGAGCGGGAGACGGTCGCGCTCGCGTGGTCCGCGTCGGGCACCAGGGCCCAGCCGGCGGCGACTCCGAGGCCGACCAGTCGGAGGTCGAGCGGGAGACCCGCGAGGCCGAGGGGCCCGGCGACGGCGGGCACGGAGGCGGCGACGGCCCAGGCGAGCGCACCGGACACGGCGTGCGAGCGGCCCATCATCGCGGGTCGGCTCCTTCGACTGGGCGCTGCGAGGCCGAGGACGACCGCGGCGGCACGAGAGAACCCCCGGCCGAGTGCGTGAGCACGGACCGGGGGTGAGGGTGGGCGATACCGGACTCGAACCGATGACCTCTTCCGTGTGAAGGAAGCGCGCTACCAACTGCGCCAATCGCCCAGGGGGACGTGCTGGACGACCCGAGAGACGATCGTAGCGGATCCGCGGGGCCCGGATGCACCGCCGACGCCCGCCACGCCCGGGTGAACGGACGGCGACGAGCCGGTTTCGCGCGGAAAGACGCGGATCGGACTCCGAGCGGCGGGATCGGCGTCCGCTCGATTTGGATTCCGGCGCCGCTGTCGTATACATTCTTCTAGGTCGAGCCGGGCAGCGAAAGCGCCGGACAGACAGCAAGACAGCACGACACGCAAGACGGCAACACCAGTACGACCTACATGCGGATGTGGCGCAGCGGTAGCGCATCACCTTGCCAAGGTGAGGGTCGCGAGTTCGAATCTCGTCATCCGCTCGAACACCGGTCCTCGGACCGGCGTCATCGGGACGGCACCCTCGGGTGCCTCCCACCTGGTCGGCCCTCGGGCCGCCGACACCGAATCCCGTACACGGTGGATTGGCCGAGAGGCGAGGCAGCGGCCTGCAAAGCCGTATACACGGGTTCGAATCCCGTATCCACCTCGATCGTTCACCGAACGAGGCGCTCCGCACGGAGCAACGGGCGATTGGCGCAGCGGTAGCGCGCTTCCCTGACACGGAAGAGGTCACTGGTTCGATCCCAGTATCGCCCACCACGAGAACCCCCGGCCCCTGGCCGGGGGTTCTGTCGTTCCCGGCTCCGGCGCTACCCTCGCAGGATGCCCGCCCCGATCCCCGTCGACGACCAGGGCACCCTCCTGCGGCTCGTCTCGCGGGACGACGGACCGGCCCTCGCCGCCGCGTACCGGCGCAACCGCCGGCACCTCGCGCCCTGGGAGCCGACGCGCTCGACCCGCTTCTTCGAGGCGGGGGGCCAGACCGACGCCGTCGCGGACGCGCTCGCCGCGCACCGGGCCGGCAGCGTCCTCCCGCTCGTCCTCGACGCGGGCGGCGTGATCGTCGGTCGGCTGACTCTCGCGAACATCGTCCGCGGCGCCTTCGACAGCGGCGATCTCGGCTACTGGCTCGACAGCGGTCTGCAGGGCCGCGGCGTGATGACCCGCGCGGTCGGAGCCGTCCTGCGCACCGCGCGGGAGGATCTGGGGCTGCACCGCGTGCAGGCCGGGACGCTCCTCCACAACGTCGGATCGCAGACCGTGCTGCAGCGCAACGGCTTCGAGCGGATCGGCGTCGCGCGGCGCTACCTGCGGATCGCCGGGGAGTGGCAGGACCACGTCCTCTTCCAGGCGCTGCTCGAGGGCGGCCCGCTCCAGCCTCCGCCGACTCCGCTCGTCTAGGGTGAGCGGCGCCGGCCTTCTCCCGGCGCTCCGAGCGGGAGGGACGCGCCCATGACCACGCGGCACATCGGCGGACGAGAGTTCGACTTCGAGCGGCAGGTGGCCGTGATGGCGGTCGTGAACCGCACACCCGACTCCTTCTACGACAAGGGCTCCACCTTCGCCCTGGACAGCGCCATCGCGGCCGCCGTGCGCGCCGCGGAGCTCGGCGCCGACTGGGTCGACATCGGCGGAGTGCCGTTCGGCCGCGGCCCCGCCGTCACGCTCCAGGAGGAGCTCGACCGGGTGGTCCCCGTCGTGGCGGGCATCGCGGAGCGGAGCGACGTGGTCGTCTCGGTGGACACGACGAGCGCCGAGGTCGCGCGCGCGAGCATCGCCGCGGGCGCCTCCGTCATCAACGACACGAGCGGGCTGCACGACCCCCGGATGCTCGAGGTCGTCGCCTCCTCCTCCGCCCAGCTCGTCATCACCCACAGCGTGGGCGCCCCCCGCAGCGAGCCGGAGAGACCCGAGTACGACGACGTCGTGGCGACGGTGGTCGACCACCTGCGGAGCCGCGTCGATCGCGCGCTCTCGGGTGGAGTGCCTGCCGGGAGGATCATCGTCGATCCGGGTCACGACCTGAACAAGAACACCCTGCACACGCTCGAGCTCACCCGCCGGCTGGGCGAGGTGGCCGCGCTCGGCCTCCCGGTGCTCGCCGCGGTCTCCAACAAGGACTTCATCGGCGAGGCGCTGGACCGGCCGCAGGGGGAGCGCCTCGAGGGCTCCCTCGCCGCCGCGGTGATCTGCATCCTGAACGGTGCGCGGATCGTGCGCATGCACGACGTGCGCCAGGCGGTGGACGCCGTGCGGATGACGGAGGCGGTGCTGGGCTGGCGAGCGCCCGTCTTCCTCCGCCACAACGTGGAGCCGGCGGCGTGAGCGCCCGCATCGACGGCCTGTCGCCGGCCGGGCGGAACCTGTCCGACGAGGCTCTGCTGGCCCTCTACGCGGACGGGGCGGGCGAGCAGTGGCTCCGGGTCAACTTCGTCGCGAGCGTCGACGGAGCGGTCACCCGCGACGGCGTCTCGGGCGATCTCGGGGGCGCGGCGGACCTGCGCGTGTTCGACCTGCTCCGCCGGCTCGCCGACGTCGTGCTCGTCGCGGCCGGCACGGTGCGGACCGAGGGCTACGGTCCGATGGTGCTGAGCGACGAGTCCGTGCGAGCCCGGCTCGGCACCGGGCTCGCCCCGCAGCCCGTCTTCGCGATCGTCTCGGGGTCGCTCGACCTCGATCCCGCCTCGCGGATCTTCACCGAGGCGCCGGTGCGCCCGATCGTCGTGACCACCGGCTCCTCGCCGGCCCGCCGCCGCGCGGAGCTCGCCGAGGTCGCCGACGTGCTCGTCTGCGGCGACGCAGAGCTCGACGCGACGCGGATGCGGGCGCAGCTCGCGGAGCGGGGGCTCGGCAGGATCCACTGCGAGGGCGGTCCGTCGCTGCTCGGGACCCTCCTCGCCGCGGACGCCGTCGACGAGCTCTGCCTGACCGTCGCTCCGACGCTCGAGGCGGGGGACTCCGGGAGGCTCGCCCGCGGCGACGTCCCCGGATCGCGCCCGCAGCACCTGGCGCACGTGCTCAGCGCCGGCGACACGCTGCTCCTGCGCTACCTCCGCCGGCGCTGACCCGCCCTACTCGCGGCGCCGCTCGTTCCCGTCGCGCTTGGCCTCGGAGGCCGGACGGGCGGCGATCACGGGGTGGGCGCCGGTGAAGCCGTCACGGGCGGACGCGATCGCCAGGATGCGCGGCTTCGCGACGTGCCAGCCCACGATCAGGGCGGGCACGCCGACCACCGCGACGATCCCCACGGTCCAGGTGCCGGTCGGGAAGTCGACGGCGATGAGGACCACCACGATCACCAGGAACGCCAGGGTGAGCCACGAGGTCACCGGGGCGCCGGGCATCCGGAAGGACGGGCGCTCCAGGCGCCCGTGGGCCGCCCAGCGCTGCAGCTGCATCTGGCAGAGGACGATCATGCCCCAGCCCGTGACGATGCCCAGCGCCGAGACGTTGAGGACGATCTCGAAGGCCTCGGACGGCACGAAGAGGTTCAGCACGATCCCGATCAGGGTGATGCTCGCCGTGAGCAGGATGCCGCCGTAGGGGACGCCCTGCTTGTTCATCCGGCCGGTGAAGGCGGGGGCGGAGCCGTTGAGCGCCATGGAGCGGAGGATGCGGCCGGTCGAGTAGAGCCCGGCGTTGATGCTGGAGAGCGCGGCCGTCAGCACGACGAAGTTCATGATCGATCCGGCGATCTCGCCCGAGGAGCCGTCGCCCAGCGAGCTGAAGAACGTGACGAACGGGCTCTCGCCCTTCGAGTAGGCCGTGTAGGGCAGCAGCAGCGTCAGCAGCAGCACCGAGCCGACGTAGAAGACGGCGATGCGCAGGATGACCGAGTTGATGGCGCGCGGGATGACCTTCGCCGGCTCCGCGGTCTCGCCCGCCGCCGTGCCGACAAGCTCGACTCCGGAGTAGGCGAACACCACGCCCTGGACGACCAGGACGCTGGCGACCAGGCCGCCGGGCAGGATGCCGCCGTTGTCGTTCCAGAGGCTGATCCCGGGGTCCACGGCGACGCCGCCGGACTGCAGCGGCCAGCCCGCGGCGAGCACGACGACGCCGATCACCAGGAAGACCACCAGCGCCGTGACCTTGATGAGCGCGAACCAGAACTCCAGCTCCCCGAAGACCTTGACCGAGACGAGGTTCAGCGAGAGCACGACGACCAGGGCGATGAGTGCGAGGAGCCACTGGGGCACGGAGGAGAAGAGCGACCAGTACTTCACGTACAGGGCCACCGCGGTGACGTCGGCGATCGCGGTCATCGCCCAGTTCAGGAAGTACATCCATCCGGCGACGAAGGCGGCCTTCTCGCCCAGGAACTCGCGGGCGTAGGAGATGAAGGAGCCCGAGCTCGGCCGGTGCAGGACCAGCTCGCCGAGCGCGCGGAGGATCAGGTAGGCGAAGACGCCGCAGACCGCGTACACGACGACGAGCGAGGGACCGGCGGTGGCGAGTCGCCCGCCCGCGCCGAGGAAGAGGCCGGTGCCGATCGCGCCGCCGATGGCGATCATCTGCAGCTGCCGGGGCTTGAGCCCGGGACGGTAGCCCTCCTGCTCCTTCGAGAAGTCGGGCTGCACGGGCCCGCGGTCGTCGTCGCTCTGCGTCACGGGGGCTCCCTCGTCACCGGATCGCGCCGGGCGGCTGCTCCGGCACGCCCGTCAGGGTAAGGGCGCGCTGCTCGGAGGAGGCGGGTGGCGCGGTCCGCGGCATGCGGATCCTCTCAGGATCGGGGAGCCTACCCTGGGGGCATGAGCGGTCCGGACCTCGCACGGCAGTTCTCGCTCGACGGCGTCCGGATCCCGTCGCCGGCGAGGCGCCTGAACGGCGGCACCGATCCGGCGCTCGTCTGGCGCAACGAGCTCGACGGGCTGACCTTCCGCGTGGACGCCGGGTACCTGAAGTGGAATCCCCGGTCCACGGGCGTCGACCTCCGTCGCGAGATCGCGCGTCTGCGCTGGCTGGAGGGGCGGATCGTCGCGCCCCGGATCCTGGAGGCGGGCGAGGACGAGGAGGGGCAGTGGCTCCTCACCGCACCGCTGCCCGGGCGGAGCGCCGTCGACCCGGAGTGGACAGCCCGGCCGGAGGAGGCCGTCCGCGCGATCGCGGCCGGCCTGCGGGCGGTCCACGCGCTCCCCGTCGACGCGGTGCCCGAAGAGCTGCGCGGCGACTCCTGGTTCGCGCGCCGGCCGTCGGCGCTCGGCGCGGCTCCGGAGCTCGTGGACCCCGTCGTGGTGCACGGCGACGCGTGCGCTCCGAACACGCTCGTCGACGACGACGGACGCTGGAGCGGCACGGTCGACGTCGGCGACCTGGGCGTGGGCGACCGCTGGGCGGATCTGGCGGTCGCCGCGGTCAGCCTCGGCTGGAACTACGGCCCCGGCCACACCCCGCTGCTCCTCGCGGAGTACGGAGCGGATCCGGACGACGAGCGCGCGGCCTACTACCGCGCGCTCTGGTCGTCCGAGTCCTGAGTCATTTCTTCTTCGCGGCCTCGTCGTCCTGGGCCGCGCCCTCGTCGCTGCGGTTCTCGCTCGCCAGGCGCAGCCAGCGTCCGTCGCGGACGTCCTTCTCGTGCACGGCCGCCTTCTTGTCGCTCGCGGCGGTGTCGCGCGGGGGGAGCTGGATGGTCTCCTCCGCCTCGATGCCCGCCTGCAGCTCGCGTCCGCGCTCGAGCTCGGCGTCGAACTCCGCGCCGAAGAGCAGGGCGATGTTGGTGATCCAGATCCAGAGGAGGAAGACGATCACCGCGCCGAGCGAGCCGTAGGTCTTGTTGTAGTTGGAGAAGTTGGCCACGTAGAACGCGAAGCCGGTCGAGGCGATCAGCCAGATCGCCAGGGCGACGATCGATCCGATGCTGATCCAGCGGAACTTCGGCTGGCGGATGTTGGGCGCCCAGTAGTACAGGGTCGCGACGATCACGATCGCGATGACCACGAGCACCGGCCATTTCGCGATGTTCCACACGGTGAGGGCGGCGGGGCCGAGGCCCACGACGTCGCCGACGGCGGTCGCGACCGGTCCGCTGAGCACGAGGATGAGCGCCGCGATCACGATCAGGACGACCGTCACCACGGTCACGCCGAGCATCGTCGGGCGGAGCTTCCAGAAGGGGCGCCCCTCGTCGATCTGGTAGACGCGGTTCATCGCGCGGCCGAAGGCGCCGACGTAGCCGGAGGCGGACCAGATCGCTCCGACGACACCGGTCACGAAGGCGAGACCCGCGGCGGAGGAGCTGGTCAGCGCCTGGATCGGGTCGCGCAGCAGATCGACGACCTCGCTCGACGCGAGGTTCCCGATCAGGTCGAGCACCAGATCGGTGGTGGCCTGCGCCTGGCCGAAGAGCCCCAGCACCGACACGATCGCGAGCAGGGCGGGGAAGAGCGCGAGCACGGCGTAGTAGGTGAGCGCGGCGGCGAGGTCGGTGCACTGGTCCGCGCCGAACTCGCGGGCCGTCTTCTTGAGGACGTAGAACCAGGAGCGCTTGGTGATGTCGGTGACGTCGTCGGGCTTCCGGGAATCGTCGGGATCGGGCGCTGTCTTCTCGCGGGTCGTGCTCTGCTCGGCCATGCGGACACGCTACGGGGCCGACAGTCGTCGGACGGCCCCCTTGACGGCGCGGCCGGTCGTGTCGCGGGTCAGGCCCGGCGCTGGCGCGCAGCGGCGAGGGTGCCGAAGAGGAGGAAGGAGCAGGTCGCGGCGAGGACGGTCAGCAGCGGAGCCTCCCAGCCGCCGCTCGCGTCGTGCGCGAACCCGATGACGGTCGGGGCGGTGGCGGCCACGGCGTAGCCGATCCCCTGCACCGTGGCCGAGAGCCGCGACGCGTGGGCGTCGGAGCGGGAGAGCCGCACGACGAGCACGAAGACCACCGTGAATCCTCCGCCCTGGGCCGCGCCGCCCAGCACGCACCAGAGCGCCCAGAGCTGCGGGGCGAGCAGCAGCCCCGCCGGCACTGTGCACCAGAGGAGGCCGACGAGCACGATGCTCCCCAGGGGTCCGAGCCTCCGGACCAGGAGCGGGACGCCGAGGGCGCCGGCGACCGCGGCGAGCTGGAACACCGAGGCGCTCGCGCCCGCGGTCGCGATCGAGAAGCCGTTGCGGTCGACGAGCAGCGAGGGGAGCCACGCCGTCACTCCGTAGTACGAGAACGCCTGGCTCGAGAAGCAGAGCGCGAGCGCCAGCACGGTCGCGCTGCGGAAGATCCGCGGAGCCGGTGCGGCCGGTGCGCGGTCGGCGCGGGACGGGCGGGGAGTCGGACGCAGGGCCGCCCGAGGCCCCACGGCCACGAGCCAGCCGGCCAGAGCGAGGGCGTTGAGGGCGAGCCAGACGAGCAGGGCGCCGCGCCAGCCGAGGGCTAGAGCGAGCGGAGCGGTGCCGAGCGAGGTGATCGTCGAGCCGATGTTGAGGGCCGCGGTGTAGACGCCCGTCGTGAGGTCGACGCGCTCGGGAGCGACGTCCCGCCGGATCACGACGGGGAGGACGACGTTGCCGATCGTGATGGAGACGCCGATCAGGACGGTGCCCGCCACGGCCGGTCCCACGTCGCCGATCGATCGGACGATCGTGCCGAGCGCGACGCCGATCACCGTGACGGTCACGGCGGCGTCGGGTCCCGCGCGGCGGATCACCAGGAGGGCGAGCGGAGTCGCCAGGGCGAAGCAGAGCACGGGGATGCTGGTGAGGATCCCCGCCTGGCCCGCGGACAGCGCGAGGTCCTCGCGCACCGCGTCGATGATGGGCGCGACGGCGACGATCGGACCGCGCAGGACCAGCGCGACCAGGGCGACCGCCACGACGAGGAGCCAGGGAGCGCTCCGGCGCGCGGTCATCGGGGCGTCGAGGGCCGCGGCACCCCGGTCAGCCGGCCAGGCCGGGGACCCCGGCCGAGAGGTTGCCGACGATGGTGAAGACGCCCGACACCAGACCGAGGATCCCGGTGACGAGTCCGGCCGTCGCGAGCCCGCGACCGCCTCCGACGAGCGGTGCGGCCGCCCGGCCCTTCGCCGAGAAGACGACGGCGAGGATCGAGGGGATCAGCAGCGGATTGATCAGCAGGCTCAGGACGCCGAGCACGAGGCTCGCGATCGCCATGGGGTTGCGGCCCGCCGCGGAGGACGGGGCGGACGGATAGGCGTACAGCTCCTGCTCCGGAGCGCCCGGGGGCGTGCCGTAGGCGGGAGCGGGCGCCGAGGAGGACGGACGGGACCGGTCCGTCCACGCCGCGCCGTCCCAGTAGAGCTCCGAGCCGAGGTCGGCCGGGTGCGGGTACCACCCGGGCGCGGGCAGCGGAGCGGAGTCGTCGGGCATGGGGCGAGTCTAGAGCGGCGCCGATCAGCTCTTCGGCTGCTCGATGCCGAGCGCGTTCCCGTCGGGATCGAGGATCCAGGCCGCCCAGACGCTGCCGCGGTCGGCCACGCCGTTCTCGGTGCGCAGCTCGTCGCTGTCGTAGTCCTCCGGAGCCACGCCCCGAGCCGCCAGCGCGTCCAGCTCGGCGCGCAGGTCGGCCACCCGCCAGGCGGCCTTGGTCTGCTCGTCCTTCGAGCCCGTGGTGCTGGAGGTGACGGTGAGCCGCGTACCGCCGCAGGAGTAGGCGATCGCCGACTCGCTCTCCTCGAGGACCTCCAGTCCCAGGGAGCCGGCGTAGAAGGCGCGGGAGGCGGCGAGGTCGCGGGAGAGCAGAACGGGGCCGATGGGGGAGTCTGAGAGCACGGTGAGTCCTTTCGTCGGTGGGCCTCCAGTCGACGCCCGCTGCGGCCCGGCGCGGAAGGGGTTGCCACCGGGCGGGCCGGAGGGGGTCGGGCGCGGCAGAATGGCCTCGGCCGTGCCCGCCGCGCGGCCGGGAGGAGCCCTCATGAGCTGGACCATCGACGAGGTGGCGTGGACCCACCCGGACGCCGAGCGTCTGCGCGACGCGCAGCGGTGCGAGCTCGACGAGCGCTACGGCAACGACGACCACGAGCCCGGCACGCCGCCCTCGGCCGACGACGTGCCCGTCTTCCTGGTCGCCCGCGACGCGAGCGGCACGGCGGTGGCCTGCGGCGGACTGCGGCCTCTCGACGACGACGTCCTCGGACCGGGGGCGATCGAGGTGAAGCGGATGTTCGCCGACCGCGCCGCCCGCGGCACCGGAGCGGCCACGGCCGTCCTGCGCGCGCTCGAGGCGCGGGCGGCCGCTCTGGGCACGACGCGCCTGGTGCTGGAGACCGGGACGCTCCAGCCCGACGCGATGCGGTTCTACCTCCGGGAGGGCTACCACGCCATCCCGCCGTTCGGCGCCTACATCGGGTCCGAGCACTCGGTCTGCTACGCCCGCGATCTCGCTCCCGGCGCCTGAGCGTCAGCGGCGCAGGGTCTCCACCGGGTACTCGCCGAAGCGGCGGTGGTACGCCCCCGAGAAGCGGCCCTGGTTGAGGAAGCCCCAGCGCGCGGAGACGGCGCGCACGGTCTCCTCGCCCGGAGCGCCCTCGCGCAGCTCGACGCGCGCCCGGTCGAGACGCACGCCGCGCAGGTAGCCGAGCGGAGTGTCGCCGAAGTGCCTCCGGAACGCGGCCTGCAGCGCCCGCGGAGTGAGCCCCGCCGCTGTCGCGATGTCGGACACGGTGACGGGCGACGCGGCGAACGCGTGCAGGAACTCGGCGGCACGCAGCAGGTGCTCGAGCCCCGGCCGCAGCACCTGCGCCGGAACGACGACCGGCCGGTGCGCGAAGGTCGCGAGCAGGTGCAGAGCGACGCCGCGCTCGGCCGCCACGAGCTGCAGCGCTGTCGCCTCGCGGCCCGACCGGAGGACGCCCGCGAAGTCGTCGACCGCCCGCCACCAGCCCGGGAGTGCCGACGCGGAGGCGATCGAGCGGTGGTCGAAGACGAGCGGCAGCGGCACGCCGTCGCCGGCCTCGGACGCGACCTGCTCGAGGAGGCCGGCGGCCACGTGCACGAGCCGCTGCTGGAAGTCGCGGCTGACGAACTCGAACGGACGCGCGCTGGGGAACACGACCGGCCGCCCCGGCAGGTGGACGATCCGATCGCCCTCCGGGTCCACCACGCTCGTGCCGGAGAGGAACCACGAGACGACGTACTCGCCCGCCGGACGCAGCCCCCCGGACACGGAGCCCCGGAACACAGACGTCCGCAGGCTCACGCCCTCGCTCCCGGAGACGTCGTAGCGGAAGGAGAAGGGCCGCTCGACCGGTTCCGTCCGGAATCCCGATCCGCCGTAGCCGTCCGAGTAGAAGCGCCGCGCCTCCTCCAGGTCGGCCCCGGAGCGCGTGAAGCGCTGCAGCGCAGGACCGGCACCCATCGGACCAGGATGCCACCTGGACGGATTGCGCACCGGTCGCCCCCGCGCCCCTCTCCGGGGCACGTCCTGTCGGCAGGGTGACGGGGTCGGACGACACGGACGGAGACGCATGGAGATCAGCGCACGCAGACTCGCGGCACGCGACGCGGTGGCCGTCGTCGCCGTGCTCGCCGCACTCGAGGGGGCGCTCGCCGTGGACTCCCTGCCGCCCGGCCTGGAGGAGGTCCTCCTGCACCAGCTCGAGCGCAGCTCGCTCGTGCTCCCCGGCGCCGACCGGGACGAGCTCGCCTCCGCTCTGCGCGCGCTCGGCGTCCGCGTGCGCGACGCGCTCGGGTAGAGGCCGCCGCCGACTACAGTCGAGGGGTCAACCGAGCCCGAGGAGTGCCCGCACGTGTCGAACGAACCGTCGAATCCCGCAGAGAACGAGTCCCACTCGGTCGTCACCGAGGCGGGCACGGGATTCACGCACTTCACCGACCGGGCCGTGGTCGCGATCCGCGTCAACGGGGAGCTCAAGGACCTCGCCGCCGACGTCGTGCCGGGCGACCGCATCGAGCCGGTGCTCATCTCCTCGCCGGACGGGCTGAACATCCTCCGCCACTCCGCGGCCCACGTGCTCGCGCAGGCGGTGCAGCAGATCAACCCGGAGGCGAAGCTGGGCATCGGCCCGCCCGTCACCGACGGCTTCTACTACGACTTCGACGTCGAGGAGCCCTTCACGCCCGAGGCGATGAAGGCGCTCGAGAAGGCGATGGACCGCATCGTCCGCCAGGGCCAGCGGTTCGTGCGCCGCGTCGTCTCCGAGGAGGAGGCGCGCGCCGAGCTCGCCGGCGAGCCCTACAAGCTCGAGCTGATCGGGATCAAGGGCGGGGGAGCCGAGGACGAGAGCGTCGAGGTCGGCGGCGCCGAGCTCACCATCTACGACAACGTCGACCCGCGTTCCGGCGAGACGGTCTGGAAGGACCTCTGCCGCGGCCCGCATCTGCCCAACACCCGCATGATCGGCAACGGCTACGCCCTGACCCGCAACGCTGCCGCCTACTGGCGCGGCTCGGAGAAGAACCCGCAGCTGCAGCGCGTCTACGGCACCGCGTGGCCCACGAAGGACGAGCTTCGCGAGCACCAGGTCCGCCTCGAGGAGGCGGCGCGCCGCGACCACCGCAAGCTCGGCCACGAGCTCGACCTGTTCTCCTTCCCGGACGAGATCGGCTCCGGCCTCGCGGTCTTCCACCCCAAGGGCGGGATCATCCGCTACGAGATCGAGCAGTACATGCGCGAGCAGCTGCTCGCCCACGACTACGAGCTCGTCTACACGCCGCACATCACCAAGGGCGACCTGTTCCTCACGAGCGGGCACCTGCAGTGGTACTCCGAGGGGATGTTCCCCCCGATGCACCTCGACGAGCTGCAGGACGAGGACGGCAACGTCACCCGCCAGGGCCAGGACTACTACCTCAAGCCCATGAACTGCCCGTTCCACAACCTGATCTTCCGCTCGCGCGGCCGCAGCTACCGCGAGCTCCCGTTGCGCCTGGCCGAGTTCGGCACCGTGTACCGCTACGAGAAGAGCGGCACCCTGCAGGGCCTCACCCGCGTGCGCGGCCTGACCCAGGACGACGCCCACATCTACGTCGCGCAGGAGGACGTGTCGGCCGAGCTGACCCGCAACCTCGAGTTCGTGCTGCAGGTGCTGCGCGACTACGGCCTCGACGACTTCTACCTCGAGCTGTCCACGAACGAGGAGGGCAACCCGAAGTTCGTCGGTGCGCCCGAGCAGTGGGAGGAGGCGATCGAGTCGCTGCGCGCGGTCGCCGTCGCCTCCGGTCTCGAGCTGGTGCCGGATCCGGGAGGAGCGGCGTTCTACGGTCCGAAGATCTCGGTGCAGGCGCGCGACGCCATCGGCCGCACCTGGCAGATGTCGACCATCCAGCTCGACTTCAACCAGCCCGAGCGCTTCGAGCTCGAGTACACGGCCTCGGACGGCTCGAAGAAGCGGCCCGTGATGATCCACCGCGCGCTCTTCGGCTCCATCGAGCGCTTCTTCGCGATCCTCACCGAGCACTACGCCGGGGCGTTCCCGGTCTGGCTGTCGCCGGTCCAGGTCGTGGGCATCCCGATCGCCGACGAGTACCTGCCCTACCTCGAGGAGGTCGTCGGCGAGCTCAAGCGGTCGGGCATCCGCGCCGAGATCGACTACTCCAGCGACCGGATGCAGAAGAAGATCCGCAACGCCACGCTGCAGAAGGTGCCCTTCCAGATGATCGTGGGGGAGAAGGACCGCGACGCCGGAGCCGTCAGCTTCCGCTTCCGCGACGGCACGCAGGAGAACGGGATCCCGGTCGCCGACGCCGTCGCGCGCATCCGCGAGGCCGTCGCCTCGAAGGCGCAGGTCTGAGCGTGAGCGACGGCTGCGTGCCCGAGGGAGCGGAGGGCTCGGCGCACCTCGCCGGGGTTCCCGACGAGTTCCAGCGCCTGTGGACGCCGCACCGGATGGTCTACATCCAGAAGGGGCAGCCCGGAGCCGACGACTGCCCCTTCTGCGTGGCGCCGACGCTGAGCGACGAGGAGGCCCTCATCGTCGCCCGCGGGGAGCACGCCTACGTCCTGCTGAACCTGTTCCCGTACAACTCCGGCCACCTCCTGGTCTGCCCGTACCGGCACATCCCGCTCTACGACGAGGCCACTCCCGAGGAAGTGGCCGAGATCGGAGCGCTCACGCAGACGGCCATGCGCGTCGTCCGCTCGGTCTCGAACAACGACGGCTTCAACCTCGGGATGAACCAGGGCGCGGTCGCGGGAGCGGGGATCGCCGCGCACCTGCACCAGCACGTGGTTCCGCGCTGGGCGACCGACGCGAACTTCTTCCCGATCATCGCCCGCACGAAGGCGCTCCCGCAGCTGCTCGGCGACGTGCGGGCGAGCCTCGCGGCGGCCTGGCCGAGCCTCTAGACCGCCGCCCGGCCCCCTGTCCAGCGCCGCGGACGGCGGGCGCCGTCTCGTAGACTCGGAGCTGCCGTCGGCGGAAGTCGCCGCACAGAACAGGACTCGCGAACATGACCGACACCACCACTCCGTCCTCGTCCGCTCCCGAGCAGTTCGGCTCGAGCCGCGTCAAGCGCGGTCTCGCCGAGATGCTCAAGGGCGGCGTCATCATGGACGTCGTCGACGCCGATCAGGCCCGCATCGCGGAGGACGCCGGCGCGGTCGCCGTCATGGCGCTCGAGCGCGTCCCCGCCGACATCCGCTCGCAGGGCGGCGTCGCACGCATGAGCGACCCCGACCTGATCGACGGCATCGTCTCCGCCGTGTCGATCCCCGTCATGGCGAAGGCGCGCATCGGCCACTTCGTCGAGGCGCAGATCCTGCAGGAGCTCGGCGTCGACTACATCGACGAGTCCGAGGTCCTCTCGCCCGCCGACTACGTGAACCACATCGACAAGTGGAACTTCACCGTCCCCTTCGTCTGCGGAGCGACCAACCTGGGCGAGGCGCTGCGCCGCATCACCGAGGGCGCGGCGATGATCCGCTCGAAGGGCGAGGCCGGCACCGGCGACGTCTCCGAGGCGACCAAGCACATCCGCACGATCTCCGGCGAGGTCAACCGCCTGAAGGCGATGACCAAGGACGAGCTCTACGTCGCCGCGAAGGAGCTGCAGGCCCCCTACGACCTGGTCGTCGAGATCGCCCGGACCGGCAAGCTCCCCGTCGTCCTCTTCACCGCCGGCGGGGTCGCGACCCCGGCCGACGCGGCGCTGATGATGCAGCTGGGCGCCGACGGCGTGTTCGTCGGCTCCGGCGTCTTCAAGTCGGGCGAGCCCGCCAAGCGCGCGGCCGCGATCGTGAAGGCGACCACCTTCTTCGACGACGCGAAGGTCGTCGCGGAGGCCTCGCGCGGCCTGGGCGAGGCGATGGTCGGCATCAACGTGGCCGACGTGCCCGCGCCGCACCGCCTCGCCGAGCGTGGCTGGTAGCGCCGACGCGCCGCTCGCCGGCGCAGGACCGACGCGGGAGTCCCTCGAGGGGCTCCGCGTCGGCGTCCTCGCGCTGCAGGGCGACTTCCGCGAGCACGCGCACGTCCTGCGCGAGCTGGGCGCCGAGGTGGTGCTGGTGCGCCGCCCGGAGGAGCTGGCCGCCGTCGCGGGGCTGGTCATCCCGGGCGGCGAGTCCACGGTGATGGACAAGCTGTCGCGCCTCTTCGGCCTCGCGGAGCCGGTCGTCGAGGCGATCAGTGCGGGGATGCCCGTCTACGGGACCTGCGCCGGGCTGATCATGCTCGCCGACCGGGTCCTCGACCGCATCGACGGCCAGAGCAGCTTCGGCGGCCTGGACGTGTCGGTCCGGAGGAACGCGTTCGGCAACCAGCTCGACTCCTTCGAGACCGATCTCGACGTGCCGGCCATCGGCGATCCGCCGGTGCACGCGGTCTTCATCCGCGCACCGGTCGTGGAGGAGCTGGGCGAGCGGGCGACCGCGCTCGCCAGTGTCGCCGACGGGCGGGTGGTCGCGGTCGAGCAGGGCAACCTCCTCGGGACGGCGTTCCATCCCGAGATCACCGGCGACTACCGGTTCCACGAGCTGTTCCTGCGGAAGGTCGCGGCGACGCGCTTCGGCGACTGACCCGCTGCCGCCCCCTCCGCCAGGGGTGGACGGTGCGGGACCCGCGGGCCAGGGTGGTCGCATGCCCGAACTCCCCGAGGTCCAGGCCCTCGCTCTCGATCTCGACGCGCGCCTGGGCGGACGCGTCCTCGAGCGGCTCGACGTGTTCGCGATCTCCGCCCTCAAGACCGTGGCCATCCCGCCGTCGGCTCTCTCCGGCGAGACCGTCCACGGAGTGTCGCGGCACGGCAAGTTCCTCGACCTCGCAGTCGGCGAGGCCCACGTCCTCCTGCACCTCGCCCGCGCCGGCTGGGTCCGCTGGCGGCCCGAGCGGCCGACGGCGCCGGCGAAGCCCGGCCGGGGACCGCTCGCCGCGCGGCTGGTCCTCGACGACGGGTCGGGGTTCGACGTGACGGAGGCCGGCACCAAGAAGAGCCTCGCGCTCTCGATCGTCGCCGATCCGCTCGACGTCCCGGGCGTCGCCCGGCTGGGTCCCGATCCGCTGGACCCGGAGTTCACCGAGGAGATCCTCGGCGCGATCCTCGCCACGGCGGGCAGGGCGCAGGTGAAGGGCGTCCTCCGCGACCAGTCCCGCATCGCCGGCATCGGCAACGCCTACTCCGACGAGATCCTCCACGTGGCGCGCATGTCGCCCTTCAAGCCCGCCGCGCTCACCGCCGACGAGCTGGACCGCCTCTACGCGGCCCTCCGCTACACACTCGAGGAGGCGCTCGCCCGCGCCGAGGGCCTGCACGCGGCCGACCTCAAGCGCGAGAAGAAGCTCGGCATGCGCGTCCACGGCCGCACAGGAGAGGCGTGCCCCGTCTGCGGCGACACGATCCGCCAGGTGGTCTTCCACGACTCCACGCTCCAGTACTGCCCCACCTGCCAGACCGACGGCAGGATCCTCGCCGACCGGCTGCTGTCGCGGCTGATCAAGTAGCGAGCCGGTCCCTGCCCGGCTCGCCGCGGTCGGCTTCCGGAGATGGCGGGGGTGGGTGGAGCGGGTCGCTTCCGCCTACAGCGATCCGCTGGCACGCGGATCACTGGTTCGGCTGTGCTTGTGGCGAGCCGGTCCCTGCCCGGCTCGCCGCGGTCGGCTTCCGGAGATGGCGGGGCGGGTGGAGCGGGTCGCGTTCGCCTACAGCGATCCGCTGGCACGCGGATCACTGGTTCGGCTGTGCTTGTGGCGAGCCGGGCGCGGACCGGCTCTCGAATAGACTGGCCCCTGCCATCAGCGGCGCCCTCGGGGGCCGCACGCAACGAGATTTCCGAGGGAGCACCGTGTCCGGGCATTCCAAGTGGGCCACGACCAAGCACCAGAAGGCGATCAAGGACTCGCGCCGCGCGAAGTCCTTCGCCAAGCTGATCAAGAACATCGAGGTGGCCGCCAAGATCGGCGGCGCCGACCTCTCCGGCAACCCGACGCTCGTCGACGCCGTGCAGAAGGCGAAGAAGACCTCGGTGCCGAACGACAACATCGACCGCGCGATCAAGCGCGGCGCCGGCCTCACCGGCGAGGTCATCGACTACACGACGATCATGTACGAGGCCTACGGCCCCAACGGCATCGCCCTGCTCGTCGAGTGCCTCACCGACAACAAGAACCGCGCCGCGGCGGACGTCCGCACCGCGATGACCCGCAACGGCGGCACCATGGCCGACCCGGGCAGCGTCGCCTACAACTTCGCGCGCAAGGGCGTCATCTCCGTGCCCCACGGAGAGAGCGTCACCGAGGACGACGTGCTCGGCGCGGTCCTCGACTTCGGCGTCGACGACGTGCTCGACCACGGCGAGAGCTTCGAGGTCCGCGTCGAGCCGAGCGAGCTCGTCCCGGCCCGCTCGGCCCTGCAGGAGGCGGGCATCGACTACGACTCCGCCGACATCGAGTTCGTCGCCTCCCTCCAGGTCGAGGCCGACGCCGAGACGGCCCGCAAGGTCTTCCGCCTGATCGACGCGCTCGAGGACTCGGACGACGTGCAGAACGTCTACACCAACCTCGACATCACGGCAGAGGTGCGCGCCGAGCTCGAGAACGAGGAGTGACGCGGTGAGCCCGGCCCGATCCCGGAGGGCGGCCTGATGCGCGTCCTCGGGATCGACCCCGGGCTCACCCGCTGCGGCGTCGGCATCGTCGACGTCTCGCGCGACCGCCGCGCGACCCTCGTGCACGTGACGGTCCTCCGGACACCGCCCGACGACGCGCTGGAGCGCCGCCTGCTGGCCCTGGGCGACGGACTCGAGGCGCTGCTCGACGAGCACCGCCCCGACGCCGTCGCGATCGAGCGGGTCTTCGCTCAGAACAACGTCAGCACCGTGATGGGCATCGCGCAGATCAGCGGCGTCGCCCTCGTCGCGGCGGCCCGTCGCGGGCTCCCGGTCGGGATGCACACGCCGAGCGAGGTGAAGGCCGCCGTCACCGGCTACGGAGCCGCGGACAAGCGCCAGGTCACCGCGATGATCCAGCGCGTCCTCCGGCTCGACGCCCCGCCGCGGCCGGCCGACGCGGCCGACGCTCTCGCCCTGGCCGTCTGCCACGCCTGGCGGGCCCCTCTCGCGCCCTCCTCCGGGTCGGCGGGAGCCGGTGCCGACGGAGCGGCGGGCGGCACAGCAGCGCAGCGGGCGTGGCGCGCCGCCGAGGCCGCGAGTCGAACGCCTGTTCGAGCATCTAGACTGACGCGGTGATCTCCTCCCTCCGCGGCACCGTCCTCTCCGCCCGCGGGAGCCTCGCCGTCCTCGACGTCCACGGCGTCGGCTACGCGGTGAACGTGACCCCGCAGCACGCGCTCGAGATGCGCGTCGGCGACGAGACCACGGTCAGCACCGTGCTCGTCGTCCGCGAGGACTCGCTCACCCTCTACGGCTTCCCCGACGAGGAGCAGCTCGAGATCTTCGAGCTGCTGATCGGCGTGACCGGCGTCGGCCCGAAGTCCGCCCTCGGCGTTCTCGGCGCGGTCGAGCCGGACCGGATCGCGCAGGCGGTCGCCGACGAGGACGACGGGGTGTTCCGGAAGGTCAGCGGCATCGGCCCGAAGACGGCCAAGCTGATCATCCTGTCCCTCGCCGGCAAGGTGACCGTCCGTCCGCGCGCCGCCCGCGGCTCCGGTCCCGCCGCCACCGCCGCGCAGAACGTGCTCGCGGCGCTCGTCGGCCTGGGCTGGCCCGAGCGCACCGCGGCCGATGTGGTCGACGAGATCCTGCTCGACGCGCAGGCCTCCGACGCCGCGAACGTGCAGGCGCTGCTCCGGCTCGCCCTCGCCCGCCTCGGTCCGGCGGCCCGCTCGTGAGCGACGAGGTGCTGGGCGCCGAGGTCGCGTCGGAGGCCGAGGTCGCCTTCGAGGGCGCCCTGCGGCCCAGGAACCTCAGCGAGTTCGTCGGCCAGCGCAAGGTGCGCGGCCAGCTCGAGCTGCTGCTCAAGGCCGCGGCCATGCAGGGCCGGACCCCCGACCACATCCTGCTCGCGGGCCCGCCCGGGCTCGGCAAGACGACCCTCGCGATGATCGTGGCGGAGGAGAGCTCCTCGCCCCTGCGGCTCTCCAGCGGCCCCGCGATCCAGCACGCGGGCGACCTCGCCGCCGTCCTCTCCTCGCTGCTGCCCGGCGAGATCCTCTTCATCGACGAGATCCACCGCATGGCGCGCTCCGCGGAGGAGATGCTCTACCTCGCGATGGAGGACTTCCGGATCGACATCATGGTCGGCAAGGGGGCGGGAGCGACGTCCGTCCCGCTGGATCTCGCCCCGTTCACGCTCGTCGGCGCCACGACCCGCTCCGGCCTGCTGCCCAATCCGCTCCGCGACCGCTTCGGCTTCACCGCGCACCTCGAGTTCTACGCGGAGGACGAGCTGCGGCAGGTGCTCGCCCGGGCGGCACGGCTGCTCGAGCTCGACATCGACGCGGACGCGATCGCCGAGATCGCCGGCCGCTGCCGAGGCACCCCGCGCATCGCCAACCGCCTGCTCCGGCGGGTGCGGGACTTCGCCCTGGTCCACGGCGGACGGGCCGACGTGACCGCCGTCCGCGCGGCGCTGGAGCTCTACGACGTCGACGCGCTCGGACTCGACCGGCTCGACCGCGCGGTGATGGAGATCGTGCTGACCCGCTTCGACGGCGGGCCGGTCGGCCTGAACACCCTCGCCGTGTCGGTGGGGGAGGAGGCGGAGACGGTCGAGGCCGTCGTCGAGCCGTTCCTCGTGCGGATCGGATTGCTGACCCGGACGCCGCGCGGCCGCGTGGCGACCCCCGCCGCCTACCGCCACTTCGGCATCGACCCCCGGGGGACGGCGGCTCAGCCGCCCCTGTTCCCCGATGATCTATGATTCTCTAGGCCCGACGGGCCGCTCGATCCGCTCCGCCTCGACCTGAGGCCGCGCGGCGGATCGCCCATCCACTCCGGAAGGCCCACCCATGGATCCGACGATCATCCTGCTCGTCCTGCTGCTCGCCGTGATGATCATCTTCATGTTCCGCAACAACAAGAAGCGCCAGCGCGACGCGGAGAGCATGAAGAACAACCTCCAGCCGGGGGTGGAGCTCATGACCGGCTCCGGCCTCTTCGGCACCGTCGTGTCGATCGACGACGAGGCGAACAAGATCGTCATCGAGTCGACCCCCGGCACGCTGCTGACCATCCACCGTCAGGCGATCGCCCGCCTCATCGACCCGAGCGAGAACGCCGTCGCCGTCGACACCGAGGACGAGGCCGACCCGCTGACCGCGACCGGCTCGCCCGAGTTCGGCGAGCGCGACTCCGCGCACCGCGACCCGCTGGTGGACCCGGTCGAGCGCGACCGCCGCCCCGACGCGCAGTAGTCTCCTGGTCGGGCCGGGCGCATCGGCGCCCGCCCGCCCTTCTCCACGCCCGGGCGACCCCGGGCCGATCACCGTCGACCGAAGAGAAAGCTGAGCCCTGGGTGGCCGCATCAACCCCCGTCCGGAAGGCCCGCCGCTCCCTGAGCTGGCTCGGTGTCCTGATCCTCGCTCTCGTCGGACTCAACACGGCGGCCGTCCTCTGGGGCGGCGGCTCCTGGACGCCGAAGCTCGCCCTCGACCTCGAGGGCGGCACGCAGATCGTCCTGCAGCCGCAGCTGAACGACGGCGACACCGTCTCGTCGGAGCAGCTGACGCAGGCCGTCTCGATCATCCGCCAGCGCATCGACGCGTCCGGCGTCTCCGAGGCCGAGATCACGACCCAGGGCTCGAGCAACATCGTCGTCTCGATCCCGGGCACGCCCGACGACGAGACGCTCCAGCGCATCGAGGCCTCGGCGAAGCTCGACTTCCGCCCGGTCCTCGTCGCGAGCCAGGCCACCAACAGCTCGGTCGGCGGCGACGCGACGTCCTCGCCCACGCCGACGCCCGTCGACCCGTCGCTCGCGACGGAGCCGACCGCCTCGCCGACGAACGCGAGCGACCTCGCCTACCTCACGCCGGCGCTCGAGGCCCAGTACACCTCGTTCGACTGCGCGTTCCTCAACGGCCAGGACCCGAACCTCGCCCCGGCCGACCAGCCGCTCATCACCTGCGACGACAGCGGGACGGTGAAGTACGTCCTCGGCCCGGTGGAGATCACCGGCGAGGACATCTCGGACGCCTCGAACGGCCTGATGACGACCTCCTCCGGCGCCAGCACCGGCACCTGGGCCGTCAACCTCTCGTTCGACGACCAGGGCACGCAGGCCTTCGGCGACGTGACCTCGCGCCTCGTGGCGCTGCAGGGTGCGCAGAACCAGTTCGCGATCGTCCTCGACGGCCGGGTCATCTCGGCCCCGTCGACGAACGCCGCCATCACCGACGGCAACGCGCAGATCTCGGGCTCCTTCACCCAGGAGTCGTCGAAGACGCTCGCCGACCAGCTCAAGTACGGCGCGCTGCCGATCGGCTTCCAGGTCCAGAGCTCGGACAGCATCTCGGCGACGCTCGGCTCCGCCCAGCTCGCCAGCGGCCTGCTCGCCGGCCTCATCGGCCTGATCCTCGTCATCGTCTACTCCATCGCGCAGTACCGCGTGCTCGGGGCCGTCACGATCGCCTCGCTGCTCGTCGCGGCGATCGTCACCTACCTCGTCGTCACGCTGCTGTCCTGGCGGGAGGGACTGCGCCTCTCGCTCGCAGGAGTCGCGGGTCTCATCGTCGCGATCGGCATCACGGCCGACTCGTTCATCGTGTACTTCGAGCGCATCCGCGACGAGCTCCGCGACGGACGCGGCCTCCAGTCCGCCGTCGAGTCCGGCTGGCGGCGCGCGCTGCGCACGATCTTCGCGTCCGACATGGTGAACCTGCTCGCCGCGGTGGTCCTCTTCCTCCTCGCCGTCGGCAGTGTCCGCGGCTTCGCGCTCACCCTCGGGATCACGACGATCATCGACCTGATCGTGGTGGCGCTGTTCACCCACCCGATCCTGCAGCTGATGGCCACGAGACCGTTCTTCGCCGAGGGGCACAAGGCCTCGGGCCTGGATCCCCGGGCGCTCGGGGCCGTGTACCGCGGCCGAGCCGCCTTCCGTCCGCAGGACCAGGTGGTCGCCGGCAAGCGCGCCTCCGCGTCCCGTGAGGCGGCCAAGCGCCAGACCATCGCCGAGCGGAAGGCCGCCGAGGCGGCCGGCCTGCGCGACTCCAACGACTCGAACGGGAAGGACGCGTGATGGCCAGCTTCTCGCAGTTCGGAAACGACCTCTACACCGGTGCGCGATCGATCGACTTCGTCGGTCGGCGCCGCACGTGGTACCTCGTCTCGCTCGCCCTGATCCTGATCACGCTGCTCGGGACGGTCGCCCGCGGCGGCTTCAACTTCGGCATCGAGTTCACCGGCGGCTCGCAGTTCACGGTGTCCTCGCCGTCGAGCCTCGAGCAGGCGACGGCGACGGATGCGGTGACCTCGGTCGCTCCGGAGACCGTGCCGCGCGTGTCCATCGTCGGCGACGACTCCATCCGCGTGCAGACCGGCCAGCTCTCGACCGACGAGTCGACCGCGGTGCGGAACGCCCTGTCGGAGGCGTACGACGTGCCCACCGACCAGGTCGCCTCCTCCTTCATCGGAGCGGCGTGGGGCAACGACGTGACCCAGCAGGCCCTGCGCGGCCTGGTGATCTTCGTGGTCCTCGCGGCCCTGGCCATGTGGGCGTACTTCCGCACCTGGAAGATGTCGCTCGCGGCGATCGTCGCGCTCCTGCACGACCTCGTGATCGTGGCGGGCGTCTACGGCATCACCGGCACCGAGGTGTCGCCGGCGGCGGTGATCGGACTGTTGACGATCCTCGGCTACTCGCTCTACGACACGGTCGTGGTCTTCGACAAGATCCGCGAGAACACCGTGGAGGCGCTCGGCAGCACGACCCGCACCTTCTCCGAGACGGTGAACCTGGCCGAGAACCAGACTCTCGTGCGCTCCATCAACACCTCGATCGTCGCCGCCCTCCCGGTGGCCGCGATCCTCGTGATCGGTGCGTTCGTCCTCGGCGCGGGCACGCTCCGCGACATCTCGCTCGCCCTGCTGATCGGCATCATCGTCGGCACGTACTCGACGATCTTCGTCGCGGCGCCGCTGTACGCCCAGCTGCGCAGCCGGGAGCCCGAGATCTCCAAGCACGACAAGCGCGTGGAGTCGGCCCGGGCGAAGGCGACCGCGCCGGCCGTGCAGGGCTGAGCCGTGGCCGACTACGCACAGGTCACGGCGGCCGACGCCGTCGGACTCGTCGAGCGCGACGAGGTCTGGCTGCTCGACGTCCGGGAGCCGCACGAGTGGGCGGCGGGGCACGCTCCGGCCGCCCACCACATCCCGATGGGGGAGATCGGCGCCCGGCAGGACGAGCTCCCGGCCGACACGGCGATCCTGGTGGTCTGCCACTCCGGAGTCCGCTCCGCGATGGTGACGCAGGCCCTCGACGGCGCCGGCTACGAGGTCGCCAACGTCGACGCCGGCATGACCGCCTGGGCCGCGGCGGGCGGCGACGTGGTCGACGGCGAGGGGCGCCCGGGACGCATCGGCTGACGCCGGCGCCGTCCGCCCCGGGCGGAACGGTCATCGGCGCCGTCCGCACGGGCGATAATGGGGCGATGGAGATCCTCGCGTGACGGAAACGACGACGACGTCCTCGACCGCTGCCCTGCGCAGACTGGTCCCGCGGATCTTCTCGCGCGCGCAGCCCTCCGGGGCTGTCGACACCCTCGTCCGCACCGTCCGGATGCACCACCCCAAGAGCGACATCGCGCTCATCGAGCGCGCGTACTCGGTCGCGGAGCGGGCGCACGCGAACCAGAAGCGCCGCAGCGGCGAGCCCTACATCACGCATCCGCTGGCCGTCGCGCAGATCCTCGCCGACCTCGGCATCGGCTCGAAGACGATCGCCGCCGCGCTGCTGCACGACACCGTCGAGGACACCGACTACCAGCTCGACGAGCTCCGCGCGGACTTCGGCGACGAGGTCGCGATGCTCGTCGACGGCGTCACCAAGCTCGACAAGGTCAAGTACGGCGACAGCGCGCAGGCCGAGACCGTCCGCAAGATGATCGTGGCGATGTCGAAGGACATCCGCGTCCTGATCATCAAGCTCGCCGACCGCCTTCACAACGCGCGGACCTGGGGCTTCGTCCCCGCCGAGTCCGCGGCCCGCAAGGCCACCGAGACCCTCGAGATCTACGCGCCGCTGGCGCACCGCCTCGGCATCCAGGCCATCAAGTGGGAGCTCGAGGACCTGTCCTTCGCGGTGCTCTACCCCAAGATCTACAACGAGATCGAGAGCCTGGTGAAGCGGCGGACGCCGCAGCGCGAGGAGTTCGTGCAGAACGTCATCGACCTGATCAGCGAGGACCTGCGGGCCGGGCGGATCCGCGGTCGCGTCGTCGGCCGGCCGAAGCAGTACTACTCGATCTACCAGAAGATGGTCGTCCGCGGTCGCGAGTTCGACGAGATCTACGACCTGGTCGGCATCCGCGTCCTCGTGAACTCGGTGCGCGACTGCTACGCCGTGCTCGGCTCGATCCACGCCCGCTGGACGCCGATGCCGGGCCGGTTCAAGGACTACATCGCCACTCCGAAGTTCAACCTCTACCAGTCGCTGCACACGACGGTCGTCGGGCCGAAGGGCCGCGCGGTCGAGATCCAGATCCGCACCAACGAGATGCACCAGCACGCGGAGTTCGGCATCGCGGCGCACTGGAAGTACAAGGAGCAGATGGCCACCGGCAAGGTGCCCACCTCCGGATCGAACGACACCGACCTCGCCTGGCTCGCGCACCTCTCGGACTGGCAGTCGGAGACCACCGACCCGAACGAGTTCCTCGACTCCCTCCGCTTCGAGATCGGCGCCAAGGAGGTCTACGTCTTCACCCCGAAGGGACGCGTGATCGGCCTGCCGACCGGTGCGACCCCGGTCGACTTCGCCTACGCGGTGCACACCGAGGTCGGGCACCGGACGATGGGCGCCAAGGTCAACGGGCGCCTCGTGCCGCTGGAGTCGGCTCTGACGACGGGCGACGTGGTCGAGGTCTTCACCTCGAAGAACCCCGACTCGGGACCGAGTCAGGACTGGCTCCACTTCGTGCAGAGCCCCCGGGCCCGCAACAAGATCCGGCAGTGGTTCACCAAGGAGCGGCGCGACGAGGCGATCGAGCAGGGCAAGGACTCCATCGCCCGGGCGATGCGGAAGCAGAACCTGCCGCTGCAGAAGCTGATGAGCCAGGACACCTTCACCGAGGTGGCCAGCCAGCTGCGCTACAACGACGTCGAGGCGCTCTACGCGGCCGTCGGCGAGGGCCACGTCTCGACCCAGTCGGTGCTCGAGAAGGTCGTCTCCTCCATCCAGGGCGATCCGGAGTCGGACGAGAACGAGGTCACCCTCCCGCGCTCGCCCCGGCCGCGGAGCCGGAGCAGCGAGTCGGGCGTCCTCGTGAAGGGCGCGCCGGACATCCTCGTGAAGCTCGCGAAGTGCTGCACTCCGGTGCCGGGCGATCAGATCGTCGGATTCGTGACGCGGGGAGCCGGCGTCTCCGTGCACCAGGCGAACTGTCACAACGTGCAGGAGCTGCTGAAGGAGCCGGAGCGGATCGTCGACGTCGAGTGGGCGCCGTCCTCCAAGAGCATCTTCCTCGTGCAGATCCAGGTCGAGGCGCTGGACCGCTCGGGCCTGCTGAGCGACGTGACGCGCGTGCTCTCGGAGCACCACGTCAACATCCTCTCGGCGACGGTCTCCACCTCGAGCGACCGGCTGGCGATCAGCCGGTTCGTCTTCGAGATGGGCGACACCACCCACCTGGACCGCGTGCTGAACGCCGTGCGCCGGATCGACGCCGTCTACGACGTCTACCGGGTGAACGCGGGCTGATCCCCGGGCGGCGCCTCGCCGAGCGCCGCCCGCAGCCGTCGTCCGACGATCCTCCGTCCGGCGACGGCGCTGCCCTCCTCCAGCCTCGCGAGGACGGCGTCGAGGCCGGTCCGGGTGCTCCGAGAGAGCGCCCGGAGGATCGCGCCCGCGTCCTCCGTCCGGGCGAGGTCGATCAGCGTGCGAGCAGGCGACGTGACCGGCGCGCCGCCGAGGAGGACGACGTCGTCCTCGTCGAGCAGGACCTCGTGGCAGCGCAGGCGGGGGTTCGACGGCGCCTGTCGGCGCTTCCGCCGGTCGATCGAGGCGCTGTGCACCGGCGGCGGGCCGTGCGTCGCCCCGTGCACCCATGCGGCGGAGAGACGATCGGCGACGGCGCCGCGGGGGAGCAGCGAGCGCAGGGAGGCGGCCCGCTCGGACGCCCCCAGGGGCAGGTCCGCGACGAGGAAGCCCTCGTCGAGCGCGACCAGCTCGCCGTCGAGGCGGGCGGCGCACAGCTCCGCGAGAGGGAGGTGCCCGGGGAGGAGCACGGAGGGGAGGCGCATCCGGCCATGCTGGCCGATGCGCCTCCCCTCTGGAGCGTCGCGAGCGGATCTGTGGAGGGATCCGCCGGCGCGGGTCTAGCCGATCGCGTCGAGCCAGACCTTGCGGGCGTCGAGCGCCTCCTGAGCCTGGGCGATCGCGTCGCGGTCGCCGCGCGCCTTCGCCTCGTCGAGCTCGTCCTGGAGCTTCTGGATCGCGGCGGTCAGCTGCGAGGCGAGACCCTCGGAGCGGGCCTTGCGCTCCGGGTTGCTGCGGTTCCAGTGCTCCTCGTCGAGCTTGCGGACGTGCGCCTCGACCTTGCGGAGGCGGTCCTCGATGGTGCGCACCTGCTCGCGCGGCACGCGGCCGACGGCGTCCCAGCGCTCCTGGATCGAGAGCAGCACCCGCTTGGCCTTCTCGCGGTCCTGCTCCTGCAGGAGCGGCTCCGCCTCCTCGAGGAGGGCGAGCTTGAGGTCGAGGTTCTCGGTGTACTCGACGCTCTCCTGCGCGACGATCTCGGCCTTGGCGCCGTAGATCGCGTCGCCGGCGGCCTTGAAGCGCGCCCAGAGCGCGTCGTCGAACCGCTTGCCGGCACGGCCGGCGACCCGCCAGCGCTCGAGGAGCGCGCGGTAGTCCGGGATGGCGTCGGCGCCCTGGGGCACCAGCGCCTCGGCCTGGTCGATGAGCGCCTGCTTGGCCTGCTTGGCCTCGCGGTGCGCGGAGTCGAGGTCGGCGAAGAACGCCTTGCGGTTCTGCTCGATCGTGGTGCGCGCACCGCGGAACCGGCGCCACAGCTCGTTCGCGTCGTTCTTGGGCAGGCGCGGACCCTGCTGCTGGTGGTTCTGCCAGCGGGCGAAGAGGTCGTCGATCGCGGCGCTGGCCTGCTTCCACTGCGTCTTCGCCGGGTCGACAGCCGCCAGGGCCTCGGCCTCGGCGACGATGGCCTCGCGGTAGGCGAGGGCCTCGGACAGCGCGGCCTTCGACTCGGCCGCCTGCTGCTCGGTCAGATCCTCGACGGAGCCGCTCAGCGCGTCGACCCGGGTCTGCAGCGATTCGAGGTCGCCGACCGCGTTCGCCTGCGCAATGGCCGCGGACAGCGACTGCACCGTCCGGGCGACGTCTCCGGCGGGTGCGCCCCGCTTGGCGCGCTGCTCGAGCAGGGAGACCTGCCCGGCGAGCTCCGTGTACTTGCGCTCGTAGTAGGCGAGCGCCTCCTCGGGAGTCGCATCGGGGTACTGGCCGACCTCTCGCTCCCCGTCGCCGACGCGGACGTAGACCGTCCCGTCGTCGCCGACCCGTCCCCACGGCTGCTGGTCACTCATCGCTCGGAGCCTCACCTTGCTGTTCGATGTCGTGCTTCTCGGTGCCCGTCGCGTCGTCGGCCGGTGGGGCTCGACGGCCGGAGGGCCGAAGACCGCGCTCGGCCGCGAACGGGCAGTGACGACAAGCCTATTGCACTCCCCGCGCGGGCGGACCGTGACGACGCCGCGGGTGCGGCTACTGGACGGAGACGGAGGTGATGGTCACGGGCTCGGCGGGGGCGCCGTCACCCGATCCGTCGGCCGTGCCCTTCGACACGACGTCGCTGACGAGCGCGTCGAGTCCCGAGGTGACCTGCCCGAGCACGGTGTACCCGCCGGCCGCATCGGCGGGCAGGGTCGTGTCCTGGTAGACGACGAAGAACTGGCTTCCCTGGCTGTAGCCGTTGCCGCCCTGGCGGGCCATCGCGATGGTCCCGGCCGGGTAGACGCCGTCCTCGGGCGCGTTCTCGACGGGGCCGTAGCTGTAGCCGGGGCCGCCGGTGCCGTCGCCATTCGGGTCGCCGCACTGGAGGACGTAGAGGCCCTCCGTGGTGAGGCGGTGGCAGGAGACGCCGTCGTAGAAGCCGGACTGCGTCAGCGAGATGAAGGAGGACACCGCCTGCGGGGCGGCGGCGCCGGCGAGCGTGATGCCCAGCGGGTCCTCGCCGATCGTGAGCGTGCCCGTCCAGTCGCGGCCCTCGGCGATGTCGGAGGAGGGGACGTCGCCGGTGTTCGACCCCGTCGCCTCGGGCGTCGGGGTCGCGGAGGAGGAGGAGGTCGGCTCGGCGACCGGGGTGCCGGGGCCGTCGGAGAAGTAGAGGATCTGGGCGACGACCGCGAGCCCGATCACGACGACGGCGGCGATCGCCGCGATCACGTTGTCGCGCACGCGCCGCTTCTGCCTCGAGCGGTGGAGGCTCTGACGGGCCTGATAGGCCCGGAGCCGGGTGCGCGCCTCGCGGTCGTTCGACTTGCCCTGGGCCACGTGTTCCTCCGACGTCCTCGTCCGCGCGGCTTCGGCGCGGCGGCCCGCGCACGCAGGCCGCGTCGAGCCTACGAGAACCGCCGGAGGCGCGACAAACGCCGCTCCGTCGCGCCGGGCAGTCGGGCCGGGGCTCTGTCGGAGGCCGTCGTTACGCTGGGGGCATGACCATGCAGCAGGCCGGACTCCGCTCCGGGGCGACTCCGCTCGCCGTGCGGATGCGGCCGCGCAGCCTCGAGGAGGTCGCCGGCCAGCGCCACCTCCTGACGCCAGGCTCGCCCCTGGTCGCCCTCGCCGCCGACACGACGGGGGAGCGGGGAGCGGTGTCCGTGATCCTCTGGGGCCCTCCCGGCACGGGCAAGACCACGCTCGCGCAGGCGGTGGCCCACTCCAGCGGCCGCCGCTTCGTCGAGCTCTCCGCCGTCACGGCGGGCGTGAAGGACGTGCGGCAGGTGATGGAGGAGGCACTCTCCACCCGCGACCTCTACGGCACGTCCACCGTGCTCTTCCTCGACGAGATCCACCGCTTCACCAAGGCGCAGCAGGACGCACTGCTGCCCGGGGTCGAGAACGGGTGGGTCATCCTCATCGCGGCCACGACCGAGAACCCCTCGTTCTCGGTGATCGCGCCGCTGCTCTCGCGCTCGCTCCTGCTGACCCTCGAGCCGCTCAGCGACGACGACCTGGGCGTCCTGGTCGACCGCGCCCTGCACGACGAGCGGGGTCTGCGCGACTCGGTGACGCTGGAGGAGGAGGCCCGGGCGAGCATCGTGCGGCTCGCCTCCGGAGACGCCCGGCGGGCGCTGACCGCGCTCGAGGCCGCCGCCACCTCCGCCCGCTCGGAGGCCCGCGAGGCCGACCGGGTCGCCCGCGCCGCCGCCGCGGAGGACCCGGACGAGGAGGACGAGGACGACGAGGGCGCTCCCGTCGAGGCCGCCGCCGAGGAGCCCGCGCTCCCCGTGATCACGACCGAGGTCGTCGCGCGCGCCGTCGACCGCGCCCTGCTGCGCTACGACCGCAACGGCGACGAGCACTACGACGTCATCAGCGCCTTCATCAAGTCCATCCGGGGCTCGGACGTCGACGCGGCGCTGCACTACCTGGCCCGGATGATCGAGGCGGGGGAGGATCCGCGGTTCATCGCCCGCCGCATCATCGTCTCCGCGTCCGAGGACATCGGCATGGCCGACCCGCAGGCGCTCGTCGTCGCGATCGCCGCGGCCGACGCCGTGCAGTTCATCGGCATGCCGGAGGGGCGCATCCCGCTCGCCCAGGCGGTCGTGCACCTGGCGACCGCCCCGAAGTCGAACGCGTCCTACTCCGCCATCGACGCGGCCATCGCGGACGTGCGCGCGGGCCGCGCGGGCCGGGTGCCGGCGCACCTGCGCGACGCGCACTACCCCGGCGCCAAGAAGCTCGGCCACGGGAAGGGCTACCGGTACCCGCACGACGCCGACCTCGGCGTCCTCGAGCAGCAGTACCTCCCGGACCCGCTCCAGGGCGCGCGGTACTACCGGCCCACCGAGCACGGCAACGAGCGCGACGTCTCCGCACGACTGGCGAAGCTCCTGCGCATCATCCGCGGCGACCGGGGCTGACCGCGCCGACCGCGAACTCGCGCGACCCGCACGGGAGGCCGTGGCCTGATAGTCTTGCGAGGTTGCCCACCGCTCTGTAGCCGAGCGGAGCAGCGCATCCCTCTGAATCGCGCAGCCCGCCACTGCGGTCACCCTTCCCCCGCACCCGCGGAGGACACGACCGCGGCGTCCGCCCTCCTCCCGGAGCCGGCGGTCGAGAGCTGCGACCGAACCTCTCAGACCTTGGAAGGACCACTGTGTCGACCACGTCCCGTACCCGCTCGAAGACGCGCCTCTCGCGCGCCCTCGGCATCCCCCTGACCCCGAAGGCCGCCCGCTACCTCGAGAAGCGTCCCTACGCTCCCGGCGAGCACGGCCGCTCGAAGCGCAAGGCCGACTCCGACTACGCGGTCCGCCTGCGTGAGAAGCAGCGTCTGCGCGCCCAGTACGGCATCCGCGAGAAGCAGCTCCGCATCGCCTTCCAGGAGGCGCGCCGCACCCAGGGCCTGACCGGTGAGAACCTGGTCGAGCTCCTCGAGATGCGCCTCGACGCCCTCGTCCTGCGCTCGGGCTTCGCCCGTACCACCGCGCAGGCCCGCCAGTTCGTCACCCACCGCCACATCATGGTGGACGGCAAGACGGTCGACCGCCCCTCCTTCCGCGTGAAGCCGGGCCAGGTCATCCACGTCAAGACCCGCTCCGAGGGCACCGAGCCCTTCCAGGTCGCCGCCGCCGGTGGACACGTCGACGTCCTCCCCAAGACCCCGGGCTACCTCGAGGTCGAGATCGACAAGCTGCAGGCGACGCTCCTGCGCCGCCCGAAGCGCGCCGAGGTCCCCGTGACCTGCGAAGTGCAGCTCGTCGTCGAGTACTACGCGGCCCGCTGAGTCCAGCCCCGCAGAGAAAGGCCCCGGTGTGCGCACCGGGGCCTTTCCCGTTCCCGGGGTCGCGATCCGGAGTGCCCGCCGCGCTCCGAGAGTCCCGCGCTGCGCCCGATCCGGCCGTCGCGCCCGAGCCGAGCGCCCGTCCCTCTCGCGGCCCGTCGGTAGGCTGGAGTGCCGCGCTGGGCGGCATCGAACGGAGGTCACCGTGACCGGTGGAGACATCGCAGGGCTCATCGCCGCGGGGGTGTTCGCGATCCTGGTGGCGATCACCGCCGTCCCGCTCTGGAAGCTCGGACGCGTCTTCGACAGCACGAGCGAGGCCATCAAGCAGGCCAGCGACGGACTGACGCCGATCCTCGACGAGTCGGCCTCCACTCTCCGCGAGGCCAACCACCAGCTCGCGCGGGTGGACACGATCACCAAGGACGTCGCCGAGGTCACCGGCAACGTCAACGCGCTCGTCGCCCTCACGGCCGCGACCGTCGGCGGTCCGCTCATCAAGCTCGCCGGCTTCACCGCCGGAGTCCGCGCCGTGCTCGTCGCCGGACGGACGGCCGACAAGGCCGGAGCCGCGGTCGGCCGCTCCGCCGCGAAGCGCACGAAGCGCCCGCGCTCGAAGTAGCGCCGCGCCCGCGCCCTAGAATCGAACGGGTCGTCGCGCCGTCGCGCCCGCCCCGCCGCTGTGGAAGGACACCCCGTGAAGAACATCCTCCTGATCGTCATCGGGATCGGCCTCGGATTCGCGGTCGCCCACCAGGTCTCGCGCACCGAGGCGGGCGCCCGGCTCTTCGCCGACATCAACCGCACCGCGAAGGAGCTCGGCGAGGCCGTCTCCGAGGGCTACCACCAGCGCGAGGCCGAACTGAAGGCCGCCATCGGCGAGGGCTGACGCCCCGCCGCCCGACATCCGCGTCGTCACCGACCGAACCGTAACGGAACCCATGCAGACCGCAGACATCCGCAACCGCTGGCTCGACTTCTTCGGGAGCCGCGGCCACACCGTGGTCCCCTCCGCCTCCCTCGTGAGCGAGGACCCGAGCCTCCTCTTCACCGTCGCCGGCATGGTGCCGTTCGTGCCCTACCTCACCGGAGTGGTCCCCGCGCCCTACCCGCGTGCCACCAGCGTGCAGAAGTGCATCCGCACCAACGACATCGAGGAGGTCGGCAAGACGCCTCGTCACGGCACCTTCTTCCAGATGAACGGCAACTTCTCCTTCGGCGACTACTTCAAGGAGGGGGCGATCGGCTACGCCTGGGAGCTGCTCACCGGCGCCGAGAGCGACGGGGGACTGGGCTTCGACGAGAAGGACCTCTGGGTCACCGTCTACAAGGACGACGACGAGGCGATCGCGCTCTGGAAGACGATCGCGGGACTGCCGGACGAGCGCATCCAGCGCCTGGACAAGGACACCAACTACTGGTCGACCGGCCAGCCCGGCCCCGCGGGCCCCTGCTCCGAGATCTTCTTCGACCGCGGCCCCGCCTACGGGATCGACGGCGGCCCGGCGACGGACGACGACCGCTACGTCGAGATCTGGAACCTCGTCTTCATGCAGTACCTCCGCGGCGAGGGCACGAGCAAGGTCGACTTCGACATCCTCGGCGAGCTGCCGCGCAAGAACATCGACACCGGCATGGGCCTCGAGCGCGTCGCCTTCCTCAAGCAGGGCGTCGAGAACATGTACGAGATCGACCAGGTCCGTCCGGTCCTCGATCGCGCCGCCGAGCTCTCGGGCCGCCGCTACGGAGCCGTCCACGAGGACGACGTCCGCATGCGCGTCATCGCCGACCACGTGCGCTCCTCGCTGATGCTGCTGTCGGACGGCGTGACGCCGTCCAACGAGGGGCGCGGCTACATCCTCCGCCGCCTGATGCGCCGCACGGTGCGCGCCATGCGCCTGCTCGGAGTGGACACCGCGACGTTCCCCGAGCTCTTCGCCGCCTCGCGCGACGCGATGGCGTCGGCCTACCCCGAGGTGTCCACGGAGTTCGAGCGCCTCTCGACCAGCGCCTACGGCGAGGAGGAGGCGTTCCTGCGCACCCTCGCGGCCGGCACCGAGATCCTCGACCTCGCGGTCCTGAAGACGAAGAAGGCCGAGTCGCCGACGCTGCCGGGCGACACCGCGTTCCTCCTGCACGACACCTTCGGGTTCCCGATCGACCTCACCCTCGAGATCGCCGAGGAGTCGGGTCTGGCGGTCGACCGCGAGGCGTTCGATTCCCTCATGACCGCGCAGCGCACGCGTGCGAAGGCCGACGCGAAGTCGAAGAAGTCGGCGCTGGCCGATCTCTCGGTCTACGCCGACTTCCGCGCCCACGGCGAGACGCTGTTCACCGGCTACGACGTGCTCGACACCGAGACGCGCATCCTCGGCCTCATCGTCGGCGGGCACTCCGTCACGAAGGCGGTCGCGGGCGACATCGCCGAGGTGATCCTCGAGGCGACCAGCCTCTACGCGGAGTCGGGCGGCCAGGAGGCCGACGCCGGCCGCATCGTCGGCTCCGGCTTCGATCTCGAGGTCCTCGACGTGCAGAAGCCCGTCAAGGGGCTCATCAGCCACAAGGTCCAGGTCGCCAGCGGCGAGGTCGGAGTGGGCGACGCCGCCACCTCCGTCGTCGACCGCGACTGGCGCCGGGGCGCCACGCAGGCGCACTCGGGCACGCATCTCATCCACGCCGCGCTGCGCCAGGTGCTCGGTCCGCAGGCGCACCAGTCCGGCTCCTACAACAAGGCGGGCTACCTGCGCCTGGACTTCTCGTGGAACCAGGCCCTCTCGCTCGAGACCCGCAGCGAGATCGAGGAGATCGCCAACACGGCGATCCGTGACAACCTCGAGGTCGTCACGCGCGAGCTCCCGATCGACGAGGCGAAGGCGCTCGGCGCGATGGCCCTCTTCGGCGAGAAGTACGGCGACGTCGTCCGCGTGGTCGACATCGGCGGGCCCTGGTCGCGCGAGCTCTGCGCGGGCACCCACGTCGGGCGGTCGTCCGAGGTCGGCGTGATCAGCCTGGTCAGCGAGTCCTCGGTCGGATCGACCAACCGCCGCGTCGAGTCGCTCGTGGGCCGCGAGGCCTTCCAGGAGCTCGCCGCCGAGCGCGCCCTCGTCAGCACGATCTCGTCCTCGCTGAAGACCCCGCGCGAGCAGCTCCCCGAGCGGATCGGCGAGCTCGTCGCGAGCCTCAAGGCCGCTGAGAAGCGGATCGCCGCGTTCGAGGCCAAGGCCCTCGCCGACCGGGTGCCCGCCCTCGCCGCGACCGGCCGCACCGTGGGCGGCACGACCGTCGTCGCCGAGAGCATCGGCTCCGCCGGATCGACCGACGAGCTGCGCTCCCTCGTGACCTCCGTCCGCGAGCGGCTCGGCCAGGAGCCGGCCGTCGTCGCGCTCGCCGCCGACGTCTCGGGCAAGCCCGCGGTGATCGTCGCCACCAACCAGGCCGCCCGCGACCAGGGCCGCCGCGCGGGTGCGCTCGCCAGGCGCGCCGCCGGGATCCTCGGTGGCGGCGGAGGCGGCAAGGACGACCTCGCCCAGGGCGGCGGCTCCGACGTCTCCGCCATCGGCGCGGCGCTCGAGGCCGTGGTGCAGGAAGCGACCAGCTGAATGAGCCGGTTCGGCGTCCGGCTCGGCATCGATGTGGGCCGTGCCCGCATCGGGGTCGCCCGCTGCGACGCCGACGGCCTGCTCGCGGTGCCCGTCGAGACGGTCGCGCGGGCGGGCACTGACGGCGGATCCTCGGACGTCTCCCGGATCGCTCACCTCGCCGCCGAGTACGATGCCCAGGCGATCATCGTCGGACTGCCGTTGTCGCTGTCGGGGGCCGAGACGGCCTCGACGGAGGACGCGCGCGGATTCGCTCGACTGCTCGCCGAGGCGGTGCCCACCGCTCCGGTGCGGCTCGTCGACGAGCGGCTGTCGACGGTCACCGCTCAGAGCGCCCTGCACCGCTCCGGACGCACCACCCGCGGCTCCCGAGCCGTGATCGACCAGGTCGCCGCCGTGGTGATCCTGCAGCACGCCATCGATTCCGAGCGCTCGGCCGGCACCCCGGCCGGAGTCCTGCTCGAACCGAACGAAGGACCTCCCCGTGACCGACGTCCCCCCGAGCCGCCGCGACGCCCGCGCCGCCGAGCAGGCGCAGCCGACTCCGCCCGACCCGACTCCGGAGCAGCAGCCCGCGCCGACTGAGGCGCACGATCCGCTGGGCCGCCTCTTCACCGGGCCCGACGTGCCCGAGCCCCGCGGCCGCGACGACGCGGCCGCGTTCGACCCGGACGCGCGCCCGAAGCGTCGCCGCGCGGCTCGCGCGACGGGCGGCGCGAGGAAGCGCCGCAGCCGCCGCGGGCTCATCGGCGGGCTTCTGGCCTTCGGCGTCTTCGCCGCGCTCGTCGCCATCGCAGTCACGATCTTCCTCGAGCCCGTGCGCGGCCTGTTCGCCGAGCCCGAGCCGACCGACTTCACCGGCACCGGCTCGAGCGAGGTGCTGTTCACGATCCACCAGGGCGACGGCGGCAGCGACATCGCCAACAACCTCGTCTCGGACGGGGTCATCAAGTCGTACGACCCCTTCTACGACCTGCTCCTCGCCCAGAGCCCGGAGCCCGTCTTCCAGCCCGGCGCGTACTCGCTCAAGGCCGAGATGAGCGCCAAGGCCGCACTGTCGGCGCTGCTCGACTCCGAGTCGACGCGCCTCGCGAACACCTTCGTCATCCCCGAGGGGACGGCGCTCAAGGAGGCGCTGCCGCTCATCGCGGACGGCACCGGGGTCGCGCTGACGGACCTCGAGGCGGCCGCCGCCGACTGGGGCTCGTTCGGGCTCCCGGCCGGGGCGACGAGCCTCGAGGGGTTCCTGTTCCCCGCGACCTACGACATCGACCCGTCGACGCCGGCGCACGACATCCTGAAGACCCTGGTCGACCGGATGTACCAGTCGCTCGACCAGGCCGGCGTGCCGGCGGACGACCGCTACCGCGTCGTGGTGTTCGCGTCCCTCGTGCAGCGCGAGGCCCGCGTCGCCGAGGACTTCCCCAAGGTCGCGCGCGTGTTCCAGAACCGCCTCGACCAGGGGTGGCGCCTGCAGTCGGACGCGACCGTGGCGTACGGCACCGGCGCGACCGACCGCGTCTCGACCACGGACGCCGAGCGGAACGACGCCGGCAACGTCTACAACACCTACCAGCGCGACGGCCTGCCGCCCGCGCCGATCTCGAACCCGGGCGACGTGGCGATCGACGCGGTCATGCACCCCGCGGACGGCACCTGGATGTACTTCGTCACGGTGAACCTCGAGACGGGCGAGACGGTCTACTCCACCACCGACGCCGAGCACAACGCGGCCGTCGACCAGTGGCAGGCCTGGATGCGGGACCACCCGGAGTACCAGTGACGGCCGCCGGGTACCGCCTCGCGGTCCTCGGCGCGCCGATCGCGCACTCGAAGTCGCCCGCGCTGCACGCGGCCGCCTACCGGGTGCTCGGACTCGACTGGAGCTACCGCGCCGTCGAGACGACGGAGGCGACCCTCTCCGAGGTCGTGTCCGGTGAGCCCTGGCACGGACTGTCGCTGACCATGCCGCTCAAGCACGCGGTGCGCCCGCTGCTGGCGGAGGAGGACGCGGTCGCCCGGGTCACCGGCGCGGTCAACACCGTGCTGGTCGACCGCTCCGGCCCGGCACCCCGCCTCCGCGGGTTCAACACCGACGTCGCGGGCATCGTGCGCGCCCTCGCCGAGGCGGGCGTCGTCTCGGCGGAGCGCGTCCAGGTGCTCGGCGGGGGAGCGACCGCCGCCTCCGCCCTGGCCGCCGCCGCCGAGCTCGGCGCGGCGCGGGTCGACCTCGTCCTGCGGACGGCGTCGAGGGCCGTCGAGCTCGCTCCGCTCGCGGAGTCGCTCGGCGTCCCGCTCTCGGTCCGCTCCTTCGCCGACTGGTCCACCGGAGCGCCACTGGTGATCTCGACGCTCCCCGGCGGGGCGGCGGACGGCCTCGACGTGCCCGACGCGGCGGTCGCGGGCTCGACCCTGTTCGACGTGGCGTACTCCCCGTGGCCGAGCGCGCTCGCCCGGCGCTGGGAGCAGGGCGGCTCCCCGGTCGTCTCCGGGCTCGGGATGCTGCTCCACCAGGCACTCGTGCAGGTGCGGATCTTCGTCGGCGGCGACCCGGTCCTGCCTCTCGATCGCGAGGACGAGGTGCTCGCGGCGATGCGCCGAGCCGTCTCGGCGGGTCCGGCGCACTGACCTCGTGTGCCAGAATCGGAGGATGCTCCGTTGGCTCACGGCCGGGGAATCCCACGGTCCCGAACTCGTCGCCGTCCTCGAAGGACTGCCGGCGGGCGTCCCCGTCTCCCTCGACGACATCCGCGCCGATCTGGCGCGCCGGAAGCTCGGCTACGGCCGCGGAGCCCGGATGAACTTCGAGCAGGACGAGCTGACGATCTCCTCCGGCGTCCGGCACGGAGCGACGATGGGCAGCCCCATCGCCCTGCGCATCGGCAACACGGAGTGGCCGCGCTGGGTCGACGTCATGTCGGCGGAGCCCCGTGACCCCGAGAGCCTGCCCAAGGGCCGCGGCGCCGCGCTCACACGGCCCCGCCCGGGCCATGCCGACCTCGTCGGGATGCAGAAGTACGGCTTCCCCGAGTCCCGCAACGTGCTCGAGCGCGCCTCCGCCCGCGAGACCGCGGCCCGCGTCGCCCTCGGCGCCGTCGCCCGCCGCTTCCTCGGCGAGCTCGGCGTCTCGCTCGTCAGCCACACCCTCGCCATCGGGCCTGTCCGCGTGTCCGAGGGCTCGCCGCTGCCCGGCCCGGCCGACGTCGCCGCCCTGGACGCGGATCCGCTGCGCTGCCACGATGCCGCGACCAGCGCCCTCATGGTCGCCGAGGTGGACCGCGCCCACGACGACGGCGACACCCTCGGCGGCGTGGTCGAGGTCCTCGCGTACGATCTCCCGCCCGGACTCGGCTCCTACGTGCACTGGGACCGTCGTCTCGACTCCCAGCTCGCGGCGGCCCTGATGGGGATCCAGGCGATCAAGGGCGTCGAGGTCGGCGACGGCTTCCTCACCACCACCCGCCGCGGCTCGGAGGCGCACGACGAGCTCTTCCAGTCCGACGCCGGCATCTCCCGGTCCAGCGACCGGGCCGGCGGCACCGAGGGCGGGATGAGCACGGGGACCGTGCTGCGGGTCCGCGCCGGCATGAAGCCGATCGCGACCGTGCCGCACGCGCTGCGCACCGTCGACGTCGCCACCGGCGAGGCGGCCGGCGCCCACCACCAGCGCTCCGACGTCTGCGCGGTGCCGGCGTCCGGTGTCGTCGCGGAGGCGATGGTCGCCCTGGTGCTCGCGAACGCCGTGCTCGAGAAGTTCGGCGGCGACAGCGTCACCGAGACCCGCCGCAACCTGCAGGGCTACCTCGCCGCCATCCCCGACGAGCTCCGCACGGCCGCCGCGAGCGACCCGGCTCTCGGGCTCGCCTGATGGCCGCGTCCTCGGCGGCGCGCTGATGGCGGGCCACGATACCGGCGCGGCCCGCGCCCGCCTCGTCCTGATCGGCCCGATGGGGGCCGGCAAGACGACGATCGGCAAGCGGGTCGCGAAGGCGCTGAGCGCCGGCTTCGTCGACTCCGACGCGGAGTTCGTGCGCACCCACGGCCCGATCGCCCCCTACTTCGACGCCCACGGCGAGCCGGCCTTCCGCCGCGAGGAGCGCCGCGTCGTCGAGCGCGCCGTCCGCCGCGACGTGGTGCTGAGCCTCGGCGGGGGAGCGGTGCTCGATCCCGCGACGCGCGCCGACCTCGCGGACGTGCCCGTCGTGCTCCTCACCACCACGGCCGAGGCCGTCCGCGACCGGCTCGGCTCCGGCTCCCGCCCGCTGGTGCGCGGCGGGGTCGGCGACTGGGTCCGCATCTTCGACGAGCGGCGCCCGGTCTACGAGTCCCTCGCGGACACCGTGGTCGACACCTCCCGGCGGCCGATCACCCTGATCGCCGCCGAGATCGCGGAGTGGGTGCGCGCGCAGCGCCCCTCCGCCACCCCTGCACCATCGGACCCGGCGGCCACGAGCCGCCCGAGCGGAAGACAGTCATGAACGACGGCACCACCGCCATCCCCGTCGCCGGAGAGAACGGCTACGACATCCACGTCGGGCGCGGACTCCTCGACGGCCTCGCCGACGCGATCGGCCCCCGGGCCGCGAAGGTGCTCATCGTGCACCCGCCGACCCTCGCGGTCCTCGCCGCCGAGATCCGCGAGAGCCTGCTCGAGCGCTACGAGGTGCTGCTCGCCGAGGTCCCGGACGCCGAGGCCGCGAAGCGCGTGGAGGTGGCGGCCTTCTGCTGGCAGGTGATGGGGCAGTCGGACTTCACCCGCACGGACGCGGTCGTCGGCTTCGGCGGCGGCGCGATCACCGACCTGGCCGGCTTCGTCGCCGCCACCTGGCTCCGCGGGGTCGACCTGGTGCAGGTGCCGACCACCGTGCTCGGGATGGTCGACGCGGCCGTCGGCGGGAAGACCGGCATCAACACGGCCGAGGGCAAGAACCTCGTCGGCGCCTTCCACGCGCCGCGGGCGGTCGTCGCCGACCTCGACGTGCTGACCAGCCTCCCGCGCAACGAGATCCTCGCCGGCTTCGGCGAGATCGTGAAGTACGGGATGATCGCCGAGCCGCGCATCCTCGACATCATCGAGTCCGACATCGACCTGGCCACCGACCCGACGTCGGAGGAGTTCCGCAGCCTGGTCGAGCTGTCGATCGGGATCAAGGCGCGGGTCGTCGGCGAGGACTTCACCGAGAAGGGCCTGCGCGAGATCCTGAACTACGGGCACACCCTCGGGCACGCGGTCGAGCACGCCGAGCGCTACCAGTGGCGCCACGGCGCGGCCGTCTCCGTCGGGATGATGTTCGCGGCCGAGCTCTCGCGCCTGACCGGATCGCTCAGCGACGCGGTCGTGGACCGCCAGCGCCGGGTCCTCGAATCGCTGACCCTGCCGACGAGCTACCCGCTCGGACGATGGGAGACGCTCCTCGCCGCGATGCAGCGCGACAAGAAGACCCGCGCGGGGATGCTCCGCTTCGTGGTCCTCGACGACATCGCCCGCCCGAGCATCCTGCAGGGGCCGGAGACGTCGCTGCTGTTCGCGGCGTACCAGGAGATCGGATCGTAGGTCCGGCTCGGCTGAGCCCGGGCGGCGCCGTCAGCCTCCGCCCAGGGCGGCCCTCCGCGCCTGGGCGTACTCGGCCTCGGTGATCGTGCCCGCCGCTCGCAGCGCCTCCAGCTCGGCGAGCCGGTCCGCCAGCGGGCGGGCGGAGCCGGGACCCTCGCGCGCGAAGCGGGCCGCGACCTCGGTCCGCAGGGTCAGCGGATCCACTCCGAGCGAGCGCGCCCGGTGCACGTTCACGACGATCAGCACCACGACGAGCACGATCACGACGGCGATGACGATCGGCACGGCGATGAACGCGATCGAGTACCAGGGCGGCACGACGGTGTCGGCGGGAACGGCGTCCCTGTGCTCCTCCTCGGGGTCGGTCCTCCACCGTCTCGCGCTCCGGCGGACCGGTGGGGCGATTCGCACGCGGCGTCCAGACTCCTCTGCCGACGGGGCCGCGTCGACTACACTCGACGGGTCAGCCGGACCGGCCGATATCGCCGCGCCCGCGTACCGGGCTCGCCGGCGCAGACTTCCACCGAAACGGATCCCCCTTCGCATGGCCTCTACCACCGACATCAAGAACGGCACCGTCCTCAGCATCGACGGCCAGCTCTGGAACGTCATCGACTTCCAGCACGTCAAGCCGGGCAAGGGCGGCGCCTTCGTCCGCACCAAGATGAAGAACGTCCTCACGGGCAAGGTCGTCGACAAGACCTTCAACGCGGGCGCCAAGATCGACACGGCCAACGTCGACCGCCGCGACTTCCAGTACCTCTACCGCGACGGCGCGGACTTCGTGTTCATGGACACCAGCGACTACGACCAGATCACCGTCCCCGAGGCGGTCGTCGGCGACGCGGCGAACTTCATGCTCGAGAACCAGAACGTGACTCTCGCCCTGCACGACGGCGACCCGCTCTACATCGACCTCCCCGCCTCGGTCGTCCTCGAGATCACCTACACGGAGCCGGGCCTCCAGGGCGACCGCTCGACCGGCGGCACCAAGCCCGCGACGGTCGAGACCGGCTACCAGATCCAGGTCCCGCTCTTCCTCGAGCAGGGCACGAAGGTCAAGGTCGACACCCGCACGGGCGACTACCTCGGCCGCGTCAGCTGAGCCGGGCCTCCCGTGAGTGCTCGCACGAAGGCGCGCAAGCGCGCCCTCGACATCCTCTACAACGCCGACGTGCGGCAGATCAGCTTCGCCCAGTCGCTGCGCGCCGAGGCCGAGCGGGCGGCGAACGAGCCGGCCCGTGAGGCCTCGTGGCTCTACGCCCGCGAGATCGTCGACGGGGTCATCGACCACGCCGACGAGATCGACGAGCTGATCGCCCGGCTAGCCCAGGGCTGGACCCTCTCGCGCATGCCCTTGGTCGACCGCGCGATCCTCCGGATCGGGGTGTGGGAGATCCTGCACAACGACGCGGTGCCCGACGGCGTCGCCATCTCGGAGGCCGTCGAGGCCGCCACGTCGCTGTCGACCGACGACTCGGCGGGCTTCATCAACGGGCTCCTCGCCTCCGTCGCGGAGTCCCGCACGACGGCGTGACCCGCCCCGGAGACCTGCTCGGCCCGCCGGATCCCCGTGATCGGGCGGGCCGAGGTCGTTCCCGGGGAGGCCGTCCGGCGGCCCGCGCGACGGCCCCTATACTCGACACGGCTTTTCCTTTAACAGCCGTCCTGTGAGGCGGGGAAGGAGGTCGGTGTGACGGCACGAATCGTGCTCAACGGCGCTGACATCACGCGAGCGCTGACGCGCATCGCCCACGAGATCCTCGAGTCGAACCGCGGCCCCGAGTCGCTGGTCGTCCTCGGCATCCCGACGCGCGGCGTCGCCCTCGCGAGGCGCATCGCCGAGACGATCGCGCGGATCGAGCCGGACGGGCCCCCCGTCTTCGCCGGCTCCCTCGACGTGACGATGTACCGCGACGACCTCTCCCGGCACCCGGTCCGCACCCCCGCGCGCACCGCCGTCCCCGCGAGCATCGACGGCCGGACCGTGGTCCTCGTCGATGACGTCCTCTTCTCGGGCCGCACCATCCGCGCCGCCCTGGACGCCCTCAGCGACATCGGCCGTCCGCGGGCCGTGCGGCTGGCCGCGCTGGTCGACCGCGGGCACCGCGAGCTCCCGATCCGGGCGGACTTCGTCGGCAAGAACCTGCCGAGCAGCCTGAGCGAGCGGATCAACGTCCGGCTCGTCGAGACGGACGGTGAGGACCTGGTCGCGATCGAGTCGCAGGCCACCGGCGAGGAGACGGCTCCGTGAAGCACCTGCTCTCGACCCGGGACCTCGACCGCGCGAGCGCGATCGCACTCCTCGACATCGCCGAGGACATGGCGGACGTGCAGAACCGCGAGGTCAAGAAGCTGCCGACCCTGCGCGGGAAGACCGTGGTCAATCTCTTCTTCGAGGACTCCACCCGCACGCGGATCTCGTTCGAGGCGGCGGCGAAGCGGCTCTCGGCCGACGTCATCAACTTCAGCGCGAAGGGCTCCAGCGTCTCCAAGGGCGAGAGCCTGAAGGACACCGCGCAGACGCTCGCCGCGATGGGCGCCGACGGCGTGGTCATCCGCCACAGCGCCTCCGGAGCCCCCGCGGTTCTGGCGGCGAGCGGCTGGATCGACGCGTCGATCCTCAACGCCGGTGACGGGACCCACGAGCACCCGACCCAGGCGCTCCTGGACGCGTTCACCATCCGCCGGCGCCTGCACGGCGCCTCCGCGTCCCGCGGCAAGAGCCTCGACGGCGTCGCGGTCACGATCGTGGGCGACGTCCTGCACTCGCGGGTGGCGCGCTCGAACGTCTGGCTGCTGACGGCGCTGGGCGCCGAGGTGACCCTGGTCGCACCGCCGACCCTCGTGCCGGTCGACACGCGCGACTGGCCCGCGACCATCCGCTTCGATCTGGACGAGGCGATCGACACCGGGCTCCCCGACGTCGTGATGCTCCTGCGCATCCAGCTCGAGCGGATGTCGAGCGGGTTCTTCCCCAACGGCCGGGAGTACGCGCGGATCTGGGGCCTCGACGACGAGCGGCTCGCCCGGCTGGGTCCCGATACCATCGTCATGCACCCCGGACCCATGAACAGGGGCGTCGAGATCTCCTCGGCGGCCGCCGATTCGAGCCGCTCCACGGTGCTCGAACAGGTCACGAACGGAGTGTCCGTCCGGATGGCCGCGCTCTACCTGCTGCTGTCCGGCGAACGGGAGGTCCACTGATGAGCACTGCCCAGCCGCTTCAGAGCACGGCGCCGGAGCGGATCCTGATCTCGGGAGCGACGCTCGCCGACGAGTCGACCGCCGACCTGCTGATCGATGGGGGCGTGATCGTCGAGATCGGCGCCGACCTCGACTCGCGCGGGGCCCGCGTGATCGACGCCGACGGCCTGCTGGCGCTGCCCGGCCTGGTCGACCTGCACACGCACCTGCGCGAGCCGGGGTTCGAGCAGAGCGAGACGATCCTCACCGGCACGAGAGCTGCGGCCGCCGGAGGCTTCACCGCCGTCTTCGCGATGGCGAACACCTCGCCGGTGCAGGACACCGCGGGCGTGGTCGAGCAGGTGCAGAGCCTGGGCGAGGACGCCGGCTACGCGACGGTCCGCCCGATCGGCGCGGTGACCGTGGGTCTGGCGGGGGAGTCGCTCGCCGAGCTCGGCGCGATGGCCCGCAGCCGCGCGGCCGTGCGGGTCTTCTCGGACGACGGGAAGTGCGTCTCGGACGCGCTGCTGATGCGCCGCGCTCTCGAGTACGTCAAGGCGTTCGACGGAGTCGTCGCCCAGCACGCGCAGGAGCCGCGGCTCACCGTCGGCGCGCAGATGAACGAGGGCGCCGTCTCCAGCGCCCTCGGCCTGCAGGGCTGGCCCGCCGTGGCCGAGGAGGCGATCATCGCCCGCGACGTGCTCCTCGCCGAGCACGTGGGCTCCCGCCTGCACGTCTGCCACGTCTCGACCGCGGGCTCGGTCGACGTCATCCGCTGGGCGAAGGCCCGGGGGATCGACGTGACCGCCGAGGTCACCCCCCACCACCTGCTCCTCACCGAGCAGGCCGTCGCCGGCCAGGACGGGCCGAGCTACGACGCCCGCTTCAAGGTGAACCCGCCGCTGCGCCGCGACGAGGACGTGCTCGCCCTCCGCGAGGCCCTCGCCGACGGCACCATCGACATCGTCGCCACCGACCACGCGCCGCACCCGGTCGAGGCGAAGGACTGCGAGTGGGACGCCGCGGCGTTCGGCATGGTCGGCCTCGAGAGCGCGCTGAGCGTGGTGCACGCCGCCGTCGTCGAGGACGGGCGGATGAGCTGGTCCGACGTCGCGCGCGTGCTCTCCTCCGCCCCCGCCCGCATCGGCCGGCTCGACGGCTACGACCGCGGCCTCGCCGTCGGGGCCGCCGCGAACGTCGTGCTCTACGACCCGGAGGCGCGACGCCGCTTCTCCGTCGAGGACCTGCGCGGCCGCAGCGGCAACTCCCCGTACCTCGGTCGCGAGCTGCCGGGCCGCGTCGTCGCCACCCTCCACCGGGGCTTCCCGACCGTGCTGGACGGCGAGCTCGTCGACGCGGCGGTCGTCGCCGCCTCCGCGAAGGCCTCCCGTGGATAGGGCCGCGATCACGATCGTCATCGCCGCGGTCGTCGTCCTCGTCTTCGTCGGCATGCTGCTCTCCTGGCGCGCGCGGCGCCGCCGCTCGGCCGCCCTCGCGCCGGAGCCCGTGCCCGCGTCCTCGCTGGGCGCCGAGGTCGAGCGCGTCGACCTCCCGTACGTGGCCACGACCCGCTTCGAGCAGCCGCTCGAGCGCGTCGTGCTGCCGGGGCTCGGCTTCCGCGGCAACGCGGTGCTGCGCCTCCACGAGCGCGGCGTCGTGATCGCCCCCGTCGGCGAGCGCGAGACGGTGATCCCGGCCTCCCTCCTGCGCGGAGCGGGCCAGGGCAGCTACGTGATCGACCGCGTCGTCGAGGAGGGCGGCCTGCTCGTGATCTCCTGGTCGCCCCGCGGCGACGAGACCGTCGACAGCTACCTCCGCGTGGCCGAGCCCGCCCTCCGGGCGCACCTGGTCGCCGAGCTGCAGCGCCTCGCCGGCCTCCGTTCCTCCCCCTCCCACCCCGGAGCCGCCGACGGCGGCCCCGACACGACCCAGAAGGGCTCCTAGTCCGTGCCAACGACACGCCTCAGCACCGAACCCACCGCCGTCCTCGTCCTCGAGGACGGACGACGATTCCGGGGACAGGCCTACGGCGCCCGAGGCCGCACCCTGGGCGAGATCGTCTTCGCCACCGGCATGACCGGATACCAGGAGACGCTGACCGACCCGAGCTACGCCGGCCAGATCGTCGTGCAGACCGCGCCCCACATCGGCAACACCGGGACCAACGACGAGGACATGGAGTCGCGCCGCATCTGGGTCGCCGGCTACGTCGTCCGCGACCCCTCCCGCGTCGTCTCCAACTTCCGCGCGCAGCGCTCCCTCGGCGACGACCTGGAGACCGACGGCATCGTCGGGATCTCCGGCGTCGACACCCGGGCGATCACCCGCCACATCCGCTCGGCCGGCTCGATGCGCGCCGGCGTGTTCTCCGGCGAGGACCTCGCCCTCCCCGAGGAGGAGCAGCTCGCGCTGGTCCTCGGCGGCCGGCAGATGCAGGGGCTCAACCTCTCCTCCTCGGTCTCGACCGACGAGCAGTACACGGTGCCCGCCCGCGGCGAGCGCGTCGGCTCGGTCGCGGTCATCGACCTGGGGGTGAAGACCTCGACGGTCAACTACCTCGCGGAGCGCGGCTTCGACGTGCACGTGCTGCCCGAGTCGGTGACCGCCGAGCAGGTGCTCGCGCTCGACCCGTCCGCGCTCTTCTTCTCCAACGGCCCCGGCGACCCCGAGGCCTCGGACCGCCACGTCGAGCTGCTGCGCACCACCCTGCGCGCCGACCTGCCGTTCTTCGGCATCTGCTTCGGCAACCAGCTGCTGGGGCGCGCTCTCGGCTTCGGCACCTACAAGCTCCCGTTCGGCCACCGCGGGATCAACCAGCCCGTGCTCGACAAGCTCACCGGCCGCGTGGAGATCACCTCGCAGAACCACGGGTTCGCCGTGGACGCGCCGATCGAGGGCGAGCTGGACTCGCCCGAGGGCTTCGGCCGCGTCGAGGTCAGCCACTACTCCCTCAACGACTCGGTCGTGGAGGGCCTGCGCTGCCTCGACATCCCCGCCTTCTCGGTGCAGTACCACCCGGAGGCGGCGGCCGGCCCGCACGACTCCAACCACCTCTTCGACCGCTTCCGCGAGATGGTCGTGCAGCGCACGGCCGGGCGCGGGGCCTCGGAGCCCACCGACATCCCCACGACCAGCAGCATCGGAGAGCAGAAGTAATGCCGCGCAGGGAAGACATCCAGAGCGTCCTGGTCATCGGCTCCGGCCCGATCGTCATCGGACAGGCCGTCGAGTTCGACTACTCCGGCACCCAGGCCTGCCGCGTGCTGCGCGCCGAGGGGGTGCGCGTGATCCTCGTCAACTCCAACCCGGCGACGATCATGACCGATCCCGACTTCGCCGACGCCACCTACGTGGAGCCGATCACGCCCAAGGCGATCGAGGCGATCATCGCCAAGGAGAAGCCGGACGCGATCCTGCCGACCCTCGGCGGGCAGACGGCCCTGAACGCGGCCATCCAGCTGCACGACCTCGGGATCCTCGAGAAGTACGGCGTCGAGCTCATCGGCGCGAGCTTCGAGGCGATCAACCGCGGCGAGGACCGGCAGATCTTCAAGCAGCTGGTGCTGGACGCGGGCGCCGACGTCGCGAAGTCCTACATCGCGCACACCGTCGACGAGGCGATCGAGTACGCCGAGGACCTGGGCTATCCCCTCGTCATCCGCCCGTCGTTCACCATGGGCGGCCTGGGCTCCGGCTTCGCCTACACCCGCGAGGAGCTGGTGCGGATGGTCGGCGACGGCCTGCACCAGAGCCCCACCACCGAGGTGCTCCTGGAGGAGTCGATCCTCGGCTGGAAGGAGTACGAGCTCGAGCTCATGCGCGACACGGCCGACAACACGGTCGTCGTCTGCTCGATCGAGAACGTCGACCCCGTCGGCGTGCACACGGGCGACTCGATCACCGTCGCACCGGCGCTGACCCTCACCGACCGCGAGTACCAGAAGCTGCGCGACATCGGCATCCGGATCATCCGCGACGTGGGCGTGGACACCGGCGGCTGCAACATCCAGTTCGCGATCGACCCGGCGGACGGCCGGATCATCGTGATCGAGATGAACCCGCGCGTCTCCCGCTCCTCCGCCCTCGCCTCCAAGGCGACCGGCTTCCCGATCGCCAAGATCGCCGCGAAGCTCGCCATCGGCTACCGCCTGGACGAGATCCCGAACGACATCACCAAGGTGACGCCGGCGAGCTTCGAGCCGACGCTGGACTACGTGGTCGTGAAGGTCCCGCGGTTCGCGTTCGAGAAGTTCCCGGCCGCCGACAAGACGCTGACCACGACCATGAAGTCGGTGGGCGAGGCGATGGCGATCGGCCGCAACTACGCGCAGGCGCTGCAGAAGGCGCTCCGCTCGCTCGAGAAGCGCGGCTCGTCGTTCCACTGGGGCGCGCAGGAGCGCTCGGTCGAGGAGCTCCTCGAGATCGCGAGGACCCCGACCGACGGCCGCATCGTCACCGTGCAGCAGGCGCTGCGCCTGGGAGCCACGGTCGAGCAGGCGTTCGAGTCCACGAAGATCGACCCCTGGTTCCTCGACCAGATCGTGCTGATCAACGAGATCGCCGACCTGGTGCGCGAGCACGACGGCCTCGACGCCGGACTCCTCCGCCTGGCGAAGGACCACGGCTTCTCGGACGCGCAGATCGCCGAGCTCCGCGGGCTCGACGAGGCGGAGGTCCGCCGCACCCGCTACGCGCTGGACGTGCGCCCGGTCTACAAGACCGTCGACACCTGCGCGGGCGAGTTCCCGGCGCTCACGCCGTACCACTACTCCTCGTACGACGAGGAGACGGAGGTCGTCGCCGCCGACCGCCGCAAGGTCGTCATCCTGGGCTCCGGCCCCAACCGCATCGGCCAGGGGGTCGAGTTCGACTACTCCTGCGTGCACGCCTCGTTCGCGCTCTCGGACGCGGGCTTCGAGACGATCATGATCAACTGCAACCCCGAGACGGTCTCGACCGACTACGACACCTCGGACCGCCTCTACTTCGAGCCGCTGACTCTCGAGGACGTGCTCGAGGTCATCCACGCGGAGTCGCAGTCCGGCGAGCTCGTCGGCGTCGTCGTGCAGCTGGGCGGCCAGACGGCGCTCGGGCTCGCCGCGGGCCTCGAGGCGGCCGGCGTGCCCATCCTCGGCACCACCCCCGCGAACATCGACCTCGCGGAGGAGCGCGGCGCGTTCTCGCGGATCCTCGACGAGGCGGGGCTTCTCGCTCCGCGCAACGGCACCGCGACCGACCTCGACGGCGCCCGTGAGGTCGCGGTGGAGATCGGCTACCCGGTCCTCGTCCGTCCGTCGTTCGTCCTCGGCGGGCGCGGCATGGAGATCGTCTACGGCACGCCCCAGCTCGAGGACTACTTCGAGCGGATGGCCGGCGAGGGGATCATCGACGAGGCGCACCCGCTGCTGGTGGACCGCTTCCTCGACGACGCGATCGAGATCGACGTCGACGCGCTCTTCGACGGCGAGCAGCTCTACATCGGCGGCGTGATGGAGCACATCGAGGAGGCCGGCATCCACTCCGGCGACTCGGCGTGCACGCTCCCGCCGGTGACGCTCGGCCGCCGGCAGATCGACCAGGTGCGGGAGGCGACCCTCGCGATCGCGCAGGGCGTCGGAGTCCGAGGACTGCTGAACGTCCAGTTCGCGATCGGCCAGGGCGTGCTCTACGTGCTCGAGGCGAACCCCCGGGCCTCGCGCACCGTGCCGTTCGTGTCGAAGGCGCTGGGCATCCCGCTCGCGAAGGCCGCGTCGCGCCTGATGGTGGGCGAGACCATCGCCGCGCTGAAGGCCGAGGGCCTGCTGCCCGAGCGCGACGGCTCCGACGTCCCGATGGACTCTCCCATCGCGGTGAAGGAGGCGGTCCTGCCGTTCAAGCGCTTCCGCACCAAGGAGGGCCAGATCGTCGACTCGCTGCTCGGGCCCGAGATGCGCTCCACCGGCGAGGTCATGGGGATCGACCGCGACTTCCCGCGCGCCTTCGCGAAGAGCCAGGACGCCGCGTACGGCGGCATGCCGGCGAGCGGGACCGTCTTCATCTCGGTCGCCGACCGCGACAAGCGCTCGATCGTCCTGCCCGCGCTGCGCCTGCGCCAGCTCGGCTTCGACATCCTCGCGACCGAGGGCACGGCCGAGGTGCTGAACCGCAACGGGATCCAGGCCCGCGTGGTCCGCAAGTACAGCGAGACCGCCGAGGGCGACGCGCCCTCCATCGTCGAGCTGATCGCCCGCGACGAGGTCGACGTGGTGATCAACACGCCCAGCGGAGGAGCGACCCGCGCCGACGGCTACGAGATCCGCGCCGCCGCGGTCGCCGCGGACAAGCCGCTGTTCACCACGATCGCCCAGCTCGCGGCCGCGGTCGCCTCGCTCGACGCGGCGAACGAGCCCTTCGAGGTGACGAGCCTGCAGGACTACGCCCTGCGCCGCGCGGAGCGCACCGCGTGAGCGGCGGCGCGGCGGGCACCGCCTCCTTCGGCTCGCGCCTCGAGGCGGCGTTCGCCGCGCACGGCCGGCTCTGCGTCGGGATCGACCCGCACGCGTACCTGCTCGACGCGTGGGGCCTCGCCGACGACGCGGCCGGGCTCGAGAGCTTCGGCCGCACGGTCGTCGAGGCGGCGGCCGGCCGCGTGGGCGTGGTGAAGCCGCAGATCGCGTTCTTCGAGCGGCACGGCTCGGCGGGCTACGCCGCGCTCGAGCGCGTGCTCGCCGACGCGCGCGAGGCCGGACTGCTGGTGATCGCCGACGTCAAGCGCGGCGACATCGGCACGAGCGTCACCGCCTACGCCGAGGCGTGGCTCCGGCCGGGCTCGCCGCTGGAGGCGGACGCCATGACCGCGGCGGCCTACCAGGGGCTCGGCTCCCTCGAGGGGATGCTGACCCTCGCCGAGGAGGCGGGCAAGGGCGTGTTCGTCCTCGCAGCCACCTCCAACCCCGAGGCCCGCCCCGTGCAGCGCGCCCTCGTGCAGGACGGCGGCCGGGCGGGATCCACCGTGGCACGCGCGGTCGTGGCGGACGTGGCATCCTGGAACGACGCTCACGCTCGCGCGTCGATCGGCTCGGTCGGCGTGGTGCTCGGCGCCACTGTCGCCCTGGGCGACTTCGGCATCGGCATCGACGAGCCGCTGCACCCCGCACTCCCGGTGCTCGCGCCCGGCTTCGGCCACCAGGGCGCGGCCGTCGCGGACGCGCAGCGGCTGTTCGGCGCGCTGAGCGCCGCCACCATCGTCAGCGAGTCGCGCAGCGTGCTCGGCGCCGGCCCCTCGGGGATCGCGGCCGAGATCACCCGCCGCGCGACCGACATCCAGGAGACCCTTGTCCGCTGAAACCGTCAGCCCCGATCCCGGCGCCTCCTCGCGCCCGGAGGCCGTGCGCCGTCCCTCGCCGCCCGAGGTCGACCGGCGCGCCGCCTCCGAGGCCGCGATCGCGGCGCGCCGTGCCCGCGCCGCCGTCAAGAAGGCCGTCGCCGCCGGACGCCGCCCCGCGACCGCCGTGCTCGCGGCGGCCCAGGCCGAGCCGCTCGGAGTCGAGGGGCGGATGCGCGTCAGCGAGCTGCTCCGCGCGGTGCCGGCGCTCGGCGTGGTGAAGACGCCCCGGGTGATGGACCAGCTGCGGATCGCCGAGTCGAAGCGCCTCGGCGGGCTCGGCCGGCGCCAGGTCGAGGGCCTGGCGTCGTTCCTCGAGGAGCGGGAGTCCCGGCAGCGCCGCCCCGGCCGCAACCGCCTGCTCGTCCTCGCCGGTCCGACCGCGGTCGGCAAGGGCACCGTGTCGACCTACATCCGCGAGAACTACCCGGACGTCCTGCTCTCGGTCTCGGCCACCACCCGGGCCCCGCGTCCGGGCGAGGTGGACGGCGTCAGCTACTACTTCGTCGACGACGCCGAGTTCGACCGGATGGTCGCGGCGGGGGAGTTCCTCGAGTACGCCGTCGTCCACAACGCTCACCGCTACGGCACGCCCCGCGGCCCCATCGACGCCGCGCTGGAGCAGGGCCGGCAGGTGATGCTCGAGATCGACATCCAGGGTGCCCGCCAGGTGCGCGAGCGGATGCCGGACGCGCGGCTGGTCTTCCTCCTGCCGCCGAGCTGGGACGAGCTGGTCCGCCGGCTGGTCGGCCGCGGCACCGAGAGCGCGGAGGAGCAGGAGCGCCGTCTGGCCACCGCGAAGGTGGAGCTGGCCGCGCAGGACGAGTTCGATTTCGCCGTCGTCAACAGCACCGTGCCCGAAGCGGCCCGCGAGGTCGTAGAATTGATGTCGCCTCGTGCCGACGGCGCGCCCGCTGACCCGGGCCGCTGACACCGGGCCACCGACCACCTCCGGGCCGACGCCCCGGGTCCCACCGGGCACACGCCCCTCGGAGCCCGCGCGCCGTGTTGCTCCGGAGCCGCAGATCGGCGCTGATGCGCCTGCAAGGAGACATCCATGGCCAACAACCTCGGCATCATCGACCCGCCCATCGACGAGCTCCTCTCGAAGGTCGACTCCAAGTACGCGCTGGTGATCTTCGCCTCCAAGCGCGCCCGCCAGATCAACGACTACTACGCCGACCTCCACGAGGGCAGCCTGTTCGACAACGTCGGCCCGCTGGTCGACTCCACCATCGACGACAAGCCCCTCTCGGTCGCACTGCACGAGATCAGCGAGGACAAGCTCGTCGCCAAGCCCCTCGCCGAGTAGTCCCCTCCGGGTGGGCTCCTCTCTCGAGGCCGGCCGACGGCTCAACGTCGTCGTCGGCATCACCGGCGGCATCGCCGCGTACAAGGCCGTCGGAGTCGTCCGCGCGCTGGTCCTCGCGGGGCACGACGTGCACGTCGTCGCGACCGAGGCCGCGCTGCGCTTCGTCGGAAAGCCCACCCTCGAGGCCATCTCGCGGAACCCGGTGCACACCGAGCTCTACGAGGGCGTCGCCGAGGTCCGGCACGTGGCCATCGGCCAGGCCGCCGACCTCATCGTGATCGCGCCCGCGACGGCGCACACGCTCGCCAAGCTCGCCGCCGGCCTCGCCGACGACCTGCTCGGCAACACGGTGCTCGCGAGCACCGCCCCGCTCGTGGTCGCCCCCGCGATGCACACCGAGATGTGGGCGAACGCCGCCACCGTCGCGAACACGGCGGTGCTCCGCTCCCGCGGCGTGCACGTCGTCGGACCCGCGGTCGGCCGCCTCACCGGCGCCGACTCGGGCCCCGGCCGCATGGAGGAGCCCGAGACGATCGTGGCGGAGGCCCTCGCCGTCCACGCCCGCTCAGCCTCCGCCCGCCGCGACCTCGCGGGCGTGCGCGTCCTCGTGACCGCCGGCGGCACCCGCGAGCCCCTCGACCCGGTGCGCTTCGTCGGCAACCGCTCCAGCGGCAGGCAGGGCGTCGCGCTCGCGCTGGCCGCTGCGGCCCGGGGCGCGGAGGTCACCCTCCTCGCCGCGAACCTCGACGTGCCGGCGCCGGAGGGCGTCACGGTCCTCCCGGTGGGCACCGCGCTCGAGCTGCGCGAGGCCGCCCTCGCCGCGGCCCCCGGCGCGGACGTGGTGATCATGGCCGCGGCCGTCGCCGACTACCGGCCCGCCGCGGTCGCCGACGCGAAGATCAAGAAGGAGCAGCAGGGCGACCGTCTCGTCCTCGAGCTCGTCGAGAACCCGGACGTCCTCGCCGAGATCTCCGCCTCCCGGCGGGAGGGGCAGATCGTCGTCGGCTTCGCCGCGGAGACCGAGCCGGACCGGGACGCGATGCTCGCCCTCGGCCGCGCCAAGATCGCCCGGAAGGGCTGCGACCTGCTCGTCCTCAACAGGGTGGGCTGGGCCGAGGGTTTCCAGAGCGACAGCAACGCCGTCGTGGTCCTCGATCGGGCCGGCGATATAGTTGGTGAGGCCTCGGGCAGCAAGGCGGAGGTGGCCGATCGCGTCCTCGACGCGGTCGTGCGCTAGCCCCGCCGGTCCGCCCGCCCAGGCGCCGATCGCCTGCCGCCCGGCATCGCGCCCGCCAGGCCACTCCCGGTACGAACGACCCCGGTCCGCACGAGCCGGGACGAGAAGAGAAGCATGACCTCCGGTCCCCTCCGCCTGTTCACCTCCGAGTCCGTCACCGAGGGCCACCCGGACAAGATCTGCGACCAGATCTCGGACCGCATCCTCGACGCCCTGCTCCGCGAGGACCCGCACAGCCGGGTCGCCGTCGAGACGCTGGTCACGACGGGGCTCGTGCACGTCGCGGGCGAGGTCTCCACGAGCGGCTACGTCGAGATCCCCAAGATCGTGCGCGACACGATCGTCGAGATCGGCTACGACTCCTCGGAGAAGGGCTTCGACGGCCGCTCCTGCGGCGTCTCGGTCTCGATCGGCCAGCAGTCGCCCGAGATCGCGGCGGGCGTCGACACGGCGCTCGAGGTCCGCTCCTCCGAGGCGGGCGAGGACGCCTTCGACCGCCAGGGCGCGGGCGACCAGGGCCTGATGTTCGGCTTCGCGACCGACGAGACCCCCGAGTACATGCCGCTGCCGAGCTGGCTCTCGCACCGCCTCGCCGAGCGCCTGGCCGCCGTCCGCAAGTCGGGCGAGCTCGACTACCTCCGACCCGACGGCAAGACCCAGGTCACCATCGGCTACGACGGCACGACGCCGTCCACCATCGACACCGTCGTCCTGTCCACCCAGCACGCCGAGCACGTCAGCACCGAGACGATCCACGCGGACATCGCGGCGCACGTCATCCGCCCCGTCCTCGAGACGGTCGACCTCGACTCCTCCGCCGTGCGCCTGCTGATCAACCCGACGGGCCGCTTCGAGATCGGCGGCCCTCAGGGCGACGCCGGGCTCACCGGCCGCAAGATCATCGTCGACACCTACGGCGGAGCGTCCCGCCACGGCGGCGGCGCGTTCTCGGGCAAGGACCCGTCGAAGGTGGACCGCTCGGCCGCCTACGCCATGCGGTGGGTCGCCAAGAACGCGGTCGCCGCGGGGCTCGCCTCGCGGCTGGAGGTGCAGGTCGCCTACGCCATCGGCAAGGCGGCCCCGGTCGGCCTCTACGTCGAGACCTTCGGCACCGGCACCGTCTCCGACGAGACGATCACCGAGGCGATCCGCTCGGTCTTCGACCTGCGCCCGGCCGCGATCATCCACGCACTCGACCTGCTCCGCCCGATCTACGCGCAGACCGCGGCCTACGGCCACTTCGGCCGGGAGCTCCCCGACTTCACCTGGGAGCGCCTCGACCGGGTCGACGACCTGCGCTCCGCCGCGGGCCTCTCGTAGCGGGCGCGGCGGCGATGGCGACGAGCGGAGCCGTCGCGCGCGTGCTCCTGGACTCGCCCCTCCCGCAGCTCGACCGGCTCCTGGACTACGCGGTGCCGGAGGCGCTGCGCGGCGAGGTGGTCCCCGGCGTGCGCGTGCGGGTGCCGTTGCGGACCGGAGGCCGGATCGCCGACGCGTTCGTCGTCGAGACGGGGGAGGGGACCGAGCACGCCGGAGCGCTCAGCGGCATCGAGGAGCTGGTCTCGCCGCTCGTCGTGCTGACCCCGGAGGTCTGGGCCCTCGCCCGCCGGGTGGCCGACCGCGCCTCCGGGGGCGCGAGCGACGTGCTGCGCCTGGCCGTGCCGCGCCGCCACGTCCGCGTCGAGAAGGCGCGACTCGCCGCGGGTCCCGCTCCTGCGGCGCCCGCGGTCGAGGCGGGCGGCGTGACGGGCTACCCCGACGCCTCCTTCGTTGGACTCGCCGAGGGGGCCCGGCTGGCGGTCGGCGCCGTGCCGGCTCCGGTGAGGCTCGACTCGGGCGCGTGGGTCGGCGGCTGGGCCGTCACGCTCGCCGAGCTCGCCCGGGACACGCTCGCCGCGGGCCGCGACGCGATCCTGGCCGTCCCCGACTACCGCGACCAGGAGCAGCTGGAGCTCGCTCTCGCCGCCCTCGTCCCCGCGGAGGCGGTGGTGCGCCTCGATGCGCGGCAGAAGGGCGCCGAGCGCTACTCCGCCTTCGTCCGCTGCCTCGATCCCGGGCCGCGGGTCGTCGTCGGCAACCGCTCCGTCCTCTACGCGCCCTCCTCCGCCCTCGGCCTGATCGCGCTCTGGGACGACGGCGATCCGCTCTTCGCCGAGCCGCTCGCGCCCTACGCGCACGCGCGCGACGTCGCCCTGGTGCGGCAGGAGCAGAGCGGCGCCGGCCTCGTCCTGCTCGGCAACACGCGCACGGTCGAGGTCGAGCGGCTCGTCGAGATCGGCTTCGCGACCGAGGTGGAGCCGCGGCCGAGCCGCCGCCCGCACGTCGTGCCGACCGCCCAGCAGTGGGCGGCCGACGAGCACGACGCGGCAGCGCGCATCCCCTCCTCCGCCTGGCGGGAGGCGCGGAAGGCCCTCGACTCCGGTCCCGTGCTCGTCCAGGTCGCGCGCCCCGGCTACGCGCCGGTGGTCGCCTGCGCCCGCTGCCGGACCGTCGCACGCTGCAACCGCTGCCAGGGTCCGCTCGGCGTGCACTCCGAGGGCGGGCGGCCGAGCTGCGGCTGGTGCGGCCTGATCGCGGCCGACTGGACCTGCTCCGTCTGCGAGGCGACGGCTCTGCGCCTCGTCTCCCTCGGCGCGGGCCGCACCGCGGAGGAGCTCGGACGCGCCTTCCCGGGTGCCAAGGTGATCGTCGCCGACGGGCAGCGCCCCGTGCTCACCCTCCCCGACGAGCCCGCGCTCGTCGTGGCCACGCGCGGGGCGGAGCCGCGGGCCGACGGCGGCTACCACGCCGTCCTGCTGCTGGACGGCGAGCGGATGCTGGCCCGCGAGAGCCTGCGGGTCGCCGACGACGCGCTCCGCACCTGGTCGAACGCCGCGGCGCTGGCCCGCCCGGGCGCGCCGGTCCTCCTGGTCGGGGTCGGCGGCCGGCTCGCGACCGCCCTGGCGACCTGGCGGCAGGCCGAGTACCTCCGGGCCGAGCTCCAGGAGCGGCGCGCTCTGCGCTTCCCGCCCGCGGTGCGCCTGGCCACGGTGAGCGGCGACGCGCACGCGGTGGAGGAGGCGCTCGACGCGCTCGACGAGGACGACCGGCACGAGGTCCTCGGTCCTGTCGGGCTCGAGGACGGCTCCGTCCGGGCGATCGTCCGGTTCGACTACGCTCGCGGTGCGGATGTGGCCGCGCGCCTCCGCTCCGCCGTGATCCGCAACGCCACGCGCCGTCGTCGCCCGCCGACCACGCCCGGCCGCTTCCGGCCGGCCCCCCGGCTCCGGGTCCGTCTCGACGACCCTGACATCCTCTGACTCCCCAGGAGACCCCCGTGCGCCTCGTCTTCGCCGGCACGCCCGCCGCCGCCGTTCCGACCCTCCGCGACCTCGCCGCCTCCGCGCACGAGGTCGTGGCCGTGGTCACCCGGGAGGACGCCCCGGTGGGCCGCAAGCGCGTGCTCACCCCCTCGCCGGTCGCCGTCGCGGCCGAGGAGCTGGGGATCCCGGTGATCCGGGCGAACCGCCTCGACGAGGACGTGACCGACCGGATCGCGGAGCTCGCCCCCGACCTCGGCGTGATCGTGGCCTACGGCGGCCTCGTCCGGCAGCGCCTGCTGGCTGTGCCGCGCCTGGGCTGGATCAACCTGCACTTCTCCCTGCTGCCGCGCTGGCGCGGGGCGGCTCCCGTCCAGCGGGCGCTGATGGCGGGCGACACGCGGATCGGCGCGAGCGTCTTCCAGCTGGTCGCCGAGCTCGACGCCGGTGACGTGTACGCCGAGCTCGCCGTCGACGCGGGGGAGCGCACCGCGGGCGAGCTGCTGACGGAGCTGGCCGCGAGCGGCGCCGGCCTCACCCTCGGCGTGGTCGACGCGCTGGAGGAGGGCACGGCCGTCGCGACTCCGCAGGCCGGAGAGGCGACCCCCGCTCCCAAGCTCGACGCCGCCGACGGCCGGATCGACTGGAGCCTCCCGACCGCGCGGGTCCTCGCGCTCGTGCGCGGAACGACTCCCGAGCCCGGAGCCTCGACCGCGGTGGGGGACGCGCGCCTCAAGGTGCTCGCGGTCCGCGCGGCCGAGGGGGACCTCGCTCCCGGCGTCGTCCGCCTCGACTCGGGGCGCGCCCTCGTCGGCACCGCGGACGGAGCGGTGGAGCTGGTCACCGTCCAGCCCGCCGGCAGGACCCCGATGGCCGGCGCCGACTGGGCCCGCGGCCTGCGCGAGAGCACGGTGCTCGCGTGAGCGCCCGTCGCGAGGCCGCTCCCGCCCGCCGGGTCGCCTACGACGTCCTGCTCGCGGTGAGCGGGTCGGACGCCTACGCCAACCTGATCCTGCCCGCGCGGATCAGCGCCGCCGGCCTCTCGCCCGCCGACGCGGGACTGGCCACCGAGCTCTGCTACGGCACCCTGCGGATGTCCGGCTACTACGACCGCGTGATCGCCCTCGCGGCCGGCCGGTCCGTCGGGAGCATCGATGCGCCCGTGCTCGACGCGCTGCGCCTGGGCGTGCACCAGCTGCTCGCGACCCGCGTGGCCCCGCACGCCGCGGTGAACGAGAGTGTCGCGCTCGTCGCGGCCGGCTCCTCGCGGGGAGCGGTGGCCTTCGCCAACGCCGTGCTGCGCGCGGTCTCGCGCTCGAGCGCCGGCGAGTGGCGCGAGCGGGTCTCCGCGGCCGCGGTCTCCGGGGACGACCGGATCGCCGCGCTGAGCTCCCACCCCGTGTGGATCGTGCGCGCCCTGCGACGGGCGCTGGCGGCGGAGGGGGCGGCCGACGAGCTCGACGCGCTGCTCGCCGCCGACAACGCGGCTCCGCGGGTGAACCTGGTGGCTCTGCCGGGCCTGGCGTCTCCCGGCGAGATCGCCGACGCCGAATCCGACCGGTTCTCGCCGGTCGGCATGACCAGCACCGGCGGCGACCCGGAGGCCTTCCCCGCGGTGCACGAGGGCCGCGTGCGCGTGCAGGACGAGGGCTCCCAGCTCGCCGCTCTGGCGCTCTCCCGGGCACGGCCGGTCCGCCCGGGCGAGCGCTGGCTCGACCTGTGCGCGGGACCCGGCGGCAAGGCGGCGCTGCTCGCGGCGGAGGCGCGCGCAGGCGGGGCGGCGCTGCTCGCCAACGAGGTGGTCCCGGGCCGCGCGGGCCTGGTGCGGCAGGCGCTGGCCGCCGTCGACCCGTCGGTCGAGGTGCGCACCGGCGACGGGCGCGACCTGGGCGACGAGCAGCCGGGCTCGTTCGACCGCATCCTCCTCGACGCGCCGTGCACCGGTCTCGGTGCGCTGCGGCGTCGGCCCGAGGCGCGCTGGCGCAAGTCCGCGGCCGACGTGGAGCCGCTGGCCGCCCTCCAGGGCGAGCTGCTCGACTCCGCGGTCCGGGCTCTCGCTCCCGACGGGCTGCTGGCCTACGTGACCTGCTCGCCGCACCTCGGCGAGACCCGGCGCGTGCTCGCCCTCGCGCAGGAGCGGCACGAGCTCGAGCTCGTCGACACGCCGGCCGTGCTGCGCGCGGTGACGGCGGACCCGCTCCCGCTGCCGGACGGCCCCCTCCACGTGCAGCTCTGGCCGCACCGGCACGGCACCGACGCCATGTTCGTCCAGCTCCTCCGCCGCCGCCGGCCCCTCGAGGCGGCGTCCGGAGACGCCTGACCCCTCCGGAGCGGGAGCGTGCTCAGCCGGGCGGACGCCGAGGACGCTCCGATCTAGGCTGGACGCATGCCCGCACGGATCAATCCCAGCATCCTCTCCGCCGACTTCGTGAACTTCGAGGCCGAGCTGCAGCGCATCGCCGGAGCCGACCTCGTGCACGTCGACGTGATGGACAACCACTTCGTGCCGAACCTCACCTTCGGGCTGACCATGGTCCAGCGCCTCCAGGACGTCTCGCCCCGCCCGCTCGACCTGCACCTGATGATCGACGACCCCGACCGGTGGGCCCCCGACTACGCCGAGACCGGCGCCTTCTCCGTGACCTTCCACGCCGAGGCCGCGCGCGACGCCGTGGCCCTGGCGCGGCGCCTGCGCGGGATCGGCTCGCGGGCGGGGATCGCGCTCAAGCCGGGCACGATGGTGGACGACTACCTCGACCTCCTGCCCGAGTTCGACCAGGTCCTCGTGATGACGGTCGAGCCCGGCTTCGGGGGCCAGTCCTTCATGCAGGAGACGATGCCCAAGCTGCGCACGCTCCGGAACGTGGTGGACCGCACCGGGCTCGAGGTCTGGCTCCAGGTCGACGGCGGGATCGCACCCGGCACGATCGAGATCGCAGCGGAGGCGGGAGCCGACACCTTCGTCGCGGGCTCCGCGGTCTTCGGCGCGGACGACCCGGAGGCCGCGATCGCGTCGCTGCGCGAGACGGCGACCGCTCACCTGCACCGGCACTGAGGCGTCCCGCGCCCGGCCGCCGTATAGACTTCCCCGGTGAAAACTTTCGACGACCTCTTCGCTGAGCTGGGCGAGAAGGCCGCCGCCCGTCCCGAGGGTTCGGGCACCGTCCGCGAGCTCGACGCCGGCGTGCACTTCATCGGCAAGAAGATCGTCGAGGAGGCAGCCGAGGTGTGGATGGCCGCCGAGTACGAGGGCGACGAGCGCACCGCCGAGGAGATCTCGCAGCTGCTCTACCACCTGCAGGTGCTCATGCTCGCCAAGGGACTGACGACGGCCGACGTCTACCGGCATCTGTGAGCCCCGCCCCGCTCGCCGGGGTGCGCCTCCGCTCCGCGCCGTCGCGCCCGCACGCTCCCCGAGGAGCCGTGCCGCCCCCTGAACAGCCGTCGAGTCATGAAGGACGTCCCGTGACCACCACCCCCGCCCCGGCGCTCCTGCGCGTCGCCGTCCCCAACAAGGGCTCCCTCTCGGAGACCGCCGGTCAGATGCTCGCGGAGGCCGGCTACACCGGCCGCCGCGACCCGAAGGAGCTGCACGTCGTCGACGAGCGCAACGGGGTCGAGTTCTTCTACCTGCGCCCGCGCGACATCGCCACCTACGTCGGCTCCGGCGCTCTCGACGTCGGGGTCACCGGCCGCGACCTCCTGATCGACTCCGGCTCCGAGGCGCGCGAGATCGCGAGCCTCGGCTTCGCGAACTCCACCTTCCGCTTCGCCGGGCCCGCAGGCCGCTACGACGAGCTCGCGCAGATCGACGGCCTCCGCGTGGCGACCAGCTACCCGGGCCTCGTGGGCCGCTTCCTCCGGGAGCACGGCGTCGAGGTGACGCTGATCCGCCTCGACGGCGCGGTCGAGTCCGCGATCCAGCTCGGCGTCGCCGACGTCATCGCCGATGTCGTCGAGACCGGCACCACGCTCCGCAAGGCCGGCCTCGAGATCTTCGGGCCGGTCATCCTGGACTCGACCGCCGTCCTGGTCTCCGCCGCGGGGGAGCCCGAGGGCATCCCGGTGCTGCTGCGCCGCCTGCAGGGCGTGCTGGTCGCCCGCGAGTACGTGCTGCTCGACTACGACTGCCCCGTCGCGCTCCTGGAGAGCGCCACGGCGATCGCCCCGGGCTTCGAGTCGCCGACGGTCTCGCCGCTGCACGACGCCGAGTGGGTGGCCGTCCGCGTGATGGTGCCGCGCTCGGACATGAACCAGGTGATGGACCGCCTGTACGACCTGGGCGCCCGCGCGATCCTGGTCACCTCCATCCACGCCGCGCGCCTGTAGAGGGGGAGCCGATGAGTCTCGCCGTCCGCGTCATCCCCTGCCTCGACGTCGCCGCCGGCCGCGTCGTGAAGGGCGTCAACTTCCAGAACCTGCGCGATGCGGGCGACCCCGTCGAGCTCGCCCGCCTCTACTTCGAGCAGGGCGCCGACGAGCTGACCTTCCTCGACGTCACCGCCACGGTCGACGACCGCTCGACCACCTACGACGTGGTGCGGGCGACCGCCGAGCAGGTCTTCATCCCGCTCACGGTCGGCGGAGGCGTGCGCAGCGCCGAGGACGTCTCGCGACTGCTCGCGCACGGCGCCGACAAGGTGGGCGTCAACTCCGCCGCGATCGCCCGGCCCGAGCTCCTCGGCGAGATCGCCGACGTCTTCGGCGCACAGGTGCTCGTGCTCTCGCTCGACGTCAAGCGGAGCGACGCCACGCCGTCCGGCTTCGTCGTCACCACTCACGGCGGACGCCGCGAGACCGAGCTCGACGCCCTGGCCTGGGCGGCCGAGGCCGTCGAGCGCGGCGCCGGGGAGCTCCTGGTCAACTCCATCGACGCCGACGGCACCAAGCAGGGCTTCGACCTCGAGCTGATCGCCGCGATGCGCGAGCTGAGCTCCGTGCCCGTCATCGCCTCTGGAGGCGCCGGCGCCGTCGAGCACTTCGCTCCGGCCGTCGACGCGGGGGCCGACGCCGTGCTCGCCGCCTCCGTCTTCCACAATCGCGAGCTGACGATCGGCGACGTCAAGCGCTCGCTCGCGGCCTCCGGGATCGAGATCCGATGACCCCCGCCGAGCTCGACGCCGTCCTGGACCGCGCCGCCTTCGATCCGACCGGGCTCCTGCCCGCGATCATCCAGCAGCACGACACCCGCGAGGTGCTCATGATGGGCTGGATGGACCGCGAGGCGCTCCGGCGGACCCTCACCGAGGGCCGCGTCACCTTCTGGTCGCGCTCGCGCCAGGAGTACTGGCGCAAGGGCGACACGTCCGGGCACGCGCAGTACGTGCGGGGTGCCGCCCTCGACTGCGACGCCGACACTCTGCTGGTCCAGGTCGAGCAGATCGGCGCAGCCTGCCACACGGGCGAGCACGCCTGCTTCGACGTCGACCCCCTCGTGCCGTTCACCGGCCTCGGCCCGGCGGAGTGAGCATGAGCGGACGGCGGCTGAAGTACACGGCGATCCTCGGGGTCGTGCTCCTCGCCGCGCTCGAGCTGACCTCCTCCACTCAGACCTGGTCCACGCTGACCCTGGCCGCGATCGAGGGGGAGGGCCAGCGGATCGACGTGGCCGGGACCGTCGCCGCGCCCGCGCTCTCCGCCCTGGCGCTCGCGGGCCTCGCCCTCGCCGCGGCCCTCGCCATCGCCGGCCCCGTGTTCCGGATCGTGCTCGGTCTGCTCCAGGCCGTCCTCGGTGCCTCGGTGGTGCTCGCGGCCGCGACGGCACTGGGCGACCCCGTGCGCGCCGGCGCCTCGCTGGTCACGGAGGCGACCGCCATCGCGGGGGAGCAGTCCGTCGCGGCCCTCGTGGCCTCGTCCTCCGCGACGGCCTGGCCCGTCGTCGCCCTGGTCTGCGGCGCGCTCACGGCGCTGCTCGGGATCGGCGTCCTCGCGACCTCGGGCCGCTGGCCGGGAGCGGCGCGGAAGCGCGCCTCCCGCTTCGAGCCCGCCGACGGCTACGGCCACGGCGCGTCGACCGTGCAGACGGACGACGGCGACATCGACCCGGTCGTCTCGTGGGACGAGCTCTCGCGCGGCGACGACCCCACCTCGGGCCGCTGACACCGGCCGCGGTCGTGTCCGGCGGTCCGGCATCCCCGCCTCCTGCAGGCGGCTGCGCAGGCGAGTCCGGGGCCGGGCGCTCAGGCGCCTCACGCTAGACTGCTCTGGTCCCGATGCACCCCCAGGAGGAGACCCATGAGCACCGAGCACGACGACGACAACCACGGCCACTCGCCCGCAGCGTGGACGGCCGTCGTCATCATGCTGGTCGGATTCACGATCGGCACGATCGCGTTCTGGTTCGACGTGCCCCTGGTGGTCTGGCTCTCGGCCGGCCTGGTCGTGGTGGGTCTGCTCGTGGGCATGGGCATGGCCAAGGCGGGCTACGGCGTCAACGGCGCGAAGGCGAACCCGAAGGCGCGCGCCTAGGTGCTCGCCGACCTCACCGCCGGCGCCCTGGCCGACGCGGCCCGGCGCCGCGAGAGCGCCCCGCTCGAAGCCGTCGAGCGCCGCGCGCTCGCCCAGGCGCCCGCCCTCGACGCCCTGGCCGCTCTGGCCCCCGCCGAGCGCGTAAGGATCATCGCCGAGGTGAAGCGCGCCAGCCCGTCGCGCGGAGCCCTCGCCGACATCCCCGTCCCCGCCGAGCTGGCCGGACAGTACGAGCTCGGGGGAGCGAGCGCGATCAGCGTCCTCACCGAGGAGCGCCGCTTCAAGGGGTCCCTGGCGGACCTCGAGGCGGTCCGCGAGCGCGTGTCGATCCCCGTCCTGCGCAAGGACTTCGTCGCCGAGCCGTACCAGGTCCTCGAGGCCCGCGCGGCCGGAGCCGACCTGGTCCTCCTCATCGTCGCCGCGCTCGAGCAGCCCCTGCTCGCCGAGCTGCACGCCCTCGTCCTCGAGCTGGGGATGACCCCGCTCGTCGAGACGCACTCGGCCGACGAGCTCGAGCGGGCCGCCGACCTCGGCGCGCGGCTCATCGGCGTGAACGCCCGCGACCTCTCCACCTTCCAGCTCGACCGCGACCTCTTCGGCCGCCTCTCCGAGCGCTTCCCCGACGACGCGGTGAAGGTGGCCGAGTCGGCCGTCCTCACCGCCGACGACGTCGCGCACTACCGCGGCTCCGGAGCCGACGTCGTCCTCGTGGGCGAGGCTCTCGTCACCGGCGGCGACCCCGTCTCCACCCTCGCCGGCTTCCTGGCGCACTGACCACACCGATAGGCGGTACCCCCATGGCACTCCGGGATGAACTCGGCCCCTACTTCGGCGAGTTCGGCGGACGCTACGTCCCCGAGTCCCTCGTCGAGGCCCTCGACGAGCTGAGCGCCGAGTACGAGCGCACGAAGGTCGACCCCGCGTTCGCGGCCGAGCTGATGGAGCTGCACCGCAGCTACACCGGCCGTCCGTCGATCATCACCGAGGTGCCGCGGTTCGCCGAGCACGCCGGCGGTGCGCGGATCATCCTCAAGCGCGAGGACCTCAACCACACCGGCTCGCACAAGATCAACAACGTGCTGGGCCAGGCGCTGCTCACCAAGCGGATCGGCAAGACCCGCGTCATCGCCGAGACGGGAGCGGGCCAGCACGGCGTCGCGACCGCCACGGCCGCCGCCCTGTTCGGCCTCGACTGCGTGGTCTACATGGGGGAGGTCGACACCGAGCGCCAGGCCCTCAACGTCGCCCGCATGCGCCTGCTCGGCGCCGAGGTGATCCCCGTGACGACCGGCTCGCGCACCCTCAAGGACGCGATCAACGACGCGATGCGCGACTGGGTGACGAACGTGGGCACCACGAACTACATCTTCGGCACCGTCGCGGGCCCGCACCCGTTCCCGGCCCTCGTCCGGGACTTCCAGAAGATCATCGGCGAGGAGGCGCGCGAGCAGGTCCTCGAGCTCACCGGCTCGCTGCCCACCGCGGTCACCGCCTGCGTCGGCGGCGGCTCCAACGCGATGGGGATCTTCCACGCCTTCCTCGACGACCCCGAGGTCCGCCTCGTCGGCTTCGAGGCCGGCGGCGACGGGATCGAGACCCCCCGCCACGCGGCGACCATCAGCAAGGGCCGCCCCGGCGTCCTGCACGGCGCCCGCAGCTTCCTCCTCCAGGACGAGGACGGCCAGACCGTCGAGTCGCACTCGATCTCGGCCGGCCTCGACTACCCGGGCATCGGCCCGGAGCACGCGTGGCTCTCGAGCATCGGCCGCGCCGACTACCGCGCGGTCACCGACTCGGCCGCGATGGACGCGCTCATGCTGCTCAGCCGCACCGAGGGGATCATCCCGGCGATCGAGTCCGCGCACGCGCTGGCCGGCACGCTGGAGCTCGGGCGCGAGCTCGGCCCCGAGGCCACCATCCTGGTCAACCTCTCGGGCCGCGGCGACAAGGACATGACGACCGCTGCGCACTACTTCGGCCTCATGGACCAGGGCGCGGTGCAGTCGTGAGCGGCCGCGGACCGAGCGTCGCCGAGACCGTCCGGCGCCGGAACGAGGAGGCGGCGGGCGCCCTGATCGGCTACCTCCCCGTCGGCTTCCCCGACCTGCCGACCAGCATCGACGCCGCCGTGGCCATGGCCGAGAACGGCGTCGACGCGATCGAGCTCGGTCTGCCCTACTCCGATCCGGTGATGGACGGACCCGTCATCCAGGAGGCGACCCAGGCCGCCATCGCGGGCGGCTTCCGCCTCCGCCACGGCTTCGAGGCCGTCCGCGAGATCCGGGCGCGCGTCGACGTGCCGGTCCTGGTGATGACCTACTACAACCCCGTCCTGCAGTACGGGGTCGAGCGCTTCGCCACCGATCTGGCCGAGGCCGGCGGGTCCGGCCTCATCACGCCCGACCTGATCCCGGACGAGGGCGCCGAGTGGCTCGCCGTCTCCGAGTGGCTCGGACTCGACCGCGTGTTCCTCGCGGCACCGTCCTCGACGGACACGCGCCTGCGCCAGGCCGTCGACTCGAGCCGTGGATTCGTCTACGCGGTCTCGACGATGGGCATCACCGGCGCGCGCACCGATGTCGACTCCGCGGCCCGCACCCTGGTCGACCGCCTCCGCGCCGCCGGCTCCGAGAGCGCGTGCGTCGGCCTGGGCATCTCGACCGGCGAGCAGGTCGCCGAGATCCTCGCCTACGCGGACGGCGCCATCGTCGGATCCGCCCTGGTGCGGGCGCTGGCGTCCGGCGGGGTCGACGCGGTCGCCGAGACCTCCCGCGGCCTCGCCGAGGGCACCCGCCTGCGCTCCGCGCGCTGACACCCTCCCGCTACAATCGGGATGCCCACCGGGGCGCGGCCGAGCCGCGCCCGGGGGACCCCCTCCTTCGAAAGGTCGAGTACCGGTGTCCGTACCGCTGAGCATTCCGAGCCCCCCCGACGCGTGGAGTCAGTACGCCCTCACGATCGGCACCTTCACGCTCGCGATCCACACCTACGCGCTCTGCATCCTCGCGGGGATCATCGTGGCGACGATCATGACGAACCAGCGCCTCAAGCGCCGCGGCGCGGAGCCGTGGGTCGTGCTCGACATCATCATCTGGGCGGTGCCGCTCGGCATCGTCGGCGCCCGCGCCTACCACGTGCTCACCCACCCCGGCGACTACTTCTACGACGGCGCCGACCCGTGGGAGGTCGTCCGCATCTGGAACGGCGGCAACGCCATCTTCGGCGGGCTCATCGGAGGCGCGGTCGGCGCGTTCATCGGCTGCCGCTGGACAGGAGTGCGCTTCTGGACCTTCGCCGACGCCCTCGCCCCCGGCATGCTCGCCGCTCAGGCGCTCGGGCGCCTGGGCAACTGGTTCAACCACGAGCTCTTCGGCCTGCCCACGACCCTGCCCTGGGGCCTCGAGATCGAGACCACCAACCCGGCCTTCCCCGTCGGCCTCCCGGCGGGCACGCTCTTCCACCCGACCTTCCTCTACGAGATCCTCTGGAACGTCGTCGGCATCGCGGTCATCCTCCTGCTCGAGCGCCGTCTCAAGCTGCAGTGGGGCACCGTCTTCGCCGCCTACCTGATCTGGTACGGGATCGGCCGCGTCTGGTTCGAGTCCATCCGGATCGACCCGAGCGAGTTCTTCTGGGGCATCCGCACCAACGTCTGGGCCGCGCTCATCGCCGTGGTCATCGGCCTGGTCCTCGTGGTGATCCAGAAGCGCGAGCACCCGGGCGCCGAGCCCTCGGCCTACCGGCCGGGTCGCGAGTGGACGCCCGCCCCGGCTGCGGTAGAATTCGAGGACGTCGAGTCCGACTCCGACGACACCACCACCCCTGCTTCCGGCACCGACGCCGAGAAGCCGACGGTCTCCCGCACCTGACGGAGGTCGCGGAGCCTCCGCGACCGCCTCCCGGGTGCCCGACACCTCCACGACCGCCCCATCGCGGCGCAGCCACGAGCGCTGCCGCAGGCGGGTCGTCGTGCAGGCACCGCCGGCGGCGCGCGACGCTCGCGCCACGGCAGAACCCTGCGGCCCTCCCGATCGGGGAGCCGCTCCTCCTCCACCACCGCGGGCCAGCGACGTCCCGATCAGCCATCACCCCCGTGAGGACGGTTCCCATGGCCTCCGCCCAGCCCTCGACCCCGGCCCGCGCCGTGCCCTTCCTGGGCATGCCGCCGGCGCAGGGGATGTACGACCCGGCCGCCGAGAAGGACGCGTGCGGTCTCGCGATGGTCGCCACCATGCGCGGCACCGCCGGCCACGACATCATCGACGCCGCGCTGAACGCGCTGCGCAACCTCGAGCACCGCGGCGCCGTCGGCTCCGACGCGGGAACGGGCGACGGCGCGGGGATCATCACGCAGATCCCGGACGAGTTCCTCCGCGCGGTCGCTCCCTTCGAGCTCCCGCCGCTGGGCCAGTACGCGGTGGGCAACGCCTTCCTCCCGGTGGACGTGTTCGAGCGCGAGCGGGTCAAGTCGACGATCGCCGACATCGCCCGCGAGGAGAACCTCGCCGTGGTCGGCTGGCGGTCCGTGCCCGTGCAGCCCGACGAGATCGGCACGCTCGCCCGGGCCGCCATGCCGGCGATCGAGCAGCTGTTCATCCGGAGCGAGCTGACCGACGAGAGCGGCACGCCCCTCTCCTCCGTGCGCCTCGACCGCCTGACCTTCCGCCTGCGCAAGCGCGTCGAGCGCGAGCTCGAGGTCTACTTCATGTCGCTCTCGAGCCGCACGCTCGTCTACAAGGGCATGGTGACGACGCTCCAGCTCGAGCCGTTCTACCCGGACCTGTCCGACGAGCGCTTCGCGTCGAAGCTCGCGCTGGTGCACTCCCGGTACTCCACCAACACCTTCCCCTCGTGGCCGCTCGCTCAGCCGTTCCGGATGATCGCGCACAACGGCGAGATCAACACGGTGCAGGGCAACCGCAACTGGATGCGCGCGCGCCAGTCGCAGCTGAAGAGCCGCGAGCTGGGCGACCTGGCCCCGCTGTTCCCGATCGTCTCGCCCGGCCGCAGCGACTCCGCCTCGTTCGACGAGACCGTCGAGCTGCTCAACCTGGCAGGCCGGTCGCTCCCGCACGCGATCATGATGATGGTGCCGGAGGCCTGGGAGAACCAGGACGGCGCGCTCGACCCGAAGCGCCGCGCGTTCTACGAGTACCACTCGATGCTCATGGAGCCGTGGGACGGCCCGGCCGCGATCGTCTTCACCGACGGCGAGCTCGTCGGCGCCACCCTCGACCGCAACGGGCTCCGACCCGGCCGCTACGTCGTCACCGACGACGGGCTCGTGGTGCTCGCCAGCGAGATCGGCGTGCTCGACATCGACCCCGCGAAGGTGGTCCGCAAGGGACGCCTGCAGCCCGGCCGCATGTTCCTGGTCGACACCGAGCAGGGCCGCATCGTCGAGGACGAGGAGATCAAGGGGCAGCTCGCCGCCTCCGGTCCGTTCGAGGAGTGGCTCGAGAAGGGCCGCATCAACCTCAAGGACCTCCCCGAGCGCGAGCACATCGTGCACACGCCCGCCTCGGTCAACCGCCGCCAGCGCACCTTCGGCTACACCGAGGAGGAGGTCCGCCTCCTCCTGCTGCCGATGGCGCGCGCCGGTGCGGAGCCGCTCGGAGCGATGGGCTCGGACACCCCCGTGGCCGTCCTGTCCAAGCGCCCCCGCCTGCTCTTCGACTACTTCACGCAGGCCTTCGCGCAGGTGACGAACCCGCCGCTGGACTCGATCCGCGAGGAGGTCGTGACCTCGCTCCGTCTGGGCCTCGGCCCCGAGCGCAACCTGCTGACCGCCGGTGCCGAGCACGCGCGCCAGGTCGTCCTCGACTTCCCGGTCATCGACAACGACGAGCTCGCGAAGATCCAGCACATCGCGCCGCGCCCGCTGAGCCACATCACCACGACGATCCGCGGCCTCTACCGCGTCGACGCGGGACCCCGCGCGATGCAGGACCGCATCGACGAGATGTGCGATGAGGCCGACGAGGCCATCGCCGCGGGAGCGCAGTTCCTGGTGCTCTCGGACCGCGACTCCACCAAGGACCTCGCGCCGATCCCCTCGCTGCTGATGCTCGCCGCCGTGCACCACCACCTCATCCGCACCGAGAACCGGATGCGAGTGGGGCTCGTGGTCGAGGCGGGCGACGTCCGCGAGGTGCACCATGTGGCGACGCTCATCGGCTACGGCGCCTCCGCGGTCAACCCGTACCTGGCGATGGAGACCTGCGAGGACCTCGTCCGCAGCGGCATGCTGTCGGACGTCTCGCCGGAGAAGGCCGTGAAGAACGTGATCAAGGCGCTCGGCAAGGGCGTGCTGAAGATCATGTCCAAGATGGGCATCTCCACCGTGTCGAGCTACGCCGGGGCGCAGACCTTCGAGGCCGTCGGCCTCAGCCAGGCGTTCGTCGACCAGTACTTCACCGGCACCGTCTCGAAGCTCGGCGGCATCGGCATCGACGTCGTCGCCGAGGAGAACGCCGCGCGTCACCGCGCCGCGTACCCCGAGGACGGCGCGATCGTCGCGCATGAGCGCCTGGCGGTCGGCGGCGAGTACCAGTGGCGCCGCGACGGCGCCCCGCACCTGTTCAACCCGGACACGGTGTTCCGCCTGCAGCACTCGACGCGCAACCGCCGCTACGACGTCTTCCGCGAGTACACGAAGATGGTCGACGACCAGGCGAGCTCGCTGATGACCCTCCGCGGCATGTTCAAGCTCGACACCGCGGGGCGCACGCCGATCCCGATCGACGAGGTCGAGCCGGTCGAGGCGATCGTCAAGCGCTTCTCGACGGGCGCGATGAGCTACGGCTCCATCTCGCCGGAGGCGCACGAGACGCTCGCCATCGCGATGAACCGCCTCGGCGCCAAGTCGAACACGGGCGAGGGCGGCGAGGACACCGAGCGGCTGCTCGACCCGGAGCGCCGCTCCGCGATCAAGCAGGTCGCCTCGGGCCGCTTCGGCGTCACGAGCATGTACCTCACCCACGCCGACGACATCCAGATCAAGCTCGCCCAGGGCGCCAAGCCCGGCGAGGGCGGTCAGCTGCCGCCGACGAAGGTGTACCCGTGGATCGCGCGCACCCGGCACGCGACCGCCGGCGTCGGCCTGATCTCGCCGCCGCCGCACCACGACATCTACTCGATCGAGGACCTCAAGCAGCTGATCTTCGACCTCAAGCGGGCGAACCCGTCGGCGCGCATCCACGCGAAGCTGGTCAGCCAGTCGGGCATCGGAGCGGTCGCCGCCGGCACCGCGAAGGCCCTCGCCGACGTGATCCTCGTCTCGGGTCACGACGGCGGCACCGGCGCGAGCCCGGTGAACTCGCTCAAGCACGCGGGCACGCCCTGGGAGCTCGGCCTGGCCGAGACCCAGCAGACGCTGATGCTCAACGGCATGCGCGATCGCGTGGTCGTGCAGGTCGACGGCCAGATGAAGACCGGTCGCGACGTCGTCATCGGCGCGCTGCTCGGGGCCGAGGAGTTCGGCTTCGCGACGGCCCCGCTGATCGTCGAGGGCTGCATCATGATGCGCGTCTGCCACCTCGACACCTGCCCGGTGGGCGTCGCGACGCAGAACCCGGAGCTGCGCCAGCGGTTCTCCGGAAAGCCGGAGTTCGTCGTCAACTTCTTCGAGTTCATCGCCCAGGAGGTGCGCGAGTACCTCGCGCAGCTCGGCTTCCGGAGCGTCGACGAGATCGTCGGACACCGCGAGCTGCTCGACGTCGACCAGGCGATCGAGCACTGGAAGGCGAGCGGGCTCGACCTGACGCCGATCCTCGTCGGACCGGTCTTCACGGCGGAGGAGCCGCGCCGCCACGGCCGCGCGCAGGAGCACGAGCTCGAGCACCACTTCGACAACGAGCTGATCCGCCTCGCGGCGAACGTGCTCGACCACCGCGGCACCGTGCGGATCGAGCGCGAGATCAAGAACACCGAGCGCGCCGTCGGCACCATGCTCGGCCACGAGGTCACCGTCCGCTTCGGCGAGAACGGCCTGCCGGCCGACTCCATCGTCGTATCGCTCCGCGGCTCGGCCGGGCAGTCGCTCGGAGCGTTCCTCCCCGCCGGCATCACGCTGCGGCTCGAGGGCGACTCCAACGACTACGTCGGCAAGGGCCTCTCGGGTGGCCAGATCGTGGTGCGGCCGGACCGCCGCAGCACCTTCGACGCCTCGACGAACGTGATCGCGGGCAATGTGATCGGCTACGGGGCGACCCAGGGCACGATGTTCATCCGCGGGATGGTCGGCGAGCGCTTCCTGGTCCGCAACTCCGGCGCCACCGCGGTGGTCGAGGGAGTGGGCGACCACGCGCTCGAGTACATGACCGGCGGCCTGGCGGTGATCCTCGGCGAGACCGGGCGGAACCTCGGCGCCGGCATGTCGGGCGGCACGGCCTACATCCACGGCCTGCGCCGCGAGCTCGTGAACCGCGACGCGATCGCCTCCGGCGAGCTGACCCTCTCCGAGCTCGGCAGCGCCGACGTGGAGATCCTTCGCGACCTGCTCGAGCGGCACATCGCGGAGACCGAGTCGACCCTGGCCCAGGGGATGCTCGACGATTTCGACGGAACGGTCTCGCGTTTCGTCAAGGTACTGCCCCGCGACTTCGCCGCGGTGCTCGCGACGCGCGCATCCGCTGTGGAGGAGGGGCTCGACCCCGACGGCGACGTCGTCTGGGGACGGATTCTGGAGGTGACCGGTGGCTGATCCCAAGGGGTTCCTGAAGGTGCAGGACCGGGAGCTGCCCAAGCGGCGTCCCGTGTCCGTCCGCCTGATGGACTGGAAAGAGGTCTACGAGCAGGGCGACTCCGCCGTGCTGCGCCGGCAGGCGGGCCGCTGCATGGACTGCGGCATCCCGTTCTGCCACAAGGGCTGCCCGCTGGGGAACCTGATCCCCGAGTGGAACGACCTGATGTGGCGCGGCGAGGGCCGCCAGGCGATCGAGCGCCTGCACGCGACGAACAACTTCCCGGAGTTCACGGGACGGCTCTGCCCGGCGCCGTGCGAGTCGTCCTGCGTGCTCGGCATCAATCAGCCCGCCGTCACGATCAAGCAGATCGAGGTCTCGATCGTCGATCAGGCCTTCGGCAACGACTGGGTGCAGCCGCACCCGCCGGAGCGCCTGACCGGCAAGACCGTCGCGGTCGTCGGCTCCGGCCCGGCGGGGCTCGCCGCCGCTCAGCAGCTCACCCGCGCCGGGCACACCGTCGCGGTCTACGAGCGCGACGACCGCATCGGCGGCCTCCTGCGCTACGGGATCCCGGACTTCAAGATGGAGAAGAAGCACCTCGAGCTCCGCCTGAACCAGATGAAGGCCGAGGGCACCCGGTTCCGCGCGGGCGTCGACATCGGCTCCGACATCACCTGGGACGACCTGCGGGCGCGCTACGACGCGGTCGTGGTCGCCACCGGCGCTCTCGTGCCGCGCGACCTGCCGATCCCGGGGCGCGACCTCGACGGCGTGCACTTCGCCATGGAGTACCTCGTGCAGTCGAACCGCGCGATCGCGGGCGACCGCGTCTTCGAGCAGATCTCGGCCGAGGGCAAGCACGTCGTCGTCCTGGGCGGAGGCGACACCGGAGCGGACTGCATCGGCACCGCCCACCGCCAGAAGGCCGCGTCGGTCACGAACCTGGCGATCGGGCAGCAGCCGCCGTCGCAGCGCCCGGACAGCCAGCCCTGGCCGATGGACCCGACCGTGTTCGAGGTCTCGAGCGCCCACGAGGAGGGCGGGGAGCGGATGTTCCTCGCGTCGACCGTGGAGTTCCTCGCGAACGAGGGCGGCGAGGTCCGCGCGGTGCGCGTGGCCGAGACCGAGTACCTCGACGGGCGCCGCGTCCCCAAGGCGGGCACCGAGCGCGAGATCCCGGCCGACCTGGTCCTGCTCGCCCTCGGCTTCACCGGCCCGGAGGCGGACCATCTCGGCCGTCAGCTCGACGTCCCCTTCACCGAGCGCGGCAACGTCGCGCGCGGCGACGCCTTCGAGACCTCCGTCCCCGGCGTCTTCGTGGCCGGCGACGCCGGGCGCGGCCAGTCCCTGATCGTCTGGGCGATCGCGGAGGGCCGCTCCGTCGCGGCCGAGGTCGACCGCTACCTCGAGGGCACGACCCAACTGCCGGCGCCGGTCGGCCCCAACGACCGGGGCTTCACGCTCTAGTCCCCGGGACGCGATAGTCTCGGCCCGCCAGCAACCAGCTCACCCTCCCCGCTAACGACGCGCCTCCGGGCGCAGAACAACGGAGCACCCCCTCAATGAGACGAGCGAAAATCGTCGCCACCCTCGGCCCGGCAACGTCGTCGTACGAGACCATTCGTGCGATCATCGACGCCGGCGTGGACGTGGCCCGCATGAACCTCAGTCACGGAAGCTACGACGTCCACGAAGGCATCTACCGCATCGTGCGGAAGGCCGCGGACGACGCCGGGCGCGCGGTCGCGATCCTCGTCGACCTGCAGGGTCCGAAGATCCGCCTCGGCAAGTTCGAGGGCGGCCCGTACGCCCTCGCCGAGGGCGACGTCTTCACCATCACCACCGAGGACGTCCTCGGCACGCGCGAGCTCTCGGGCACCACGTTCAAGGGCCTCCCGGACGACGTGAACCCGGGCGACATGCTCCTCATCGACGACGGCAAGGTCGCTGTCCGCGTCACCGCCGTCGAGGGCCCCCGGGTCGTCACCGAGGTCGTCGTCCCCGGCAACGTCTCGAACAACAAGGGCATCAACCTGCCCGGTGTCGCGGTCAACGTCCCCGCCCTCTCCCAGAAGGACGAGGACGACCTCCGCTGGGCGATCCGCCTCGGCGCCGACATCATCGCCCTCTCCTTCGTGCGCAACGCCAGCGACATCGAGCGCGTGCACGAGATCATGGCGGAGGAGGGCCGCAAGGCTCCCGTCATCGCCAAGATCGAGAAGCCTCAGGCGGTCGACAACCTGCAGGAGATCATCGACGTCTTCGACGGCATCATGGTCGCCCGCGGCGACCTCGGCGTCGAGCTGCCCCTCGAGGCGGTGCCGATCGTGCAGAAGCACGCCGTCGAGCTCGCCCGCCGCTGGGCGAAGCCGGTCATCGTCGCGACCCAGATGCTCGAGTCGATGATCGAGAGCCCCCGCCCCACGCGGGCCGAGGCCTCGGACGTCGCGAACGCCATCCTCGACGGCGCGGACGCGGTCATGCTCTCGGGCGAGACCAGCGTCGGAGCCTGGCCCGTCGTCACCGTGCAGACCATGGCCCGCATCGTCGAGTCCACCGAGGAGCACGGCCTGGAGCGCATCCCCCCGCTGGGCAGCAAGCCCCGCACCCAGGGCGGATCGGTCACGCTGGCCGCCGCCGAGGTCGCGGAGTTCGTCGAGGCGAAGTTCCTCTGCGTGTTCACGGAGTCGGGCGACTCGGTCCGCCGCATGACGCGCCTGCGCCACGGCATCCCGATCATCGGCTTCACCCCCGAGCCGGCCGTCCGCCGCCGCATGGCGCTGAACTGGGGCGTCCAGTCCTTCGTCACGCCGCGCGTCAACCACACCGACGCGATGTTCGCGCAGGTGGACGCGGTGCTGCTCCGCGAGGGCCTCGCCCAGGCGGGCGAGACCGTGGTCGTCGTCTCCGGATCGCCCCCCGGGCGCGCCGGCACGACGAACGACATGCGGGTGCACATCGTCGGCTCGTCCAGCTCGGCCGACAGGGCCGAGAACTGGGACCACTGAGTCCAGCACCCCCGGAGGGCCCGGTCGCGAGAGCGGCCGGGCCCTCCGGCGTTCCCCGGCGGTCCGCGTGGCGGGACGCGCCTCCGCGGGCGGATACCGTGGACCCATGCGACTCGGCGTGCTCGACATCGGCTCCAACACGGTCCACCTGCTCCTCGTCGACGCGCACCCCGGCGCCCGCCCGGTGCCCTACCGCTCGCACAAGCGGAGCCTCGCTCTCGTGGCGCACCTCGACGAGGCGGGGGAGATCACCGAGCGGGGCCAGCGCGAGCTGATCGCGTTCGTGACCGAGGCCGCCGAGGTCGCCCGCGAGCACCGCGCGGAGGACCTGCTGGCGTTCGCGACCTCGGCGATCCGCGAGGCCGGCAACGGCGCGGCGGTCCTCGACCGGGTCCGCGCCGAGACGGGAGTGCACCTCCAGGAGCTCGGCGGCGAGGCGGAGGCGTCGGCCACTTTCCTCGCCGTGCGCCGCTGGTTCGGCTGGGGCGCGGGCTCGATCCTGGACCTCGACATCGGCGGCGGCTCGTTCGAGCTCTCGATGGGCGTGGACGAGGTGCCCGAGCTCGCCGTGTCGGTCCCGCTCGGAGCGGGGCGGGTGACGCGGGACCTGCTGGTCGGCGATCCCGCCTCGGCCACGAGCGTGAAGGCCGCCCGGCGTCACGCCCGCGAGGTGCTCGCGGAGCCCGTCCGCGGCTTCCTCGCCCTGGGGCGCCCCGACCTGGTCGCAGGCACGTCGAAGACCTTCCGGTCTCTGGCGCGGATCACCGGCGCCGCTCCGAGCGCCGCCGGTCCGCTGGTGCGCCGGGAGCTGCACCTGGTCGACCTCCGGCTGTGGTCCGCTCGCCTCGCCGCGATCAGCGCGGCCGACCGCTCAGCGCTGCCCGGCGTCTCCGCTCTGCGGGCTCCGCAGCTGCTCGCGGGCGCTCTCGTCGCGGAGGCGGCCATGGACGCCCTCGGCATCGAGACGCTGGTGATCTGCCCCTGGGCCACCCGCGAGGGGCTGATCATCCGCCGCTTCGAGCTGCTCGACGCGCAGATCCAGCGCGCGGACGTTCAGCTCAGCGCGATGCTGTAGGACAGCGACCGTCGGCCGCCCGGCTCGAGGACGATCTGGCGCGGCTTGTCGACGATGTCGCCGTCCCAGCCCTCGGGGGTCGGGACGCTCCGCCAGGGCTCGAGGCAGACGAACGGGGCCCCGACGGGCTTCCACACGCCGACCACGTCGAAGTCCCCGGTGTCGACGACGATCGCGCGGGCGGCGCCGTCGGCCTCGAGCCGGAGGGTCCGCCGGCGCGGCTCGTCGAAGATCATCACGCCCTCCTCGAAGTGCGCGTCGTCCACTGTCAGGACCCCGTCCTCGAGCGGCGCCGGGTGGCGCGCCTCGAGCAGCAGGTTCTCCGGAGCGCGGCGGTACCCCTCCGGCTCGGGCTGCGCGAAGCGGATGCGGTGCTCGCCGCGGCCCTCGGGCAGCGGCAGCGCGAAGGCCGGGTGGTTGCCGAGCGAGAAGCCCAGCGGAGAGGGACCCCTGTTCTCGACGGTCTGGGTGATCCGGAGCGAGGCGCCGGTCACGGCGTAGGCGATGAGGAGCGTCCAGTCGAAGGGGAACACCGCGCGCGTGGCGTCGTCGCTCCGGAGCCGGAACACCGCCTCGTCCGCCGAGACGCCCGCGAGCTCGAAGACCCGGTCCCGCGCGAAGCCGTGCTGCCCCATCCGGTGGTCCGCGCCGTCGTGGTGCAGCGTGTCGCCGGGGAGGCGCCCGATGATCGGGAACAGGACGGGAGCGTGCCGGCGCCACTCCGGGCCGGCCTGCCACAGGTACTCGCGGCCCTCGTCGTCGCGGAGGGACGTCATCTCGGCCCCGGCGGTCGTCAGGGCGAGGCGCAGGCTCTCGCTGCCGAGGGTGAGGACGGTGGGCGCGGGGGAGTCGCTGCTGGTCATCCTCCGATTCTGCCCGTCACGCGGTGCGGGCGGGGGTGTCGGCGGCGCGTGGCAGCATGGGGCGGTGCCTCCCGAGTCGACCCCCTCCTCCTGGCGCGCCCGCGTCGGCGAGCTCAGCGGATCCGCCGAGGCCGAGTCGCCGACCGTCCTCACTCCGATCGGGCTGCAGTTCGAGTTGCGCCGGCTGGTGCGCCGGGCCGACGATCCGTGGCGGGCGCCGGCGAGCGAGCGCGTCACGGCGAAGACCTACGACCCCGACGAGCGCCGCGACCACCGTCTGGCCACCCGCCCCGCCGTCCGTGGGCGCGGGGGCGCCTGGAACCGCACCACCCTCACCTGGAAGTCGCTGAACTTCCAGACCCACCGGCTCTCGCTCGACCCCGCTCACCAGCGCTGGTTCGCCGAGTTCGCGGCTCTGCACCGCGCCACGCGCACCGTCCACCTCGGGCAGGACCCCGACTGGATCCACCTCGACGACTACGAGAGCCCACTGCTCTGGCGGCTGCTCGAGCAGGCGCAGGCCGCCGGGATCCCGCTGCTCGCCCCGGAGAAGGGCGCGGTCCGTCTCGCCGGTCCCGCGCATGTGGCGGTGACGGTCTCGGCGGAGGAGGGAGCGCTCCGGCTGCGGCCCGTCCTGCGGATCGACGGCGCGGAGCACGCGCCCGAGTCGGCGCGTCCGGTCGCCCGGCACGGCGTCTACGCGGTCGAGGGCGGCGATCCGTCCTCGCTCCTGCTCGCGCCCGCGTCCCTGCCCTTCGACGACGAGGAGCTGCGGCTCCTCGACCACCCCGAGGAGACGGAGGTCCCGGCGGAGGACGTGCCCGAGTTCGTCGGCGAGCACCTCCCCGCCCTCCGCGGCCGCGTCGCGGTGCGCGAGGAGGGCGTCGACCTCGTCCTGGACGATCCGGAGCCCCCGCGCCTGGTCTGCACGGTCTCGTTCGAGCCGCGGCGCGCCGTCAGGGTGGGCTGGCACTGGCGCCGCTCGCCCGATCGCGCGGGCGAGCTCGACGGCACGGCCGACGCGGCTCTCGAGCGCGCGGTGCTCCGCCGGGTGCGCTCGGTGCTCGGCGAGGCCGGGTCCGCTCTCGTGCCGGAGCCGGGGACGAGCGCGGTCCTGCGCGGGGCCGAGGCGGCGGTGTTCGTGGTGGAGCAGCTCCCGCAGCTGGAGGGGATCGGCGGGGTCCGGATCGAGCGCGAGGGCGCGGCCCCGGACTACCGCCTGCTGACCGGACCGCTCACGCTCACCATCACCGCGGTCGACACCGAGAGCGCCGACTGGTTCGACCTCGGCGTCGTCGTGACCATCGGCGACGCGACCGTGCCGTTCCTGCCCCTCTTCCGCGCTCTGGCCGCGGGCGGCGACCGCATCCGCCTGGTCGACCACTCCTATCTCTCGCTCGCGCACCCCGGCCTCGACCGGCTCCGGGAGCTGCTGACCCGGGCGGACGAGCTCGAGGAGTGGGAGACGGGACCGCGGCTCGGCCGGCACCAGGCCGGGCTGTGGAACGAGCTGGAGGAGCTCGCCGACGAGAGCGTCCCCTCCGACGCGTGGCGCGCCGTGCTCGACTCCGCGCTGGCCGCCGGGTCGCCGGAGGACGTGGAGCCGCCGGAGGGCCTGACCGCCCGGCTGCGTCCGTACCAGCGGGCGGGCTACGCCTGGCTCGTGCACCGCCTCCGTCACGGGCTCGGCGGGATCCTGGCCGACGACATGGGCCTCGGCAAGACCCTGCAGGCGCTGGCCATGATGCTCGACGCGGTCGAGGAGGCGGGCCGCGCCGGGATCCGCCGCGCGCCGTTCCTCGTGGTCGCCCCCACCTCGGTCGTGCCGGGCTGGCGCTCGGAGGCCGAGCGCTTCGCGCCCGCCCTGCGCGTCCACGTCGTCGCGAGCTCGCGGGAGGGCGCGCTCGACGCGATCCCGGCCGACGCGGACGTGGTCCTCACCAGCTACGCGGTCCTGCGCCTCGGCGGCGAGCGCTGGGCGTCGAGGACGTGGTCGGCGCTGATCCTCGACGAGGCCCAGTTCGTCAAGAACCCCGCCTCGCAGACGCACCGGGCCGCCCGCGGGGTCGGCGCGCCCGTCACGCTCGCGCTCACCGGCACACCGCTGGAGAACTCGCTCGACGAGCTCTGGGCGGTCCTCGCCCTGGTGGCGCCCGGGCTCCTGCCGCCGCTGCGCCGCTTCCGCGAGGAGTACACCCGGCCGATCCTGCACGCGGAGGCGCCCGTCGGCATCGCCTCGCCCGATCTGTCCGAGGGACGGACCGTCAGCCACACCGAGGGCGCGCGCCGCCGCCTCGAGAGACTGCGCCGGCGACTGCGTCCGTTCCTGCTCCGCCGCACCAAGGAGGCGGTGGCGCCGGAGCTCCCCGAGAAGCAGGAGCAGACGATCGAGGTCGCGCTGACGCCCGCCCACCGGGTGCTCTACGACGGCTACCTCCAGCGCGAGCGGCGGAAGCTCCTGGGCCTGGTCGACGACCTCGACCGGCAGCGCTTCACGGTGTTCCGATCGCTCACCCTCCTGCGCCTGCTCGCGCTCGACGCGTCCCTAGTCGACCCGGCCTACCGGCACGTCCCGTCCGCGAAGCTCGACGTGCTCGTCGAGCAGCTCGACGACGTGATCGCGGAAGGCCGTCGGGCCCTCGTCTTCAGCACCTTCACCTCGTACCTGGAGCGGGCGGGGGAGCGGCTGCGTCGGCGCGGCATCCCGTTCGTGCAGCTCGACGGCTCCACGCGGGACCGCGCGGGAGTGATCGAGGAGTTCCGCTCGGGAGCCGCGCCCGTCTTCCTGATCAGCCTGAAGGCGGGCGGCACCGGGCTCACCCTCACCGAGGCCGACCACGTCTTCATCCTCGACCCGTGGTGGAACCCGGCGGCCGAGGCGCAGGCCGTCGACCGCGCGCACCGCATCGGCCAGGAGCGGCGGGTGAACGTGTACCGGCTGGTGGCGACGGACACGATCGAGGAGAAGATCGTGCGCCTCCAGGAGCGCAAGGGCCGCCTCAGCACGGCGGTGCTCGACGAGGGCGAGCTCTTCGCCCGGGCGCTGTCGGCCGACGACGTCCGCGAACTGCTGGCCGAGTGACCACGGCCCCACGAAGGGTGACAGAACGGCCAGCCGCGGCCCAGGATCCGAGCGCACACTGAGCGGATGAGACGCCGCCGCCCCCGCCCCCGCGCCGACTGGATCGTGGCCCTCGAGAAGGGCGACGACGCCGGGCTCTTCGGACCGGGCAGCGCGGTCTGGGCGGTCAACGGCGGCCTGCCCACGATGATCGCCGGAGTGCGGGCTCTGCTCATGCAGACCCTCCACGCCGGAGCGATGGCCGGTGTGCACGACCACTCCCGCTACCGCGAGGACCCGATGGGCCGGCTCGACAACACGGTCCGCTGGGTCCTGACCACCAGCTTCGGCGACACCGCCGCGGCGAGCGGAGCGGCGCGCTGGGTGACCGGCGTGCACGAGCGGATCGTCGGCTCCTACGAGGACGCCGGCGGGCGCGAGCGCTCCTACTCGGCGCAGGACCCCCGCCTGCTGCTCTGGGTGCACGACGCCTTCACCGACGCGTTCCTCGGCGCCCACGAGATCTGGGGCGGACGGATCCCCGGCGGCCCCGACGCCTACGTGCGCGAGTGGGCCGCCTCCGGCCGGCTGCTCGGAGTGCAGGATCCGCCCGAGAGCGTCGCGGAGCTCCGCGCGCAGCTCGCCGGATTCGCGGGCGAGCTCAAGCCCGACGCACGCGTGCACGAGGCGGTCGGCTTCCTCCGCGACATCCGGCTGCCGGGCGAGGCGGGCGTGGTCTACCCGCTGCTGTTCGCCGGCGCGGTCGCCTCACTCAGCCCCGAGGTGCGGAGGCTCCTGGGCCTCCGGCGCCCGTGGTGGCCCGCGATCACGGCGAACCGCCTGCTGTTCGTGTTCCTGGGCCGGTATCTCGGCCGGGTCTCGCCGAGCGAGCAGGCCGCGATCGACCGCATCGCCGGCCTCGACCAGGTTCGCACGGGCGCCTGACGCTCTTCCCGTACACCTGTCCGGGAAGTGGTAGACTGACGTCGATGACTCCCGCCCGCCTCGCCTCCGTGCCCGCGGCGGAGTCCCCCTCGGCGCTCGGCTCCGCCGATCCGCGAGCCCGGCGCACCCGCCGCCGCGTGTTCGACGCGGTCGAGCGGCTCGTCATGCAGAGCGACGGCGAGAGGGCCGAGGGCATCGCGGTGAGCGACATCGTGCGCGAGGCCGGGATCAGCCGCAGCTCGTTCTACGCCCACTTCGACGACGCGGCGGGAGTCGCCTCCGCGCTGCTCCGCCAGGACCTCGTGGTCGCCGACGTCGCCGAGGGCGATCCCGCCGACCGCTCCGGAGCCGACGCCCTGCAGCGCGGCTACTCGCGGCTCGTCGAGCGGCTGGTCGACCGCCACGCCTTCCATGCCCGGCTCCGCGCGCGGCCCTCCGCCCGGGTCGCCTCCGACGACGCCGTGCTCGACACGGCGCTCGCCCTGCACCGCGAGGTGCTCGCCCGGGTCGACGTCCCCGCAGCGGTCGACCCCGAGCTCACCGCGATCTTCGCGGCCGGCGGCGTCCTCTCCGTGGTCGGCGCCTGGCTCGCCGGCTCCCTCGACGGCACCGACGAGGAGCTGGTCGAGCACCTCGTCGCGCTGCTCCCGGCCTGGCTCGCCGCGGCGCCGCTGCGCCCCCTGGACTCCTCACTCCCACCACGCCCCACGACGAAAGGCACGACATGATGACATTCGAGGTCGGCGAGACCCTGGTCTACCCGCACCACGGAGCGGTGACGATCACCGGGCTCGAGAAGCGCTCGGTCAAGGGCGTCGAGAAGACGTTCATGACGATGAACGTGCACACCAGCGAGCTCACCATCACCCTCCCCGTCGAGAACGCCGAGCTCGTCGGCGTCCGCGAGATCATCGACGACGCCGGAGTCCAGGCGGTCTACGACGTCCTGCGCAGCGACGTCGCGGAGGAGGCCAGCAACTGGTCCCGCCGCTTCAAGGCCAACCAGGAGAAGATGGCCAGCGGCAGCGTGTACCGCGTCAGCGAGGTCGTCCGCGACCTGTGGCGCCGCGAGCAGGCGGGCGGCGTCTCGGCCGGCGAGAAGCGGATGCTCCTCAAGGCGCGTCAGATCCTCGTGTCGGAGCTCTCGCTCGCCCTGAAGGGCACCGACGAGGAGGCCTCGGCCAAGCTCGACGAGGTCCTCGCCTCGGCGATCTGACCCCGCGTCGCGGCGGGTCGGCTCACTCGGGCCGGCACGCCGCGATGATCCTCGCGGCGACCTCGTCCTGCGAGGCGGAGCCGTCGATCCGCACCAGGAGCTCGCGCTCGTCGTAGACCTCCGCCAGAGGAGCCGTCTCGCGCTCGTAGACCTCGATCCGGTTCCGCACCACCTCGGGGTCGTCGTCGGCGCGGTCCTGCTCCTGCGCCCGCACGTGCAGCCGCTCGAGGACCACGTCCGCGTCGGCCGTCAGCAGCACGACGCACGAGAGCGGCGTGCCCCGCTCCTCGAGGAGCTCCGCCAGCGCGTCCACCTGGGCGAGCGTGCGCGGGTAGCCGTCGAGGATGAACCCGTCCCGGGCGTCCTCCTCGGCGATGCGCTCGGCGACCAGGGCGTTCGTCAGCTCGTCCGGCACGTACTCGCCGGCCTCCACGAGCGCCCGCAGACGCCGTCCGAGGTCGGTGCCGTCGGCGACGTGCGCGCGGAACAGATCGCCGGTGGAGATCGCCGGCACCCCCAGCTCGCGCGACAGCACGGCCGCCTGGGTGCCCTTGCCCACGCCGGGCGGGCCCATCATGATGACGCGCATCGCTCGTCCTCCTCGGTGTCGTCAGGCGATGCTAGCGGTGCGGAGCGGGGTGGCCGGTGCACACCGCGCCCGTAGGCTGGCGGGACGAGCCGAGGAGGAGCGATGCCCGCAGCACCCGGGGCCGAGCAGGCCGCCGCCGATCTGGCCGCGCTCCTGCGCGAGCTCTCCGCAGAGCTCGACGCCCGCGGCATCGCCGACCAGGCCGTCGCCGAGCTGCGGACGCCGCGCGCGATCCTCGGCTTCCGCCGCAAGCCGGTGATGGCGCCGGTGACCCGCGCGTGGCGCCTCGGCGTGGTGCTCCTCGGACGCGAGGGCGAGCTCCTCGCGACGGGATCGGTCACTCGTGCCGTCGCTCCGCTGCACGCCAACAACCAGTCCGAGTCGCAGGAGGCGCGCCGCGAGATCCGGCGCGCCGCCTTCGACGGTCCGTTCCAGGAGGGCGAGATCGTCAACTACGGCTGGCGGCGCCTCGCACTGGACGCCGCAGCGCTCGAGTCGGGCCAGGAGCCTCTGGCCCTGCGCGGCTCCGAGGTGCTCGTGCGCTGGGCGCCCGGTCTGGGCGAGCAGGGACTGATGCCGCTGCGCCGGTACCTGGCCGACCGCCTCGACCTCCTCGAGGCCGACTAGCGCCGGGTCACTCCTCCTCGGCCAGCGGGTGGAACCACGGCGGGTAGACGGCGACGCGGGGAGAGGCGTCGATGCCCTCGAAGAGAGCCTTGACGCGGTTGCGGGCGGCGACCGACGCCACGCCGACCGTCGCGACGCCCTCGAGCGGGAAGCGCTCGGGCACGAGCGCCTCCGCGCTGCGCAGGGCCGGCTCGTCGACCAGGAGGCGCGCGAAGGTGCGCACGAGCGCGTCGCCCTCGGTGAAGCGCGTGAGGACGTGGGAGGCGTCGCCGTCGCTCAGCACCGGGGCGGAGGCGAGCGAGCCCACCAGGACGACGTACTGCGAGGCGGTGGTCTCGTGGGCGCTCGGCGACCAGTGCGGAGCGACCCGCTCGCCGCGCAGGTCGGCCCAGAGGGCGGCGTCGGGGGAGAGGAAGAAGGGCACGAAGCCGGCGACGCTGACGCCGTCCTTCACCTGCACGGTACGGCGGTGCTCGCGGGTGGTCTCGGCGCTGACGTCGATCGCGGGGCGCTCCTGGAGCTGCTGGTCCGCCAGGATCGCGCCGGCGGCGACGATCGCCTCGAGGTTGTCGAGGTGGGTGACGTGGTAGATCCGCTGCGCGGCGATGTCGACCTTCGGCAGGGGCTTCTCGCGCGCCGTGCCGCGGGCGGCGGCACGGGCGGTGGCCGCACGGGAGGTCCCGGGCACGCGCGCGGGGGCGCGGGTGGCACGGCCGACCTGCTCGGGGAGCTTCTTCGGGGTGCAGACGTCGCAGAGCGCGATGTCGAGGCCGTGGATGCATTCGGTGGGCACTCTGGATTCCTTCTGCGCGCGGGCTCGGGGTTCCGCCGCAGGGACGACGTTACGCGACCGGGGCCCTCGCGCGTCCCGGCGGCGGCGATCCGCGGGGCCGCGGCGTCCGCCCGGGCATCCTCTGGGAGGCGCCGGAGCACCGCTCCCCGCCGCGTAGCGTGAGCGGGATGAAGCGCGTGCCGCCCGCCGAGGGCCAGGAATCCGTCTGGGACTACCCGCGACCGCCGAGGGTCGAGACCACCACCGAGCACGTGGTCGTGCGGCTGGGCGGCGTCGTCGTCGCCGAGTCCCGCGACGCTCTCCGCGTCCTCGAGACGAGCCACCCTCCCGTCTACTACCTCCCCGTGTCCTCGTTCGCGCCCGGGGCGCTCGAGCCCGCGCCCGGCCGCAGCATCTGCGAGTTCAAGGGCGCGGCCTCCTACCTGACCGTGCGCGGGGGAGGAGGAGCGGTCGCGGAGGCGGCGGGCTGGACGTACCCCGAGCCGATGGCCGGCTTCGAGGCCCTCGTCGACACCGTCGCCCTCTACCCCGGCCGGATGGACTCCTGCACGGTCGACGGCGAGACGGTCCAGCCGCAGCCGGGCGACTTCTACGGCGGCTGGATCACCTCGCGTGTGGTCGGTCCGTTCAAGGGCTCGCCGGGCACGATGTTCTGGTGAATCAGACAGGGGAGGGCGGACCGAGCGGGTCCTGGACGAGGACCGCTCGTGCGGCGTCGATCCCCGAGGCCTCCAGCGTCCATTCCGGCCGCACCAAAGTCTCCGGCGTGACGCGGAACCGCAGCTCCTCGACCGGCGCACCGTCCGGACCGACGATCCGGTGCGTCCCGTTCGGCCGGTAGCCGAGGGCCTCCGAGACCCGGATCGAGCGGGTGTTCCAGGCGAGGGCGGCGCTCTCGGCGACCTCGGCTCCGAGGTGGTCGAAGGCGAGGAGGAGGACGGCCGCTCGCATCTCCTGCCCGAGGCCGCGGCCCTGCGCCGAGCGGGTGAGCCACGAGCCCGAGGTCAGGGTGCGGGTGGTGGCGAAGGACTCGGCGACCACGTCCTGACAGCCGACGACCCGGCCGTCCTCGACCACGGCGAACGCGACGCGCCACGCCTCCCGCGTCGTCTGCGCGCGCTGCGACCAGTGGAAGCGGGCGAGCTCGCCGGGCAGGCGCTCCGCCGGCGCCTCGGCCCAGGGGGAGGGGAACGGCGAGCGGCCGCTCTCGTGCACGCCCGCGAGGGCCGCGTCGGCGAGAGGGCCGAGGTCGGCGTCGCGGACCGGATGCAGCTCGAGCCGCGGCGTGCGCAGCTCCAGCGAGAACAGGGGCCAGGGGTCGGTGCTCATCCGACGACGCTAGCGAGCGGAGGCGCGCACCGCGCGACCAGGCGGGTACCGGTGGTGGGACTCGAACCCACAAGCCCTCTCGGACAGAGCATTTTGAGTGCCCCGCGTCTGCCATTCCGCCACACCGGCTCATCACCAGCCCGTCGAGAATACCGTAGGCTCATCGGCGTGACTGACCAGGAACCCTCGTCGACCGCACCCCGTCGGGTCGTCGTCGCCGAAGACGAATCCCTCATCCGCCTCGACATCGTGGAGATCCTCCGCGACAACGGCTTCGAGGTCGTCGGCGAGGCCGGCGACGGCGAGACCGCTGTGGCCCTCGCCACCGAGCTGCGCCCCGATCTCGTCATCATGGACGTCAAGATGCCCCAGCTCGACGGCATCTCGGCGGCCGAGCGCCTCTCGAAGGCGCACATCGCGCCCGTCGTCCTGCTCACCGCCTTCAGCCAGAAGGAGCTCGTCGAGCGCGCCAGCGAGGCCGGAGCGCTCGCCTACGTCGTGAAGCCCTTCACGCCCAACGACCTGCTGCCCGCGATCGAGATCGCCCTCTCGCGGTACGCCCAGATCCTCACCCTCGAGGCCGAGGTCGCCGACATGGTCGAGCGCTTCGAGACCCGCAAGCTCGTCGACCGCGCCAAGGGCCTGCTCAACGAGAAGATGGGGCTCACCGAGCCCGAGGCGTTCCGCTGGATCCAGAAGGCCTCCATGGACCGCCGGCTCACCATGCACGACGTCGCGCAGGCGATCATCGAGCAGCTGAGCACGAAGAAGGCCTAGCGCGAGGCCGGGCCCGAGGGCCCACGGCCTCAGGGCCAGAGGCGGGTGCGCTCCCACGGGGAGCCGCCCGCCTCCGTCGTTCCCGGGCGGTACTCGAGACGGGTGTGATCCTGCTCCGGCGCGGTCGAGCCCTGCCAGAACTCGATGCGCTCGGGCACGACGCGGTAGACGGCCCACTCCCGGTCGAGCGTCGCGGGCGAGCAGCCCACGGCGACGCTGGTCTGGAGCGTGACGAGGCCGAAGTCCTGCGCGCTGCGCATCGGCTCGCTCTGGCGTCCGACGAGCAGGGCGGTGCGAGCGGCCTCGGAGCGGCGGCGGAAGTCGTCGGCCGACTCCTGCGCGGAGGCGCGCTCGACCCGGCCCTCGACCCGGACCTGACGGCCCTGGACCGGCCAGAAGAAGGTCAGCGCGGCGTGCGGGTTCTCCTCCATGGCGCGTCCCTTGGGGCTGGTGGCATGGGTGGAGAACGCCCAGCCCGCCTCGTCGATCTCGCGCAGCACGAGCACGCGCGCCGAGACGGTGCCGTCGTCTGAGGCGGTGGAGAGCGTGGCGCCGTGGGGGAGGAGCTGGCCCGCGTCCTTCGCCTCCTCGAGCCACTGCGCGAACAGCTCGAGAGGATCGGCCGGAGCCGCCTCCGCATCGAACGAGGGCAGGTCGGAGGGCATGGACGGGAGGCTCTTGAGGAGATGGCGAAGGCTCATCCGCTCAGTGTCGCCCTTCGGGCACCACCGGGCACAGTCGCGCGCCGTCGCTTGACAGTGCCGCTCGCCGCGGTGCCGGGCCTCCGAGCGGCGCGGCCGACCGGTCGATCCCCGGTCGCGCGCAGGCGCGGGCGGTCCCGACGGCGATCGCGGTCCTCGCCCTCCGCTCCCGCGAGGGGGACCCGTCCGCTCCCCGTCAGCGGGCGTCTCGGATGATGTTGGTGATCCGCACGGTGGAGAGGCGGCGCCCCTCCTGGTCGCGCACGACGATCTCGTGGGTGGTGAGGGTGGAGCCCAGGTGGATCGCGTCGCAGGTGGCGATCACGAAGCCCGAGTGGACCGACCGGCTGTGGCTCGCGTTCAGCTCGATGCCCATCGCCAGGCGGCCCGCGCCGGCGTGCACGTTCGCCGCGATCGAGCCCATCGACTCGGCGAGCACGACGTGCGCGCCGCCGTGCAGGATGCCGACCGGCTGCCGGTTGCCCTCGACGGGCATCGAGGCCACCGAGTGCTGCGGGGTGAGCTCGTGCCAGAGGATCCCCATCCGCTCGGCGAGCTCGCCCATGCCGCGGCCGATCCCGGCGACCAGGTCGAGCGCGGGCGGGCGGATCCAGGCGGTCGTGGTGGGGGTCGGCTCGGTCACGTCGCTCCTCGCGCTGGAGCCTCGGAGCGGCCCTGACCGGCGGGCGCGAGCGGGCCGATCCGGTGTCGGAGGCGCTGTGTAGTCTGGCCCTGTGTCAGATCCGGAACAGCCTACCCTCCTGCTCGTCGACGGCCATTCCCTGGCGTTCCGGGCGTTCTACGCGCTCCCGGTCGACAGCTTCCAGACCCGCGAGGGCCAGCACACGAACGCCATCCACGGCTTCCTCTCGATGCTGATCCTGCTGCTGAAGAACGAGAAGCCGACCCACCTCGGCGTCGCGTTCGACATCTCCCGCTACTCGTTCCGCACCCGCGAGTACCCGGAGTACAAGGGCACCCGCGGCGAGACGCCGCCCGAGTTCAAGGGCCAGGTCCCCCTCCTCGAGGAGGCGCTGCACGCCATGAACATCCGGACCGTCTCGAAGGAGGACTTCGAGGCCGACGACATCCTCGCGACGCTCGCGCGCCAGGGGGCCGAGGCCGGCTTCCGCGTGCTGGTCGTCTCGGGCGATCGCGACACCATACAGCTGGTGACCCCGGACGTCACCCTGCTCTACCCCTCCACCCAGGGCGTCTCGCAGCTCACCCGCTACGACCGCGACAAGGTCTTCGAGAAGTACGGCGTCGAGCCGCACCAGTACCCCGAGATCGCCGCGCTCGTCGGCGAGACCAGCGACAACCTGCCCGGCGTCGACAAGGTCGGCCCCAAGACGGCCGCGAAGTGGGTCAACCAGTACGGCACGGTCGCCGACATCATCGCCCACGCCGACGAGATCAAGGGTGTGGTCGGCGAGAAGCTGCGCGAGCAGAAGGAGAACGCGCTCCGCAACCGCCGCCTCAACCGGCTGGTGACGGACGTCGAGCTCCCCCTCGGGCCGCACGATCTGACGCGCCGTCCGATCGATCCCGACGCGGTCCGCGAGATCTTCAGCCGCCTCGAGTTCAAGACCCTGCAGGAGCGGGTCCTCACGATCGCCGCGGAGGAGGGCGTCGACGGCGCTGCCGCGGCCCTGGCGGGCGACGTGGTCACGACCTCCGCACCCGCCGTCCGCACCCTGGTCGACGAGGAGCTCGCGCACTGGCTCGACCGCGTGTCGGCGAAGGGCACCGCGCCGGTCGCCGTGCAGGTCCTGCTCGGAGCCGGCGGGCTCGAGGGTGTGGGCCTCGCGGTCGAGAAGGAGACGGCGTTCGTCCCGTGGGCCGCCGAGCGGCCCGACTACACCGCGCTCGAGCAGTGGCTGGCCGGGCCCGCCCCCAAGTACTTCGCCGACGCGAAGCCCCAGATCAAGGCGCTGCGGAGGGCCGGACTCCCCGTCGCGGGGCTCGCGTTCGACACCCGCGTCGCCTCCTGGCTGGTGCAGCCCACCGGGCACCCGGCCACGCTCGCGGCGCAGGTCGCGCAGCACCTCGACGAGACCATGGCGCAGGGCGACCCGAACCAGCTGGTCCCCACCGTCGAGCCGATGGGGCCCGCCACCGAGGCCTGGTACGCGTACCGGCTCGTCGCTCCGCTGCGCGAGCGGCTGGGCGAGGGGATGCTCTCGGTGCTCGTCGACATCGAGCTGCCGATCGTCCAGGTCCTAGCGACGATGGAGCTCACCGGCGTCGCGATCGACGCCGACGTGCTGGCGCGCCTCCGCGCCGAGCTGACCGTCTCGGCCGCCGACCTCGCGAGCCGCGCGTTCGCCGAGATCGGCCACGAGATGAACCTCGGCTCGCCCAAGCAGCTGCAGCAGGTCCTCTTCGAGGAGCTCGACATGCCGCGCACCCGGGCCACGAAGACGGGCTACACCACCGACGCCTCCGCCCTCGCCGACCTGCAGGAGTCCCACCCGCACCCGTTCCTCGGGCTGCTCCTCGAGCACCGCGACGCGACCAAGCTCAAGCAGATCATCGAGACGCTCGAGAAGTCGGTCACCGCCGACGGCCGGATCCACACCAGCTACGACCAGACCGGCACGGCCACCGGCCGGATCTCCTCCAACGACCCGAACCTGCAGAACATCCCCGTCCGCAGCGAGGTGGGCCGCCGCATCCGCACCGCCTTCGTCCACGGAGCGGAGGCGAGCACCCTCCTCACCGCCGACTACTCGCAGATCGAGATGCGGATCATGGCGCACCTCTCCGGCGACGCCGGGCTGATCGAGGCCTTCCACTCCGGCGAGGACCTGCACCGCTTCGTCGGATCGCGGATCTTCGGCGTCGATCCGGGCGACGTCACCTCGGCCATGCGCAACAAGGTCAAGGCGATGTCGTACGGCCTCGCCTACGGCCTGAGCGCCTTCGGCCTGTCGAAGCAGCTGCGCATCTCGAGCGCCGAGGCCAAGCAGCTGATGACCGACTACTTCGTCCGCTTCGGCGCGGTGCGCGACTACCTCCGCAGCGTCGTCGAGCAGGCCCGCGAGACCGGCTACACCGAGACGATCTTCGGACGCCGGCGTCCGTTCCCCGACCTGCAGAGCGCGAACCGCGTCCTCCGCGACAACGCCGAGAGGGCGGCACTCAACTCGCCGATCCAGGGCTCGGCCGCCGACATCATGAAGCGCGCGATGATCGGCGTGCAGGCCGACCTCGACGAGCAGGGGCTCGGCTCGCGGATGCTCCTCCAGGTGCACGACGAGCTGATCTTCGACGTCGCCCCCGGCGAGGAGGAGTCGCTCGAGGCGCTCGTCCGCGGCCGGATGGCGGGTGCCGCCGACCTGAGCGTCCCGCTCGAGGTGCAGGTGGGCCACGGGTCCGACTGGGACGTCGCCGCGCACTGAGCCGGCCGCAGGGCCTGGCTAGGCTCGGAGGCATGAGCACCGACACCCCCCGCGAGCCCACCGCCGTCGACGCCGTCGCCGAGCGCTGGGTCGACACGCTCGTCGACCTCGACCCCACCCTCGGCACCGCGATCGGACGCAGCGGCGCGAACGGCCGTCTGGGCGACTACTCGCCGGCCGGTCTCGAGCAGGCCCGGGCGGCGACCGCCTTGGCCCTCGCCGAGCTCGAGGCCGCCGACCCCGTGGACGACGTCGACCGCGTCACGGCCGCCGACCTCGGCGCCGAGCTCCGGCTCTCCCTGGAGGGGCACGACGCCGGTCTGCCGCTGCGGGACCTCAACGTGATCGCGTCCCCGGCGCAGGAGCTGCGCGACGTCTTCGACCTGATGCCGACGGACGAGGTCGCCGACTGGGAGGCGGTCGCCGAGCGGCTGCTGGCCGTGCCGGCCGCCCTCGAGGGCTACGCGGAGACCCTGCGCGAGGGGATCCGCACCGGCGTGGTCCCCGCCCGCCGCCAGGTCGAGCTCGTCGCCGAGCAGGCGCGGAAGATCGCCGCTCCCCGCGGGTTCTTCGCCGAGCTGGCCGCGGAGGCCGCTCCCGCCGCCGGATCCCTGCCCGCGTCGCTCGCTCAGCGGCTGGAGGACGGCGCCCGCCGTGCCTCGGCCGCCTACGGGTCGCTCGCGCAGTTCCTCCGGGGCGAGCTCGCCCCCGCCGCGACCGAGCAGGACGCCGTCGGCCGGGAGCTGTACGCGCTGTACTCCCGCCGCTTCCTCGGCGCTGTCGTCGACCTCGACGAGACCTACGAGTGGGGGATCGAGGAGCTGGCCCGCATGACGTCCGAGCAGGAGGCGATCGCGCGCGAGATCCTGCCCGGCGCCTCCGTCGCCGAGGCGATCGCCCACCTCGAGGCGGACCCGGCCCGCACTCTGCACGGCGTCGACGCTCTGCAGGCGTGGATGCAGGAGGCCAGCGACCGCTCCGTCCGCGAGCTCGCCGGCACCGCCTTCGACATCCCGGAGGAGGTGCGCCGCCTCGAGTGCAGGATCGCGCCGACCCAGGAGGGCGGCATCTACTACACCGGTCCGAGCGACGACTTCTCGCGCCCAGGGCGGATGTGGTGGTCGGTCCCGGCCGGAGTCACCGAGTTCGCCACCTGGCGGGAGCTGACCACGGTCTACCACGAGGGCGTCCCGGGCCATCACCTGCAGATCGGCCAGGCCGTCCACAACCGCGCCCGCCTCAACACCTGGCGCCGTCAGCTCGCCGGGACCTCCGGCCACGCCGAGGGCTGGGCGCTCTACGCGGAGCGGCTGATGGAGCGCTTCGGCTACCTCGACGACCCGGCCGACCGCCTGGGCATGCTCGACGGCCAGCGGATGCGCGCGGCGCGCGTCGTGCTGGACATCGGCGTGCACCTCCAGAAGCCGATGCCGGGCTCCGGCACCGTCTGGACCGCCGAGTCGGCCCTCGACTTCATGCGGGCCAACGTGAACATGGACGACGCGTTCGTGCGCTTCGAGGTGAACCGGTACCTCGGCTGGCCGGGGCAGGCTCCGTCCTACAAGATCGGGCAGCGGATCTGGGAGCAGCTGCGCGACGAGGCGGAGGCGCGCGAGGGCGCCGCGTTCTCGCTCGCGGCCTTCCACCGGAGGGCGCTCGACCTCGGCGGCGTCGGTCTCGACACCCTCCGCTCCTCCCTCGCCGGCTGACTCCGGAACCCGCGCCTGGACGGGCGCGGCGAGATTGCCGTGCGCCTCCCGGGGCGTCTAAGCTGGGGTGTCACTTCTGTGGCGCCGCCGTGCCCGCGGCGCGCGAGGAAGGCCGGTCCTCCGGCCGGCCGAGCGCGGCTCCCGGGCCGGAGGCACATCCCTCACCACCGCAGTGGTCACCACTCCGCCGAGCCGCGAGGCCCGCAGGCGGCCGCCGCCCGAGACCCATCCATCCTGGAGCATCCCTTAATGACAACCGCAACGACCGACAAGGCAACCAAGCAGGTCGCGATCAACGACATCGGGTCTGCTGAAGACTTTCTTGCCGCGGTCGAAAAGACTCTGAAGTTCTTCAACGACGGAGACCTCATCGAAGGCACCGTCGTGAAGATCGACCGCGACGAGGTCCTCCTCGACGTCGGCTACAAGACCGAGGGCGTCATCCCCTCGCGCGAGCTCTCCATCAAGCACGACGTCGACCCCTCCGAGGTCGTCAACGTGGGCGACAGCGTCGAGGCCCTCGTCCTCCAGAAGGAGGACAAGGAGGGTCGCCTGATCCTGTCCAAGAAGCGTGCGCAGTACGAGCGCGCGTGGGGCGACGTCGAGAAGATCAAGGAGTCGGACGGCGTCGTCACCGGCTCGGTCATCGAGGTCGTCAAGGGCGGTCTCATCGTCGACATCGGCCTCCGCGGCTTTCTCCCGGCCTCGCTCATCGAGCTGCGCCGCGTCCGCGACCTCACGCCGTACCTCGGCCAGGAGATCGAGGCGAAGATCCTCGAGCTCGACAAGAACCGTAACAACGTGGTCCTGTCGCGTCGCGCGCTCCTCGAGCAGACCCAGTCCGAGAGCCGCACCACGTTCCTGAACAACCTGCACAAGGGTCAGGTCCGCAAGGGCGTCGTGTCGTCGATCGTCAACTTCGGCGCGTTCGTCGACCTCGGCGGCGTCGACGGTCTCGTCCACGTCTCCGAGCTCTCCTGGAAGCACATCGAGCACGCCTCCGAGGTCGTCGAGGTGGGCCAGGAGGTCACCGTCGAGATCCTCGAGGTCGACCTCGACCGCGAGCGCGTGTCGCTCTCGCTCAAGGCGACCCAGGAGGACCCGTGGCAGGTCTTCGCCCGCACCCACGCGATCGGACAGGTCGCGCCGGGCAAGGTCACGAAGCTGGTCCCGTTCGGTGCCTTCGTCCGCGTCGCGGACGGCATCGAGGGCCTCGTCCACATCTCCGAGCTGTCGGGCAAGCACGTCGAGCTCGCCGAGCAGGTCGTGTCGGTCGGCGAAGAGGTGTTCGTCAAGGTCATCGACATCGACCTCGACCGTCGCCGCATCTCCCTCTCGCTCAAGCAGGCGAACGAGAACGTCGACCCCGAGGGCACCGAGTTCGACCCGGCGCTCTACGGCATGGCCACGGAGTACGACGACCAGGGGAACTACAAGTACCCCGAGGGCTTCGACCCCGAGACCAACGAGTGGCGCGAGGGCTTCGAGTCGCAGCGCGAGGCCTGGGAGCTGGAGTACGCCGCTGCTCAGGCGCGCTGGGAGGCCCACAAGGCCCAGGTCGCCAAGTCGCAGGAGGAGGCGGCCACCGTCTCCGAGGGCGTCTCGGTCGGCGCCGGCTTCACCAGCGAGTCGACCACCGGCGGCACCCTCGCCGACGACGAGTCGCTCGCCGCGCTCCGCGAGAAGCTGTCCTCGAACAACTGATCGCGAGCACATCGCATCGAACGGCCGGTCCCCTCGGGGGCCGGCCGTTCGGCGTTCCGGGCGACGGCGCTGGGTAGGGTGGCCGGGTGCATCTCGTCGCCCTCACCGGAGGCATCGCCTCGGGCAAGTCCACCGTCGCCCGCCGTCTCGCCGAGCACGGAGCGGTGGTGGTCGACGCCGACGTCCTCGCGCGCGAGGTCGTCGAGCCGGGGGAGCCGGCGCTGGCGGCGATCGCCGAGCGCTTCGGCCCGTCCGTGATCCGCGCGGACGGCGCGCTCGACCGCCCGGCGCTCGGCGCGATCGTCTTCTCGGACGCGGCGGCCCGCGCCGACCTCAATGCGATCACCCATCCGGCGGTGACCCTCCGTTCGCAGCGGCTGTTCGCGGAGGCCGCCGAGGCGGACCCGGCCGCGGTGGTCGTCTACGACGTCCCCCTCCTGGCCGAGGGCCGTGGAGCGGGGGAGTTCGACGAGGTGGTCGTCGTGCACGCGCCGCAGCACCTCCGCATCGAGCGTCTCGTCGCCCTCCGGGGACTGACCGAGGAGGAGGCTCGTGCGCGGGTCTCGTCGCAGGCGAGCGACGAGGAGCGCCTCGCCCTCGCCGACGTCGTGATCGACTCCTCCGGCATGCTGGAGGAGACGCTCGCTCGGACCGACGCGCTGTGGGAGCGTCTCGCCCGCTGACGGTCCGTCCCGGACACCCGCCCTCGTGGCCGAGCGGCCCGGCCGGAGAGCGCACCCCCGTTCGCCGCCAGCGCACGCGCCGTCCGGTGTCGGTGGTCGCGGCTACGCTTCGAACCATGGAGCCAACCCGTGCCGTGCACCCGTTCGAGGTCATCAGCGAGTACAAGCCGAGCGGTGACCAGCCCGGCGCGATCGCCGATCTGAGCGCCCGCATCAACGCCGGCGAGACCGATGTCGTCCTGCTGGGCGCCACCGGGACCGGCAAGTCCGCGACCACGGCCTGGCTCGTCGAGGCCGTGCAGCGCCCCACGCTCGTGCTCGCGCACAACAAGACCCTCGCCGCGCAGCTCGCCAACGAGTTCCGCGAGCTGTTCCCCAACAACGCCGTCGAGTACTTCGTCTCGTACTACGACTACTACCAGCCCGAGGCCTACGTCCCGCAGACGGACACCTTCATCGAGAAGGACAGCTCGGTCAACGCCGAGGTCGAGCGGCTGCGCCACTCCACCACGAACTCGCTCCTGAGCCGCCGCGACGTGATCGTGGTGTCGACCGTCTCCTGCATCTACGGCCTCGGCCAGCCCGAGCAGTACCTCGAGGCGATGGTGGCGCTCCAGGTCGGCCAGCGGGTCGACCGGGACCGCCTCATCCGCAAGTTCGTGTCGATGCAGTACGCGCGCAACGACGTCGACTTCGCCCGCGGCACCTTCCGGGTGCGGGGCGACACGATCGAGATCATCCCGATGTACGAGGAGCTCGCGATCCGGATCGAGATGTTCGGCGACGAGATCGAGGCGCTCTACACGCTCCACCCGCTCACCGGCGACATCGTCCGGAAGCTCGACTCCGTGTCGGTCTTCCCTGGCTCGCACTACGTCGCCAGCCAGGACGTCATGCACCGTGCGATCGACACCATCCAGCAGGAGCTCGAGGTGCGCCTCGCCGACCTCGAGAAGCAGAACAAGCTCCTCGAAGCGCAGCGCCTGCGGATGCGCACGACCTTCGATCTCGAGATGATGCAGCAGATCGGATTCTGCTCCGGCATCGAGAACTACTCCCGCCACATCGACGGCCGCGAGTCGGGCGAGGCCCCGCACTGCCTGCTCGACTACTTCCCGGACGACTTCCTCGTCGTGATCGACGAGTCGCACGTGACGGTGCCGCAGATCGGTGCGATGTACGAGGGCGACGCGTCCCGCAAGCGCACGCTGGTCGAGCACGGCTTCCGCCTGCCCTCGGCGATGGACAACCGGCCCCTGAAGTGGGAGGAGTTCAAGTCGCGCGTCGGTCAGACCGTCTACCTCTCGGCGACCCCGGGCCGCTACGAGATGGGCATCGCCGACGGCATCGTCGAGCAGATCATCCGCCCGACCGGCCTGATCGACCCCGAGATCGTCGTCAAGCCGACGAAGGGCCAGATCGACGACCTGCTCGAGGAGATCAAGCGCCGCACCGAGCGCGACGAGCGCGTGCTCGTCACGACGCTGACGAAGCGCATGGCCGAGGAGCTCACCGACTTCCTCACGGAGGCGGGCGTCCGCGTCCGCTACCTGCACTCCGATGTCGACACCCTGCGCCGCGTCGAGCTCCTCTCGGAGCTGCGGGCGGGCGTCTACGACGTCCTGGTCGGCATCAACCTGCTGCGCGAGGGGCTCGACCTGCCCGAGGTCTCGCTCGTGGCGATCCTCGACGCCGACAAGGAGGGCTTCCTCCGCTCGTCCACGTCGCTCATCCAGACGATCGGCCGTGCGGCGCGCAACGTCTCGGGCGAGGTCCACATGTACGCCGACAAGGTGACGGACTCGATGCGGCTCGCGATCGACGAGACCGACCGCCGACGCGAGAAGCAGGTCGCCTACAACCTCGACCACGGCATCGACCCGACGCCGCTGCGGAAGAAGATCGCCGACATCACCGACGCCCTCGCCCGTGAGGGGGCCGACACCGCCAAGCTGCTCGCCGGGCGCGACGCCAAGAAGAAGAGCCCGACGCCGAACCTGCGCCGTCAGGGTCTCGCCGCGAACGGCGGCAACGACCTCGAGGCGATCATCTCCGACCTCAACGGGCAGATGCTCCAGGCGGCGGGCGAGCTCAAGTTCGAGCTCGCGGCCCGGCTGCGGGACGAGGTCCAGGAGCTCAAGCGCGAGCTCCGCCAGATGGAGAAGGCCGGGCACCTGTCCTGATCGGGGGCGCTGATCCGCAAGGGGAGGGGCCCGCGGATCAGCGCCCAGCGAACGCCACGGGCGATGTCGGTGGCTCCGCATACACTTTCGGAGTGTCGATCCTGAACGCCGTTACGGACCCCTCCTCCACCCCCTCTCCCTCCTTCCACCGCTTCGTCTCCTCGCTCGACGAGTCGTCCTCGAAGCTGGTGGTGAGCGGCGCGCGGGTGCACAACCTGCAGAACGTCGACCTCGAGATCCCGCGCGACTCGATGGTGGTGTTCACCGGTCTCTCGGGCTCGGGCAAGTCCTCCCTGGCCTTCGACACGATCTTCGCGGAGGGCCAGCGGCGCTACGTCGAGTCACTCTCCGCGTACGCCCGCCAGTTCCTCGGGCAGGTGGACCGGCCGGACGTCGACTTCATCGAGGGCCTCAGCCCCGCGGTCTCGATCGACCAGAAGTCGACGAACCGCAACCCGCGCTCCACCGTCGGCACGATCACCGAGATCTTCGACTACATGCGTCTGCTGTGGGCGCGCATCGGCGTCCCGCACTGCCCCATCTGCAGCGAGCGGATCTCCGCGCAGACCGTGCAGCAGATCGCCGACCAGCTGATGGAGCTCGAGACCGGTACCCGCTACCAGATCCTCAGCCCCGTCGTCTCGCAGAAGAAGGGCGAGTTCGTCGACCTCTTCAAGGAGCTGACCGCGGGCGGCTACTCCCGCGCCATGGTGGACGGGAAGCTCGTCCAGCTGAGCGAGCCGCCGGTGCTCAAGAAGCAGTACAAGCACGACATCTCCGTCGTGGTCGACCGGCTCGTGGCCGGCCCCGACATCCTCGGGCGCCTCACCGACTCGCTCGAGACGGCCCTGCGGCTCACCGACGGCATCGTGCAGATCAACTACGTCGACGGCGAGGGCGACGGCGCCTGGACCACCTACTCCGAGAAGCTGTCCTGCCCCAACAACCACCCGATCTCGCTGACCGAGATCGAGCCGCGGACCTTCTCCTTCAACGCGCCCTTCGGCGCCTGCCCGGAGTGCTCGGGCCTCGGCACGCGCATGTCGGTCGACGACGAGCTGCTGCTCGGCGACCCCGACCTGAGCATCGCCGAGGGCGTCATCATCCCCTGGACCACCCAGGGCAAGGGCTTGTTCCAGTACTACGAGAAGCTGCTCGACGGCCTCTCCCGCGACCTCGGCTTCACGCTCACCACCCCGTGGAAGCGCCTCAGCACCGAGGTGCAGCAGGCCGTCCTCCACGGCGACAACTTCGAGGTCAAGGTCAAGTGGAAGAACCGCTACGGCCGCGAGATGAGCTACACCTCGGGCTTCGAGGGCGTCGTGCCCTACATCGAGCGCCAGTTCGTCCAGGCCGAGACCGACGTCCAGCGCACGCGCTGGTCCGAGTTCCTCCGCGAGGTGCCCTGCCCCGTGTGCAAGGGCTCCCGCCTCAAGCCCGAGGTGCTCGCCGTGCTCGTGCACGGGGCGAGCATCGCGGACGTGGCCGACCTCAGCCTCGGCGACGCCCAGGACTTCATGAGCCGGCTCGAGCTGACCGACCGCGAGGCGCACATCGCCGCGCAGGTGCTGCGCGAGATCCGCGCGCGCATCGACTTCCTCATCGAAGTCGGGCTCAACTACCTCAACCTCTCGCGCGCCGCCGCCTCCCTGTCGGGCGGCGAGGCGCAGCGCATCCGCCTGGCGACCCAGATCGGCTCCGGGCTGACCGGCGTGCTCTACGTGCTCGACGAGCCGAGCATCGGCCTGCACCAGCGCGACAACCGCCGCCTGATCGACACCCTCATCAAGCTGCGCGACCTGGGCAACACGCTGATCGTGGTCGAGCACGACGAGGACACCATCCGCACCGCCGACTGGATCGTCGACATCGGCCCGGGCGCCGGGGTCAACGGCGGCAAGGTCGTGCACTCCGGCTCCTACGAGTCGCTGCTCGAGAACACCCACTCGCTGACCGGCGACTACGTCTCGGGCCGCAAGGCGATCGAGGTCCCGAAGAAGCGGCGGAAGATCGACCGCAAGCGGATGATCAAGGTCGTCGGGGCGAACGCCAACAACCTCCGCAAGGTCGACGCGGAGTTCCCGCTCGGCACGTTCGTCGCGGTCACCGGGGTCTCCGGCTCCGGCAAGAGCACCCTCGTGAACGACATCCTCTACCGCGTGCTCGCCAACCAGCTCAACGGCGCCCGCAAGGTGCCGGGCAAGCACACGCGCGTCACCGGCCTCGAGAACCTCGACAAGGTCGTGCACGTCGACCAGAATCCGATCGGCCGCACGCCGCGCTCGAACCCGGCCACCTACACGGGCGTGTTCGACCGCATCCGCAACCTCTTCGCCGAGACCACCGAGGCGAAGGCGCGGGGGTACCTGCCCGGCCGCTTCAGCTTCAACGTCAAGGGCGGCCGCTGCGAGGCCTGCTCGGGCGACGGCACCATCAAGATCGAGATGAACTTCCTGCCCGACGTCTACGTCGCGTGCGAGGTCTGCGGGGGAGCGCGCTACAACCGCGACACCCTGACCGTGCACTACAAGGGCAAGAACATCGCCGAGGTGCTCGACATGCCGATCGCCGAGGCGGCCGACTTCTTCGAGCCGATCACGGCGATCCACCGCTTCCTCCGCACGCTGGTGGAGGTGGGCCTCGGCTACGTCCGCCTCGGGCAGAGCGCGACCACGCTCTCCGGCGGCGAGGCGCAGCGCGTCAAGCTGGCGACCGAGCTCCAGCGCCGCTCCAACGGCCGCAGCGTCTACGTGCTCGACGAGCCGACGACGGGCCTGCACTTCGAGGACGTCCGCAAGCTCCTCCTCGTCCTCAACGGCCTGGTCGACAAGGGCAACACGGTGATCACCATCGAGCACAACCTCGACGTCATCAAGTCGGCCGACTGGCTGATCGACATGGGTCCCGAGGGCGGCGCCGGCGGCGGACAGGTGGTCGCGGTGGGCACCCCCGAGCACGTGGCGAAGGTCGAGGGCAGCCACACCGGCATGTTCCTCGCCGAGATCCTCGGCTGACGCGAGCGAGAGGCATGGCGCAGACAGTCGACTTCCGGCCGAAGCCGGGTGAGATCCCGACCCTCCCGGGCGTGTACCGCTTCACGGACGCCCGGGGGCGGGTGCTCTACGTGGGCAAGGCCAAGAACCTCCGCGCGCGGCTGAGCAACTACTTCGCCCCGCTGCCGAGCCTGCACGAGCGCACCCGCCGGATGGTCACCTCGGCCTCCGGGGTCGAGTGGACCGTCGTCGGCACCGACGTCGAGGCCCTGCAGCTCGAGTTCACCTGGATCAACGAGTTCGATCCCCCCTTCAACGTCAAGTTCCGCGACGACAAGTCCTACCCCTACATGGCGGTGACGCTCGGCGACGAGGCCCCGCGGGTGATGGTCACGCGGAACGCCAAGATCAGGAAGGCCCGCTACTTCGGGCCCTACCCGAAGATCTGGGCGATCCACGAGACGATCGACCTGATGATCAAGGCGTTCCCGATCAGGACCTGCAACGACTCCAACTACAAGCGCGCCATGCAGAGCGGCAAGCCCTGCTTCGCGTCGCAGATCGGCCGCTGCGGCGGGCCCTGCTCCCAGCGCGTCACCTTCGCCGAGCACCGCGAGATGGTCGACCGCTTCGTCGCCTTCATGGGCAGCCACGACCGCCGGATGATCGGCGAGCTCGAGAAGGAGATGCGCGAGGCCGCCGCGGCGATGGAGTACGAGCGCGCCGGCAAGCTTCGCGATCAGGCCGCCGCCCTCGACGCGGTCCTCGCCAAGAGCGCGGTCGTGCTCAAGGACAACGTGGACGTCGACCTCTACGCGATCGTCCACGACGAGCTCGCCGCCTCCGTGCAGCAGTTCCGGGTCCGCGGCGGGCGCATCCGCGGCGAGCGGGGCTGGGTCGTCGACAAGGAGCTCGACATGAGCACGGCGGAGCTCGTCGACACGGCCCTCCAGGCCGCCTACGAGACCGGCGACGTCCCGCCCCGGGAGGTCGTCGTGCCGGAGCTGCCCGAGGACACCGAGGCGCTCGAGGAGTGGCTGAGCGGACTGCGCGGCACGAACGTGCGCCTCCGAGCGGCCCAGCGCGGAGACAAGGCCGCCCTCCTCGAGACGGCGACGCAGAACGCGAAGCACTCGCTGATGCTCTACAAGACCCGCCGCTCCGCCGACTTCACCGCTCGGACGCAGGCCCTGGAGGACATCCGCGACGCCCTCGGCATGAGCGAGGCGCCGCTCCGGATGGAGTGCTACGACGTCTCCCACCTCAGCGGCACCAACATCGTCGCCTCGATGGTGGTCTTCGAGGACGGGCTCGCGCGGAAGGACCAGTACCGGCGGTTCTCCATCGCGGAGTCGACGGACGACACCGAGTCGCTGCACCAGGTGCTCACCCGCCGCCTCGCGTACCTCCGCGAGCCGGTCGAGCCCGCGGCGGTCGACCCCGAGACCGGCGAGGCCAAGCGGCGCAAGTTCTCGTACCCCCCGCAGCTGCTGATCGTCGACGGCGGCCAGCCGCAGGTCGCAGCCGCGCAGCGCGCGCTCGACGAGTCCGGGGTGACCGGCATCACCCTCTGCGGGATCGCCAAGCGCCTCGAGGAGATCTGGCTGCCGGACTCCGACTTCCCCGTCATCCTGCCGCGCAACAGCGATGCGCTCTTCCTCTTCCAGCGCATCCGCGACGAGGCGCACCGCTTCGCGATCACCCACCAGAGGACGCGTCGCAAGCGCGACATCTCGTCGCAGCTGGCCGAGGTGCCCGGGCTCGGAGGCACGCGAGTTCGCGACCTGCTGAAGCACTTCGGATCCGTCGCCCGGCTCCGCGAGGCGGGCGAGGCCGAGATCGCCGAGGTCAAGGGCATCGGCCCGACGCTGGCGGGCGCGATCCACGCGCACCTGCATCCGGACGGGTCCGCCGTCGGGGGCACGCCCTAGGCTGGAGGCCCGCGCTCCGGGGGAGAGCGGCCGGTGCCCGGCACCGAGGACACGAGCAGACACGAGCACGGAGAGCGCATGAGCACGGAGAGCGAGCAGCAGGACGTGCTGATCGTCACGGGGATGTCCGGAGCGGGCCGGTCCACGGCCGCGAACGCGCTGGAGGACCTCGGCTGGTACGTCGTCGACAACCTGCCGCCGCAGATGCTGCGCCCGCTGGTCGACCTGGCGCAGCGTGCGGGGGACACGCTGCCGAAGATCGCGGCGGTCGTCGACGTCCGCGGACGCGACTTCTTCGAGGACCTCGGCGACATCGTCCGCGAGCTGCGCGCCGGGGTCGACCTCCGAGTGGTGTTCCTCGAGGCCACCGACGCCGCGCTCGTCCGCCGCTTCGAGCAGGTGCGCCGTCCGCACCCGCTGCAGGGCCGGGGGACCCTCCTCGACGGCATCTCCGCCGAGCGGACGCGCCTCGCTCAGCTGCGGGAATCGGCCGACATCGTCATCGACACCTCGGACCTCAACATCCACCAGCTGGCCACCAGCATCACCGAGCGCTTCGCCGAGGCCGGCCGCGCGGGCCTCCAGGTCACGGTGATGAGCTTCGGCTTCAAGTACGGGCTGCCGACGGACGCCGACATGGTGGCCGACGCGCGGTTCCTGCCGAACCCGTACTGGATCCCGGAGCTGCGTCCGCACACGGGTCTCGACGAAGAGGTGAGAGACTACGTGCTGGCCCAGCAGGGCGCCGAGGAGTTCATCGACTCCTACTCCCGGGCCCTGCGCCCCGTGCTCGACGGCTACCAGCGCGAGAACAAGCGCCACGCGACCATCGCGATCGGCTGCACGGGAGGCAAGCACCGCTCCGTCGCGGTCGCGGGCCGTGTCGCGGCCCGTCTGGCCGAGCTGCCGGGCGTCGCCGTCAACGTGGCGCACCGCGACCTCGGCCGAGAATGATCCCCGCGCGCTCAGCCGCGCACCCGACGTAAGGAAGACTCCGTGGCCCTCACCGCAGACGTCAAGGGCGAACTGGTCGCGATCGTCTCGCGCAAGAACACCGTCCGTGCCGCCGAACTGGCGACCATCCTCCGCTTCTCCGGAGGACTGCACATCATCTCCAACCGCCTCGCGGTCGAGGTCGAGCTCGACTCCGCCCCGCTCGCGACCCGCGTGCGCCGCGACCTCGCCGAGCTGTACGGCGTCCGCAGCGAGGGCAGCATCGTCTCGGCCGGCGGATCCCGGAGGACCACGAGCTGGCTGGTGCGCGTCGTCGAGGGCGGGGACACCCTCGCCCGGCAGACCGGCCTCCTCGACCAGCGGGGCCGGCCCGTCCGCGGCCTGCCCAACCGCCTCACGACCGGCTCCCGCGAGGAGCTCGCCGCCCTGTGGCGCGGCGCCTTCCTCGCCCAGGGCTCGCTGACCGACCCGGGCCGCTCCGCGGCGCTCGAGATCATCTGCCCCGGCAACGAGGCGGCCATGGCGATCGTCGGAGCCGCCGGACGCCTGGGAGTCCAGGCCAAGTCCCGCGAGGTGCGCGGCGTCCACCGGGTCGTCATCCGCGACGGCGAGAGCATCAGCGCGATGCTCACCCTGATGGGCGCGACCGCGACCGTCGCGAGCTGGGAGGAGCTGCGCCAGCGCCGCGAGGTGCGGGCGACCGCGAACCGCCTCGTCAACTTCGACGACGCGAACCTCCGCCGCTCCGCCCAGGCCGCCGTCGCGGCGTGCGCCCGCGTCGAGCGCGCGATGGAGATCCTGGGCGACGACATCCCCGAGCACCTCCGCTACGCCGGGCGCCTGCGCCTCGCGCACCGCGACGCGAGCCTCGACGAGCTCGGCCACCACGCCGATCCGCCGATGACGAAGGACGCCGTCGCCGGCCGCATCCGCCGCCTCCTCGCGATGGCCGACAAGCGCGCGTCCGACCTCGACATCCCGGGCACCGACGCGAACCTCCCGGCAGAGCTGCAGGACCTGTAGGCCCGGCCGCACGGCGCGCCCCGCCCGGCGAACGCTGAGTGTCTCCTGGTCGATCAACGCAAGCCCTCCGAACGCGGAGGGGCCCCCTCGCTAGACTGATCGGGTCGCTCAGGACACTCCCGGCCCTCCTCCTCCGCCTCGCGGAGGACGCCGAGACGCCGGCGGGTCGCACGGGAGCGACGACCACGAACAGGAGATCGCACATGGCTGACTACACGCTCGCCGAACTGCCCTACGACTACTCGGCCCTCGAGCCGAACATCAGTGGGCGGATCATGGAGCTCCACCACGACAAGCACCACGCGACGTACGTGGCCGGGGCGAACACCGCCCTCGCCTCGCTGCAGGAAGCTCGCGACAGCGAGAACCTCGCGAACGTGAACAAGCTCCAGAAGGACCTCGCCTTCAACCTCGCCGGTCACGTGAACCACACCGTGTTCTGGAACAACCTCTCGCCGGACGGCGGCGACAAGCCCGTCGGCGAGCTCGCCGCGGCCATCGACGACAACTTCGGGTCGTTCGACAAGTTCCGTGCCCACTTCACCGCCTCGGCCCTCGGCATCCAGGGCTCCGGCTGGTCGATCCTCGCCTGGGACTCGCTCGGCGAGAAGCTCATCATCGAGCAGCTCTACGACCACCAGGGCAACCTCGCCGCGGCGACCGTCCCGGTCCTCCTCCTCGACATGTGGGAGCACGCCTTCTACCTCGACTACGTCAACGTGAAGGCCGACTACGTCAAGGCGTTCTGGAACATCGTGAACTGGGCCGACGTCTCCGCGCGCTTCGAGAAGGCCCGCGAGAAGACCTCGGGCCTGCTGCTACTGTCGTAGCGATCTCGGCGTCCCGGGCCCCGCGTCCGGGACGCCCTGTCGTCGGCTTCCACCCCTCCACTGCACCGTCGAGGTGCCTTTCCTCACCAGGAGATATCTGTGTCCGTCAAGATCGGCATCAACGGCTTCGGCCGTATCGGCCGTAACTTCTTCCGTGCAGCCCTCGCCAAGGGCAGCGACCTCGAGATCGTCGCGGTCAACGACCTCACCGACAACAAGGCCCTCGCGCACCTCCTGAAGTACGACTCCATCACGGGCCGCCTCGACGCGACCGTCGAGCTCGACGGCGACCGCATCGTCGTCAACGGCAAGCCGATCATCGTCCTCGAGGAGCGCGACCCCGCGAACCTCCCCTGGGGCGAGCTGGGAGTCGACGTCGTCATCGAGTCGACCGGCCGCTTCACCAAGTCGGAGGACGCGCGCAAGCACATCACCGCGGGTGCCAAGAAGGTCATCGTCTCCGCTCCCGCCACCGGCAGCGACGTCGCGACCCTGGTCCTCGGCGTGAACGAGAACACCTACGACCCCGCGACGCACGACATCATCTCGAACGCGTCCTGCACCACGAACTGCCTCGCGCCGCTCGCCAAGGTGCTGCTCGACAACTTCGGCATCGAGCGCGGCCTGATGACCACGGTCCACGCGTACACCGCCGACCAGAACCTCCAGGACGGCCCGCACAGCGACCTGCGTCGCGCCCGTGCCGCCGCCGTCAACATCATCCCGACCTCGACCGGTGCCGCCAAGGCGCTCGGCCTGGTCATCCCGGAGCTCGTCGGCAAGCTCGACGGCTACGCCCTCCGCGTCCCGGTCCCGACCGGCTCGATCACCGACCTCACCGTCGAGCTGACCAAGCCCGCCACCGTCGAGGAGATCAACGCGGCGTACAAGGCCGCCTCCGAGGGAGACCTCAAGGGCATCCTCAAGTACACCGAGGACCCGATCGTCTCGAGCGACATCGTGACCGACCCGCACTCGTCGATCTTCGACGCGGGCCTCACGAAGGTCATCGGCAGCCAGGTCAAGGTCGCCTCCTGGTACGACAACGAGTGGGGCTACTCCAACCGCCTCGTCGACGTCACCGAGTTCGTCGCCGGCAAGCTCTAAGGGCTGCGCGCAGTGACGCTCCGCACTCTGGACTCACTGGGCTCCCTCGCAGGCAAGCGCGTCGTCGTCCGCTGCGATCTGAACGTCCCCCTGAAGGACGGAACGATCACGGACGACGGCCGCGTGCGCGCGTCGGTGCCCACGCTCCAGCGTCTGGTCTCCGAGGGCGCCCGAGTCGTGGTCGTGAGCCACCTCGGGCGCCCCGAGGGGAAGCCCGAGGCGAAGTACAGCCTCGCTCCCGTCGCCGCCCGCCTCGGCGAGCTGCTCGACGCTCCGGTGGCCTTCGCCGAGGACACCGTCGGGGAGGCGGCCTCGGCCGCCGTCGACGCCCTCGAGGACGGCCAGGTCGTCGTCCTCGAGAACCTCCGGTTCAACGCCGGCGAGACGAGCAAGGACGAGGCCGAGCGCCGCACCTTCGCCGAGAAGCTGGCCGCCTACGGCGACGCCTTCGTCTCCGACGGGTTCGGCGTCGTGCACCGCAAGCAGGCGAGCGTCTACGAGCTCGCCGAGCTTCTCCCCAGCGCCGCCGGCACGCTGATCGCGGCCGAGCTCGAGGTGCTGGAGCGGCTCACCGAGAAGCCCGAGCGCCCCTACGCGGTCGTCCTCGGCGGCTCGAAGGTCTCGGACAAGCTCGGCGTGATCGAGCACCTGCTCCCGAAGGTCGACTCGATCCTCATCGGCGGCGGAATGCTCTTCACCTTCCTCAAGGCCCAGGGCCACGAGGTCGGCGCCAGCCTGCTGGAGGCCGACCAGGTCGACACCGTGCTCGGCTACCTCGCGACGGCGAAGGAGCTGGGTGTGGAGATCGTCCTGCCGACGGACGTCGTCGTGGCGTCGGAGTTCGGCCCCGACGCCGAGCACCAGGTCGCCTCGGCCGACGCGATCGAGGGCACGCCCTTCGGTGAGAAGGGCCTCGGCCTGGACATCGGACCGGACACCGCCGCGCACTTCGCCGAGATCATCGCGGCGTCCAGGACGGTGTTCTGGAACGGCCCCATGGGCGTCTTCGAGCTCGAGCCGTTCGCGGCGGGCACCAAGACCGTCGCGCAGGCGCTCACCGAGGTCGACGGTCTCAGCGTCGTCGGCGGAGGCGACTCCGCCGCGGCTGTCCGCGCCCTCGGGTTCCGCGACGACCAGTTCGGCCACATCTCGACGGGAGGCGGAGCGAGCCTCGAATTCCTCGAGGGCAAGCGCCTCCCCGGACTGGAGGTCCTCGGATGGTAGACACCGCCGCCCGCACCCCGCTCATCGCCGGCAACTGGAAGATGAACCTGGACCACCTCCAGGCCATCGCCTTCGTGCAGAAGCTGGCGTGGAGCCTCAAGGACGCCGATCACGACTTCGACGGCGTCGAGGTCGCGGTGTTCCCGCCCTTCACGGACCTCCGGCCCGTGCAGATCCTCGTCGACTCGGACAAGCTGCCGCTCAAGTACGGCGCGCAGGACGTCTCGAAGTTCGACAGCGGCGCCTACACCGGTGAGATCTCGGGTCAGTTCCTGAAGCAGCTCGACTGCGACTACGTGATCGTCGGCCACTCGGAGCGTCGCACGCTCCACGGCGAGACGGACGCGGACATCGCCGCCAAGTCGGCCGCGGCCGTCAATCACGGCGTCGCTCCGATCATCTGCGTCGGCGAGACCGCGGAGGACCTCGAGAAGCACGGCCCGTCGGCCGTGCCGGTCGCCCAGCTGAAGGAGGCCCTCACCGGCCTCCCCGCGGACGCCGACCTCGTCGTCGCCTACGAGCCGGTCTGGGCCATCGGCTCCGGACAGGCCGCGACGCCCGAGCAGGCCCAGCAGGTCTGCAAGGCGCTCCGCGGAGTCGTCGCCGACGTCCTCGGCGCCGACACCGCCGCGAAGACCCGCATCCTCTACGGCGGCTCCGTGAAGTCCGGCAACATCGCCGGCTTCATGCGCGAGCCCGACGTCGACGGAGCACTCGTCGGAGGCGCCAGCCTCCAGGTCGACGAGTTCGCGGCGATCGCGCGATTCCGGAACCACGTCGGGGTCTGAGCTGCTGCGACGAGAGGGCGGGCCCATCGGGCCCGCCCTCTCGTCGTCCACGCCGCTCCCCGCGCGGCGTGGCGCGGTCGGCTTCGCGACGGGGCGCGGTTCCGGGAGCGGGATGCGTCCGGCTACGTCGATCCGCTGGAACGCGGATCACCGGTTCGCCTCGGAGATCCCACACCGGCTTCGCGCGTTGGCCGGTGCGGTGCTGTCGGCTCGTCGCGGGGTGCTCTCCGAGAGCGTGGCGCGTTCGGCTCGATCGGTCCGCTGGTACGTGGATCACAGGCTCGCGGTCCGGCGACTGAAGAGGTTGTCGAGGGCACCGCGACGAGGCCACCCGCTCCGCCCCTCGACGGACACTCGTATACATCGCCCCGAACACGGGACGACGCATTCCTCGCGGATTCGCAGGCGCCGTTATACTCGTCGGGGCGCGCAACGCGCCAGAACTTCGAAAGGTACCGCGTGGACATCCTCCAGGTCGTGCTCCAGGTCATCCTGGGCATCACGAGCCTCCTGCTCACCATGCTGATCCTGCTCCACAAGGGGCGCGGCGGCGGACTGTCCGACATGTTCGGGGGCGGAGTCACCTCCAACCTCGGCGCGTCGGGCGTCGCCGAGCGCAACCTGAACCGCATCACCGTGATCCTGGGCGTCGTCTGGCTGGCCTGCATCGTGGTGCTCGGACTCATCACCAAGTTCACCACCGGAGCATAGGGGTACTCGCAATGGCATCAGGCGGCAGTGCAATCCGCGGTTCGCGCGTCGGCGCAGGACCCATGGGCGAGCAGGACCGGGGCTTCCACGCGGAGCGCGTCGCGGTCTCCTACTGGGACGCTCTCGGCAACGAGACGGTGCGCCACTTCTCGGCGGCCCTCCCCGAGGACGAGATCCCCGAGGTGATCGACTCGCCGCAGTCCGGTCTCCCCGCTGGCCGCGACCGGGCGAACCCGCCGCAGGTCGCGAAGACCGAGCCCTACAAGACGCACCTCGCCTACGTGAAGGAGCGCCGCACCGAGGCCGAGGCGGCTCAGCTCCTCGAGGAGGCGCTGCAGCAGCTGCGCGCCCGACGAGGCACCGCGACCCCGTCCTGATCCTCACCGGACGACGAACGATGGAAGGCCCGCCCCCTCGGGGGACGGGCCTTCCGTCGTTTCCGGACCGTGCTCAGTAGCTCGGAGCGATGAGCGACTCGGGGACCTCGGCCGCTGCCTCCTGGTCGACGAAGAACACCGTGCGCTTGCGGCCGAACGCGCCCGACGCGGGCACCTCGTTCGTGCTGGCACCCGCGAGTGCGAGGCCCAGGGCCGAGGCCTTGTCGGCGCCGGCGAGCACCATCCAGATGCGGTCCGACTGGTTGATCAGCGGCAGCGTGAGGGTGAGGCGCTCGGGCGGCGGCTTCGGAGAGTTGCGGACGGCGAGGACGCCGGGCGTCGTGGAGCGGATCGCGGACCGCTCGGGGAACAGCGACGCGATGTGCCCGTCCGGCCCGACGCCGAGGAAGGTGATGTCGAAGCGCGGGTAGTCGCGCCCCTCGGAGGCGTGCTCGCGCAGCTCCGCGTCGTAGGCAGTGGCGGCGCCGTCGAGGTCCAGGCCCTCGTCCGAGGCCGGGTAGGAGTGCACGTTCGCCGCCGGCACATCGAGGACGCTGAAGAGGTCCCCGGCCTGGACGTCGTTGCGGTCCTCGTGGCCGCGGGGCACCCAGCGCTCGTCGCCCCACCAGAAGTGCACGCGCGACCAGTCCACGTTGCCGGCGGCGGAGGAGGAGCCGATCTCCTTGAGCGTGGCGGCTCCCATCGTCCCTCCGGTGAGCACGACGTTCGCCGAACCCAGGTCGTCGAGGACGTCGATCGTCTTGGTGAGGAACCGGGCGGCGACCGAGCCGGCGAGGGTCTGCTTGTCGCGGTGGACCAGCACGCGGCGTTCGGTGGTCATCTCAGGGGACTCCTTCGGGTTCGGGTGCCGATCGGCGGGGTTCGGCTCCGTGTCGGGAAGCTCTGAGGTGCGGGCGCCCTGGACGGGCGCCCACACCTCAGGAGGCGCTGCCAGCCTCGGCCTTCTCAGTGAGCATGTCGACCCCGCGCGAGATCACTTCACCGTACAGGTCATCCGGGTCGAGCCGGCGCAGCTCCTCCGCCAGGCAGTCCCGGAGGCTGCGGCGGGGGAGCGAGATGTCGTGAACCGGCTGATCGGGCTGCGTGAGCGTCGCGACGTTGGGCACCGAGCGCTCGAGCTCGATCACTCCGGAGTCGCGGATGAGCCGCACGCCGTGGATCCCGCTGGACCCGGTCGCGCTGATCGTGAGCTCGTGGTCGACGGGGATGTCGAGCTCGAGCTGCAGCCAGGCGGCGAGCAGGATCGTCGAGGGCGAGTCGGGCGCGCCCGAGACCTCGACGGCCGTGATCGGCTCGTAGGGCGGCTGGTCGAGCACGGCGGCGAGCTGCGCGCGCCAGAGGGTGAGGCGGGTCCAGGCGAAGTCGGTGTCGCCGGGGGCGTAGGTGGACGCGAGGTGGTGCAGCGCTTCCGCCGGGTTCGACTGGGCCGACGCGTCGGTGATCCGCCGAGTGGCGATCCGGCCGATCGGGGACGCGGAGGCGTTGTCCGGAGCGCTGTTCGGCCACCAGGCCACGACGGGGGCGTCGGGGAGGAGCAGGCCCGTGACCAGGCTCTCCTCGTCCTCGGCCGCGTCCCCGTAGGGACGGAGCACGACGACCTCGCTCGCGCCGGCGTCGCCTCCGACCCGGATCTGCGCGTCGACCCGCGCCGTCGCGTCGACCGGGACCGTGGTGGTGCCGTCGTCTTTCGAGACCACGATGACGCGCATCGGGTGCTCGCGGGACGCGTCGTTCGCGGCTTCGATGGCCTCCTCCTCGCGACCCCGGGAGGTCGCGATGATGAGGGTGAGGACGCGGCCGAGGGCGACGGCGCCGCCCTCCTCGCGGATCTTGACGAGGGCCTTCGAGACCTCGCTCGTCGTGGTGTCGGGCAGATCGACGATCATGGACGCCTCCAGGTGCGGCCGTCGCGGGCGAGGAGCTCGTCGGCGGAATCGGGGCCCCAAGTTCCGGGGCGGTACTGCTCGGGCTGGCCCTGCGTGGCCCAGAACTCCTCGATCGGGTCGAGGATCTTCCAGGACAGCTCGACCTCCTCGTGCCGGGGGAAGAGCGGCGGCTCGCCCAGGAGGACGTCGAGGATGAGGCGCTCGTACGCCTCAGGGCTCGCCTCGGTGAACGCGTGGCCGTAGCCGAAGTCCATCGTCACGTCGCGCACCTGCATGCCGGCGCCGGGCACCTTCGAGCCGAATCGCATGGTGACGCCCTCGTCGGGCTGGACCCGGATGACGAGCGCGTTCTGGCCCAGCGACGTGGTCTGGCTCTCGGCGAAGAGCTGCTTCGGTGCCCGCTTGAACACGACCGCGATCTCGGTGACGCGGCGGCCGAGGCGCTTGCCGGCCCGCAGGTAGAACGGCACGCCGGCCCAGCGTCGGGTGCCGATGTCCAGGCGCATGGCGGCATAGGTCTCGGTGGTCGAGGTGGGGCTCATGCCGTCCTCCTCGAGGAAGCCGAGCACCTTCTCGCCGCCCTGCCAGCCGCCGGCGTACTGTCCGCGGGCGGTAGAAGTGGAGAGGTCGGCGGGGAGGCGGACGGCCGCGAGGACCTTCTCCTTCTCCGCACGGAGGTCGGCCGCGTCGAACGAGATCGGCTCCTCCATGGCGGTCAGGGCGAGCAGCTGCAGCAGGTGGTTCTGGATGACGTCGCGCGCCGCTCCGATGCCGTCGTAGTAGCCCGCGCGCCCGCCCACGCCGATGTCCTCGGCCATGGTGATCTGCACGTGGTCGACGTAGTTCGAGTTCCAGAGCGGCTCGTACATCATGTTGGCGAAGCGGAGGGCCAGGATGTTCTGGACCGTCTCCTTGCCGAGGTAGTGGTCGATCCGGAAGACGGAGTCGGGCGGGAAGACCGACTCGACGACGTCGTTCAGCTCGCGGGCCGTCTTCAGGTCGCTGCCGAACGGCTTCTCGATGACGACGCGGCGCCACTGGCCGTCCTTCTGCTCGGCGAGGCCGGAGCTGCGCAGCTGCTCGGTGACCTGCGGGAAGGACTTCGGGGGGATCGAGAGGTAGAAGGCGAAGTTGCCGTTCGTGCCGCGCTCGCGGTCGAGGTCGTCGACGGTCGTCTTCAGGCGGGCGAACGCCTCGGGGTCGTCGAACTCGCCCTGCACGAACCGGATGCCCTGCGCGAGCTGCGCCCAGACCTCCTCGTGGAACTCGGTGCGGGCGTGCTTCTTCACGGAGTCGTGGACGACCTGCTCGAAGTCCTGGTCGTCCCAGTCGCGCCGGGCGAATCCGACGAGGGCGAAGCCGGGAGGCAGGAGGCCGCGGTTGGCGAGGTCGTAGACCGCGGGCATGAGCTTCTTGCGGGAGAGGTCGCCGGTCACGCCGAAGATGACGAGGCCGCTGGGCCCGGCGATCCGGTTCAACCGGCGGTCGAAGCTCAACCTCAGCGGGTTGAACTCGGGGGTGATGTCCACAGACATGTGCAGTGTCCTTCTGTGTGCCGGTGGGACCGGCGCACTGCTATCGGTGAGGGAGGGGGAGGAGCGGGCGGGCCCGGCTGCTGCCCCGGGAAGTGGTCGCGGGACGACCGCGGGCACGCCGCCGCGCGCTCGAGAGCGCAGCGGCGGCGTGCCCGTCGGATCAGGTGTTGAGGGCCTCGAAGAGCGCCTCGAGGTCGGCCTCGGGGTCGGTCAGCGTGAGGGTCAGCACCGGCCGGCCGTGCTCGGCGAGCACGCTCGCGTCGCCGGCGGCCTGCGCCAGGATGAGCTGGCCGAAGGTGAACGGGCTGTCCGGGATCTCGAGGTCCACGTCGGAGCGCTCGGTGATCTGGAGGAACACGCCGGTCGGCGCCCCGCCCTTGTGGTACTGCCCGGTCGAGTGCAGGAAGCGCGGGCCCCACCCGAAGGTGACGGGGCGCTGGGCCTGCGCGGCGAGGAGGTCGCGCACGCCCTCGAGCTGCGGGAGCGCGAGGCGGTCGACGTACGCCTGGATCGAGACGTAGCCGCCGTCGCCCAGCTGCGCGAGGAGGCGGTCGACAGCGGCGGCGACGGTCGAGACGCCCTCGGTGACGCTGCTGCTGCCGGTGACCTCGATGCCCGCGTCGGTGAACGCGGGCGCCTCGGGCTCGGGGCGCTTCTCCAGCAGGGCCCGGGTCGCGACCTTCGCCGACTCGACGTCGGGCTGGTCGAACGGGTTGATGCCCAGGAGGCGACCCGCGACGGCGACGGCGTACTCCCACGTCAGCATCTGAGCGCCGAGCGAGCCGGAGAGGAGGATCTCGCCCTCGTGGCGGTCGCGCGGGAACAGGTGCAGCGCCGTGGCGTCCTCGACCAGGCGGACGACCTGCACGTCGGGCAGGTCCTCCGAGAGCTCGGGGGCCAGCGTGCCGAGGACGACGGGGAGGATGCCCGTGCCGTCCTTGCCGGTGGACTCGGCGATGAGCTGCTCCGCCCAGTCGGCGAAGCCGACGATGTCGGTCCCGTCGGCGACGATCGCGAGCTTGTCGCGGCGCGGGCTGGTCGCGGCGATCGCCGCTCCGAGGATCAGGCCCGGGTTCTCGGGGGAGTCCACGGCGAGCCCGAGGGAGGCCTCGGCCGCCTCGTCGAGGAGGGCCTCGATGTCGGCGCCGGCGAGCCCGGACGGCACGAGGCCGAACGCGGAGAGCGCCGAGAAGCGCCCGCCGATGTTCGGGTCGGCGTTGAACACGCGGTAGCCGGCCTCGCGGGAGGAGGTGTCCAGGGGCGAGCCCGGGTCGGTCACGATGACGATGCGGTCGAGCGGATCGATGCCCGCCTCCGTGAACGCCTTCTCGTAGGCCTTCTTCTGGCTCGCGGTCTCGACGGTCGAGCCGGACTTCGAGGAGATGACGACCGCGGTCGACGCGAGCCGGTCGTTCAGGGCCGCGAGCACCTGGCCGGGCGCCGTCGAGTCGAGCACGGTGAGCTCGACGCCGGCGGTGCGGGTGATGACCTCGGGCGCGAGCGAGGAGCCGCCCATGCCGCCGAGGACAATGTGGTCGACGCCGTTGGCCTGGAACTCCTCGCGCAGGGCGAGGATCTGGGGGATCAGGGGGCGGGAGACGGTGGTCGACTCGGTCCACCCGAGGCGCTTGGCCGCCTCCTCCTCCGCCGCGGCGCCCCACAGGGTGGGGACCTGGGCGGTGATGCCGGACGCGACCTCGTCGGCGACGAGCTCCGGGACGACGCGGTCGACGGCCTTCTCGGCGTCTCCGCTGACGTGGATCTGGATGGCCATGATCAGGCCTGCGCCTTCGCGCCCTCGAGCGCCGCGGTGACGGTGTCGAGCAGCTCGTTCCAGGAGACGATGAACTTCTCCACGCCCTCCTTCTCGAGCAGCTCGGTGACGTCGGCGTACGAGACGCCCTGCGCCGCGACGGCGTCGAGGACGGCGTTCGCGTCGGCGTACGAGCCCGTGACGGTGTCGCCGGTGATGACGCCGTGGTCGAAGGTCGCCTCGAGGGTCTTCTCGGGCATCGTGTTGACCACGCCGGCCGCGACGAGCTCAGTCACGTAGAGGGTGTCGGGGAGGTCGGTCGACTTGACGCCGGTCGAGGCCCAGAGGGGGCGCTGGCGGTTGGCGCCGGACTCCTGGAGCAGCAGGGCGCGCTCGGTGGCGAACGCCTCGACGAAGACCTCGTAGGCCAGCTGCGCGTTGGCGACGCCGGACTTGCTCTTGAGGGCGCGGGCCTCGTCGGTGCCGACGGCCTCGAGGCGCTTGTCGATCTCGGTGTCGACGCGCGAGACGAAGAACGAGGCGACGGAGTGGATGGTCGACAGGTCGATGCCGGCGTCCTTGGCCTTCTCGAGGCCGGCCAGGTACGCGTTGATGACGGCGCGGTAGCGGGCGAGCGAGAAGATCAGGGTGACGTTCACCGAGATGCCGGAGCCGATGACCTCCGTGATGGCCTCGAGGCCCTCGACGGTCGCGGGGATCTTGATCATCGCGTTGGGGCGGTCGACCTTGGCCCAGAGGGCCTTGGCCTGCTCGATGGTGCCCTGGGCGTCGTGCGCCAGGCCGGGCTCGACCTCGATCGACACGCGGCCGTCGTAGCCGTTGGTCGCGTCGTAGATCGGGCGGAAGATGTCGGACGCCGCGGCGACGTCGTCGGTGGTGATCTCGAAGACGGCGTCGGTCACCGAGGTGCCGGCGGAGGCGAGCTCGCGCACCTGGGCGTCGTAGGACTCGCCGTTGGTCAGGGCCGCGGCGAAGATCGTGGGGTTCGTGGTGACTCCGACGACGTTCTTCTCCTCGATGAGCTTCTGCAGCCCTCCGGTGGAGATGCGCGAGCGGGAGAGGTCGTCGAGCCAGATGCTGACGCCGGCGGCGGAGAGCTCTGCGGTGGGGGTGTTCTCGGTCATGTCTCTTCTTCTTCTGCGTAGGTGGTGCGTGGTGTGAGGGGGAGCCGCTGCTCCGACGGCGAAGGCCGCGTCCGTGGTGGACGCGGCCTTCGGGTCAGGAGGCTGCGAGCGACTCCTTGGCGGCGGACAGTGCCGCCTCGGTGGTGATCCCGAACTCGCGGAACAGGGTCTTGTAGTCGGCCGAGGCGCCGAAGTGCTCGATCGAGACGGAGCGGCCGGCGTCGCCGACGTACTTCTGCCAGCCCAGGCTCAGGCCGGCCTCGATCGAGACGCGCGCCTTCACCGAGGAGGGCAGGACCTTCTCGCGGTACTCGGCGTCCTGCTCCTCGAACCACTCGAGGGACGGAGCCGAGACGACGCGGGCGTTGACGCCCTCGCTCCTCAGGGCCTCGCGCGCCTCGACGGCGATCTGGACCTCGGAGCCGGTCGCGATGAAGATCACGTCCGGGGTGCCGCCCGGCGCCTCGGCCAGGATGTAGGCACCGCGGGCGACGTTCGCGGCGGAGGCGAAGGTCTCGCCCTCCGCGTCGCCCTCGCCGCGCTCGAACACCGGGATGTTCTGACGGGTGAGCGCGAGGCCGGCGGGGCCCTCGCGGCGCTCGAGGATGGTCTTCCAGGCGTAGGCGACCTCGTTCGCGTCGCCGGGGCGGACGACGTCCAGGCCCGGGATCGCGCGGAGGGTCGACAGCTGCTCGACCGGCTGGTGCGTCGGGCCGTCCTCGCCGAGCGCCACGGAGTCGTGGGTCCAGACGTAGATGGCCGGCGCCTTCATGAGCGCGGCGAGACGGACCGCCGGGCGCATGTAGTCGGAGAAGATCAGGAAGGTGCCGCCGAAGGGGCGGGTGTTGCCGTGCAGGACGATCCCGTTGAGGATCGCGCCCATGGCGTGCTCGCGGATGCCGAAGTGCAGCACGCGGCCGCCCTTCTTCCCGGTCCACTCGTGGGTCGAGAACTCCGTCGGGACGAAGGAGCCGGCTCCCTCGATCGTCGTGTTGTTCGACTCGGCGAGGTCGGCGGAGCCGCCCCACAGCTCGGGGATCACGCCGGCGAGGGCGTTGATGACCTTGCCGGACGCGGCGCGGGTCGAGACCTCCTTGCCGGGCTCGAAGACGGGGAGCGCCTCCTGGACGCCCTCGGGCAGCTCGCCCGAGAGGACCCGGTCGAGCAGCTCCTTCTTCTCGGGATTCGCGGACGCCCAGGCGGCGAGCTGCTCGTCCCACTCGGCGTGCTGGGCCTGGCCGCGCTCGACGGCCTTGCGGGTGTGCTCGATGACCTCGTCGGCGACGTCGAAGGTCTTCTCGGGGTCGAAGCCGAGCACCTCCTTGAGTCCGCGGAGCTCGTCGGCGCCCAGGGCGGAGCCGTGGATCTTGCCGGTGTTCTGCTTCTTCGGCGACGGCCAGCCGATGATGGTGCGCAGGATGATGAGCGACGGCTTGTCGGTCTCGCCCTTCGCGGCCTCGATCGCGGCGTGCAGCTCGGCGACGTCCTCGTGGTACTCGCCGGTCTTCTTCCAGTCGACGACCTGGACCTGCCAGTCGTAGGCCTCGTAGCGCGCCTTGACGTCCTCGGTGAAGGCGATGTTGGTGTCGTCCTCGATCGAGATCTGGTTGGAGTCGTAGATGACGACCAGGTTGCCGAGCTTCTGGTGGCCGGCCAGCGAGGAGGCCTCGCTGGTGACGCCCTCCTGCAGGTCGCCGTCGCCGGCGATCACGTAGACGAAGTGGTCGAACGGGGAGGTGCCCGCGGCGGCCTCCGGGTCGAACAGCTCGCGCTCGAAGCGCGAGGCGTAGGCGAAGCCCACGGCGGAGGCGAGGCCCTGGCCGAGCGGCCCGGTGGTGATCTCGACGCCGTCGGTGTGGCCGTACTCCGGGTGGCCCGGGGTCTTCGAGCCCCAGGTGCGCAGCGCCTTGAGGTCGTCGAGCTCGAGTCCGTAGCCGCCCAGGTAGAACTGGACGTACTGGGTCAGCGAGGAGTGGCCGACCGACAGGATGAACCGGTCGCGGCCGATCCAGGTCGCGTCGGACGGATCGCGGCGCATGACCTTCTGGAACAGGAGGTAGGCGGCGGGCGCGAGGCTCATGGCGGTTCCGGGATGGCCGTTGCCGACCTTCTCGACCGCATCCGCGGCGAGAACCCTCGCCGTGTCGACTGCCTTCTCGTCAATGGATTCCCATTGCAGTTCTGACACTTGGTACTGACCCTTCTCGAGACGTGGGGCAGACGGGGACCGTCCGCCCTCTCGCATGGTGGAGCACGCCGCATGACGACTTCGACACGATGCTCCGGCGACGGCCCTCTCGGCCCCGTGCCGACGATCGTCGGGCGGGCTCGGGTGCGTGCCGGGCGCTCTGGCGAGCAGTCCCGAGTATACGGAGGGGGGTGCGCCGCTGACCGGGGGTTGCGTGGTCGCATATGTCTGCGTCCGATTGGACAAGCGTGCACGCCGGGCCCGGCTCCCGGACGGGCGCATTACACTCGTTCGGGATCATCGAATCGTTAGAGGAGCAATGGACGCAGTCGTGGAGACCACCGCCGTCGAGCGGGACGGGGCGTCGCCGACGACCCTCTCGCGCAAGGTGAAGGCGTTCGTCGCTCTGACGAAGCCGCGCGTGATCGAGCTGCTCCTCGTGGTGACTGCTCCGACGATGATCCTGGCGCAGGGCGGGATCCCGAATCTGCTGCTGGTCCTCAACGTCCTGATCGGCGGCGCCCTGAGCGCCGGGTCCGCGGGCGCGTTCAACTGCTACTTCGACCGCGACATCGACCGGATCATGAACCGGACGAAGAACCGGCCGCTCGTGACCGGGGAGATCTCGGACCGGGCCGCGCTCGTCTTCGCGACCACGATCGGCGTCCTGTCGATCGTCTGGCTCGGCCTCACGGCCAACTGGCTCTCCGCGGGCCTCTCGCTCGCCGCGATCCTGATCTACGTCGTGTTCTACACGCTCTTCCTCAAGCGCCGGACGCCGCAGAACATCGTGTGGGGCGGCATCGCGGGCTGCATGCCGGTGCTGATCGGCTGGGCGGCGGTCACCGGCTCGCTCGACTGGGCCCCCGTCATCCTCTTCTCCGTCATCTTCCTCTGGACGCCGCCGCACTACTGGCCGCTGTCGATGAAGTACCGGGACGACTACCAGGCCGCCGGCGTGCCGATGCTGGCCGTCGTGCGCGGGCGCACGATCGTCGGGCTCCAGGTCATCCTCTACGCCTGGGCCACCGTCGCCTGCTCGCTCCTGCTGATCCCCGTCGCCGGAATGGGGGTGCTCTACACGGTGGTCGCGCTCGGCAGCGGAGTCTGGTTCATCGCCGAGACGCACCGCCTCTACAGCCTCGCGATCCGTCACGAGCACGTCTCGCCGATGCGGGTGTTCCACGGGTCCATCGGATACCTCACCCTGCTCTTCCTCGCCGTCGGCATCGACCCGCTGCTCCCCTTCTGATGGTGACGCCGTTCTCCTTGCTCGCCGAGCGGGTGACCCTGGGTCCGCGCGCACTGCGCTGGGGGACCACCGCGGCGCTCGTCGCGAGCATCCTGATCATCTTCTTCGGGGGCGTCGTCCGGCTGACCGGCTCTGGCCTCGGCTGCCCCACCTGGCCGGCGTGCGAGCCGGGCTCGCTCACCTCGACCCCCGAGCTCGGGATCCACGGCTTCATCGAGTTCACGAACCGCGCGTTCACCGGCGTCCTCGTGGTCGCGGTGGGCTGGGCGATCACGGCCGCGCGCCTGCAGAAGCCGCGCGACCGCACCATGACCCGGCTCGCCTGGTCGCAGTTCTGGCTCGTCGTCGCGAACGCCCTCGCGGGCGGCGCGACCGTCCACTCGGGCCTCAACCCGTACATCGTGGCCGGGCACTTCGTTCTCGCCATCGCCCTCCTCACCACCACCGCACTGACGTGGCACCGCGCCCACCGCTCGCAGTCCGTGGCCTTCGAGCCTGACCGCCCGACGCGGGCGCTCAGCATCGGGCTCGTCGGCCTGACGCTCCTCGTGATCCTCGTGGGGACCCTCGTGACGGGGACCGGCCCGCACGCCGGCGACTCCGCGGAGGTGCCCCGCATGCAGTTCCACTGGGAGAGCGTGACCGTCGTCCACGGCGTGCTCGGCACGGCGGTGCTCGTCGTGGGCGCCGCGCTGCTCCTGCGCCTGTCGCGGGCGGCGGGCTCGGAGCTCGCCCGGCGGCGCGTGGTCGCCTTCCTCGTGGTCGTCGTGCTGCAGGCGCTGGTCGGGGTCGTGCAGTCGCTCACCGCGCTGCCCGAGACGCTCGTCGCGGTGCACCTGCTCGGCTCGGCGCTCATCTGGGTCGGCGCGGTCCGCGTGCTGCTCGACGTCAACCCGAGGCTGTTCACCGTGCGCGCCCAGCGCCGGGACGCCGCCCAGGAGCTCCAGCCCGCCGCCTGACCGCGGGCTCCGGCTCGGCGGAGAGCAGGTGCCGCCGGAGGCGCAGGAGCACGCGGGGGAGCGCCCGCAGCGGGAGGTCGGCCGCGATCGCGCGGGCGAGAGGGCCGAACGCCCGTGCGGGTCCGGTCGGCAGGCCGGCGCCCACCAGTGCGGTCACGAGTCGTGCGGGGATCGGGGTCGATGCGTCGTTCGTCATGGCGGAACCGAATCACGGACCACCGACACCGGTATGGCCATGCGCGTCTGGAGGCACGTCACCGGTGCCCGGCCGACACCCAGGTGCGGAGGTTCCGCTGAACGGCGGACGCCGGTAGAATGAGAAGCTGGTCACGGTTCGACGCACCCTGCGCACGTGATCCGCACACGGCCCGATGGAGCGCCGACGCACACCTCCGGAATCCAGGGACGCACATCATCCGCTCCGCGCATCAGATCGATCGCGCGACCGGCCGGAGAGCACCCGCGGGCCACCCCCGGGGGAATGACTCCGGGACCCGACCGGTTAGCAGTGGGTAGGAAACGAGGTACACATGTCAGACATCCTGATCGACCGCCCCGAGCTCGAGAGCCTGGGCGTCTACGAGTTCGGCTGGTCCGACTCGGACTCCGCCGGAGCCTCCGCGCGACGCGGCATCTCGCCCGAGGTCGTCTCCGACATCTCCGCGCTCAAGAACGAGCCCGCCTGGATGCGCGACCGCCGCATGAAGGCCCTGAAGCTCTTCGAGCGCAAGCCCATGCCGACGTGGGGCGCCGACCTGTCGGACATCGACTTCGACAACATCAAGTACTTCGTCCGCTCCACCGAGAAGCAGGCGCAGACCTGGGACGACCTCCCGGACGACATCAAGAACACGTACGAGAAGCTCGGCATCCCGGAGGCGGAGCGCCAGCGCCTCGTCGGCGGCGTCGCGGCCCAGTACGAGTCCGAGGTCGTCTACCACCAGATCCGCGAGGACCTGGAGGAGCAGGGCGTCATCTTCATGGACACCGACACGGCGCTGCGCGAGCACCCCGAGATCTTCGAGGAGTACTTCGGCACCGTCATCCCCGCGGGCGACAACAAGTTCGCGGCGCTGAACACCGCGGTCTGGTCCGGCGGCTCCTTCGTATACGTCCCCAAGGGCGTCCACGTCGACATCCCGCTGCAGGCCTACTTCCGGATCAACACCGAGAACATGGGCCAGTTCGAGCGGACCCTGATCATCGCGGACGAGGACAGCTACGTCCACTACATCGAGGGCTGCACGGCTCCGATCTACAAGTCGGACTCGCTGCACTCGGCCGTGGTCGAGATCATCGTGAAGAAGAACGCCCGCGTGCGCTACACGACGATCCAGAACTGGTCGAACAACGTCTACAACCTCGTCACCAAGCGCGCGATCGCGCACGAGGGCGCGACGATGGAGTGGATCGACGGCAACATCGGCTCCAAGGTCACGATGAAGTACCCGTCGATCTTCCTGGTCGGCGAGCACGCCAAGGGCGAGACCCTCTCCGTCGCGTTCGCGGGCCCCGGCCAGCACCAGGACGCCGGCGCGAAGATGGTCCACATGGCGCCGTACACGCAGTCGTCGATCGTCTCGAAGTCGATCGCCCGCGGCGGCGGTCGCGCCGGATACCGCGGAGAGGTCCGGGTGGACGCGAACGCGCACCACTCGGCGAACACCGTGCGCTGCGACGCCCTCCTTGTCGACACCATCTCGCGCTCCGACACCTACCCGGCGATCGACATCCGCGTCGACGACGTGCAGCTCGGCCACGAGGCGACGGTGTCGAAGGTCAGCGAGGAGCAGCTCTTCTACCTGATGTCGCGCGGCCTGCCGGAGGACGAGGCGATGGCCATGATCGTCCGCGGCTTCATCGAACCGATCGCGCGCGAGCTGCCCATGGAGTACGCCCTCGAGCTGAACAAGCTCATCGAGATGGGGATGGAGGGCAGCGTCGGTTGACGCCCGCCTCCCCCCTCGAAGGGGCGCCCGGACGGGGCGCCCCGCACCCATCGAAAGGAACCACCGCCAGATGACGGTCCCCACGAGCGCCGCGACCCCCGAGATCGACGGCGCGGCCGCCGCTGAGCGCCTGGGCATCAGCGCCCACTCCGACGGGGCGTTCACGCCCGTGCAGACGCGCTCCGAGCGCTTCGCGTCGGCCGACGTCGAGGCCTTCGAGGCCGTCACCGGCCGCGAGATCGCCTGGAAGCTGACGCCCGTCGCGCGCCTCGGCGATCTCATCGACGGCGCGCTCGACGGCTCGCCCGCCCCCCTCGAGCACGCGGCGGTGGACGGTGTGGACGTCTCGTGGGTCGGCCGCGACGACCAGCGGATCGGCACCGCCGGGCTTCCCGAGGACCGCGCCGCCGCGAACGCCTGGTCGAGCTTCGAGAAGGCCCTCGCCGTCCGTGTGACGGGCGAGGACGAGAAGGTCGCCACCCTCGTCCGCTCGAGCCTCGGCTCCGCACCCCGCGCCGCGCACACGATCATCGAGGCGGCGCCCTACGCCCGCGCCGTCGTCGTGCTGCAGAACGAGGGGGAGGCCTCCCTCGCGGAGAACGTGGAGATCCTCGTCGGCGAGGGCGCGCAGCTCACCGTCGTCACCGTGCAGGAGTGGGCGGACGACGCCCGGCACCTGGCCAACCACTTCGTGCGGGTCGGACGCGACGCGAAGGTGAAGCACATCGTGGTCACCCTCGGCGGCTCCATCGTCCGGGTGAACCCCTCGGCGCACCTCGTCGAGCGCGGAGCGGACGGCGAGCTCTTCGGCCTGTACTTTGCCGACGGCGGCCAGCACCTCGAGCAGCAGGTGTACGTCGACCACGACGCCCCCGACACCCGCAGCCGCGTGACCTACAAGGGCGCGCTGCAGGGCGAGGGCGCGCGCACCGTCTGGATCGGCGACGTCCTGATCCGCAACAGCGCCACCGGCACCGACAGCTACGAGCAGAACCGCAACCTCGTCCTCTCGGACGGCACGCGCGCCGACTCCATCCCGAACCTCGAGATCGAGACCGGTGACATCGCCGGAGCGGGGCACGCCTCGGCGACCGGCCGCTTCGACGACGAGCAGCTCTTCTACCTGCAGTCCCGCGGCATCCGTGAGGACGAGGCGCGACGCCTGGTCGTGCGCGGGTTCCTCAGCGAGATCGTGCAGCAGATCAAGGTCGCCGAGCTCGAGGACCGCCTGCAGCTCGCGATCGAGGCGGAGCTCGCCGGCAGCGCCGGCCAGACCGGCTCCTCCCGCGGAGCGGCGGTCCCCGCATGAGCAACGCCGCGATGATCTGCTCGGTCTCCGAGCTGATCCCCAATCAGGCCATGCGGGTCGAGGTCGACGGAGTCGCGATCGCGGTCGTGCAGGACTCCGCCGGCGAGATCCACGCCATCGGCGACACCTGCACCCACGGCGAGATCTCGCTCTCCGAGGGCTTCGTCGAGGGCGACAGCCTCGAGTGCTGGGCGCACGGCTCCCAGTTCTCCCTCCGCACCGGCACCCCGCTGAACCTCCCGGCCTACGAGCCGGTCCCCGTCTTCGTCGTCGAGATCATCGACGGCGACGTCTACATCGACCCGACCGTCACGAAGGAAGTCTGAATGTCCGTTCTCCAGATCAGCGATCTCCACGTCAGTGTCGAGACCGAGCAGGGGACCAAGCAGATCCTCCGCGGTGTCGATCTCACCATCAACCAGGGTGAGATCCACGCGATCATGGGCCCCAACGGGTCCGGCAAGTCCACCCTCGCGTACACGATCGCGGGACACCCCAAGTACCACGTCGACGGCGGCTCGATCACCCTCGACGGCGTCGAGGTCCTCGACATGTCCGTCGACGAGCGCGCCCGCGCGGGCCTCTTCCTCGCCATGCAGTACCCGGTCGAGATCCCCGGTGTGACCAACACCAACTTCCTCCGCACCGCCAAGACCGCGATCGCCGGCGAGGCGCCCGCGATCCGCACGTGGACGAAGGACGTCAAGTCGGCGATGGCGAACCTCCGCATGGACTCGTCCTTCGCGGCGCGCAACGTCAACGAGGGCTTCTCGGGCGGCGAGAAGAAGCGCAACGAGATCCTCCAGCTCGAGCTGCTCGCCCCGCAGTTCGCCGTCCTCGACGAGACCGACTCCGGCCTGGACGTCGACGCGCTCAAGATCGTGTCGGAGGGCGTCAACCGCGCCCACCAGAGCACAGGTCTCGGCGTGCTGCTGATCACGCACTACACGCGGATCCTCCGCTACATCCAGCCCGACTTCGTCCACGTCTTCGTCGCCGGCCGCGTCGCCGAGCAGGGCGGCAAGGAGCTCGCCACCCGGCTCGAGGACGAGGGCTACGACCGCTTCCTGACCTCGGCGACGGTCTGATCATGGCGGTCACCACTCTCGAGCCGAAGCTCTTCGACCAGGTCGAGGAGGCCCTCAAGGACGTCATGGACCCCGAGCTCGGGGTCAACGTGGTCGACCTGGGACTCATCTACGACCTGGGCTGGGACGACGAGAACGACGCCCTCGTCATCCACATGACCCTCACCTCGGCGGGCTGCCCGCTGACCGACGTGCTCGAGGAGCAGACCGCCGAGTCGCTCGACGGCATCGTCGAGGCGTTCCGGATCAACTGGGTCTGGATGCCGCCGTGGGGTCCCGACCGGATCACCGAGGACGGGCGCGACATGATGCGCGCACTCGGCTTCTCGATCTAGCCGCTGCACACCGACGCCGAAGGGCCGGGAGGAGTCGTCCTCCCGGCCCTTCGACGTTCCTGTCGTCTTCAGCCGGTCGCAGTCCGTCGTGGAGTCGGAACGGCCGGACGGGTCGACTCCGGCGTCGAGGGCCGTCGTCGTCCCCGCCGGTCGAGTCGGTGGAGGTGCCCACCGAGGTCGAGCAGGAGGACCGGGCGGCTCGACCGCTGCTGGACGCCGAAGGGCCGGGAGGTATCGTCCTCCCGGCCCTTCGGCGTCCGTGCGACCGCTCAGCGCGAGCGTCGCGAGAGCATCGCCCAGGCGGTGGGGAGCAGCGCGGCAGCGACCAGCGCCTTGAGCGCGTCGCCGACCAGGAAGGGCACGAGTCCCGCGGAGAGGACGGAGCCGAGGTCGGCGGGCAGCCCCAGCGAGGCGAGGGCGGCGGCCAGCCAGGGCAGGCCGACGAGGTAGATGGTGGCGGTGCCGGCGAGGAAGGTCACCAGCGTGCCGACGACGCGACGGTCCCACTGCCGCTGAGCGAGCCATCCGGTGACGATCGACGCGAGGACGAAACCGACGATGTAGCCGCCGGTGGGACCCGCGAGGACCGCCCAGCCGTGCGAGCCCTCGGTGAAGACCGGGGCGCCGAGAGCGCCGACGAGCGCGTACACGAGCATGGACAGCGCGCCGCGGAGCGCGCCGAGCGTCGTGCCGACCAGGAGGACCGCGAAGGTCTGGCCCGTGAAGGGGACCGGCCACATCGGGATGAACAGCTGCGCCATCGCTGCGGTGAGACCTGCACCCGTGAGCACCAGCAGGGCGTCGGTCGCGACGGAGCGGGTGACGAGCCGGTCGGCGAGGACCGGGCGCGGGAGGGCGGAAGAGGAAGGGGACATGGGTGATCTCCGAGAGTCCTGGTCGCCCGAGAGCGAGGAGCGAGCGCGTCCGCGGTGAGCGGACGTGGATCCGCCCCGCGGCTCAGGAAATATACTAGGGGGCTGCCGCATCGCGGCCCCTTGCCCCACTCCTCCCGAACCGAACGCCATTTCTTGGCGGGAACGGACAGCACTGTGCTCAGCGTGCACGACCTCGAACTCCGAGTCGGCGCCCGACTCCTGATGGAGAACGTCTCCTTCCGGGTGGGCGACGGCGACAAGGTCGGCCTCGTCGGCCGCAACGGGGCGGGGAAGACGACGCTGACCAAGGTCCTCGCGGGCGACCTCATCGCCTCGAAGGGCACGGTCGACCGCGGCGGCGAGATCGGCTACCTCCCCCAGGACCCGCGCTCCGGCGACCCGGAGGAGCTGGCGCGCACCCGCATCCTCGACGCCCGCGGGCTGGGGCAGCTGGTGCTCGGCATGCAGGAGGCGACGGTCGCGATGTCGAGCAGCGACACCTCCGTGAGCGAGGCCGGCATGAAGAAGTACGGCAACCTCACGGATCGCTTCCTCTCCCTGGGCGGATACGCGGCTGAGGCGGAGGCCGCGTCGATCGCGAGCAACCTCAACCTCCCCGACCGGATCCTCGACCAGCCGCTCAAGACGCTCTCCGGTGGCCAGCGGCGCCGCATCGAGCTCGCGCGCATCCTCTTCTCCGACGCGAGCACGCTGATCCTCGACGAGCCGACGAACCACCTCGACGCCGACTCCGTCGTCTGGCTCCGCGAGTTCCTCAAGAACTACCGCGGCGGCTTCATCGTGATCAGCCACGACATCGAGCTGGTCGGCGAGACCGTGAACCGCGTCTTCTACCTCGACGCCAACCGCCAGGTCATCGACGTCTACAACATGAACTGGAAGAACTATCAGCGCCAGCGCGCCGCCGACGAGGAGCGCCGCAAGAAGGAGCGGGTCAACGTCGAGAAGAAGGCCGGTGCCCTCCAGCTGCAGGCCGCCAAGTTCGGCGCGAAGGCCTCGAAGGCCGCAGCGGCGCACCAGATGGTCGCGCGTGCCGAGCGCATGCTCAGCGGGCTCGAGGAGGTCCGCGCGGTCGACCGCGTCGCGAAGCTCCGGTTCCCGACCCCGTCGGCCTGCGGTCGCACCCCTCTGCAGGCTCAGAACCTGTCGAAGAGCTACGGCTCGCTCGAGATCTTCACCGCTGTCGACCTCGCGATCGACCGCGGCTCCAAGGTCGTCATCCTGGGGCTCAACGGAGCGGGCAAGACGACGCTCCTGCGCATCCTGGGCGGCGTCGACCAGCCCGACACCGGAGTGATCGAGGCCGGGCACGGCCTCCGGATCGGCTACTACGCGCAGGAGCACGAGACGATCGACGTCAAGCGCTCGGTGCTCGAGAACATGGTCTCCTCCAGCCCGAACCTCACCGAGACCGAGGCGCGCCGGGTCCTGGGCTCGTTCCTGTTCACCGGGGACGACTCGCACAAGCCGGCCGGGGTCCTCTCCGGCGGGGAGAAGACCCGTCTCGCCCTGGCGATGATCGTGGTCTCGGGCGCGAACGTTCTCCTGCTCGACGAGCCCACCAACAACCTCGATCCCGCGAGCCGCGAGGAGATCCTCGACGCGCTCGCGCACTACGAGGGCGCGGTCGTCCTGGTCAGCCACGACGAGGGAGCCGTCGAGGCGCTGAACCCCGAGCGCGTCCTGATCATGCCGGAGGGCACCGAGGACCACTGGGCGGCCGACTACCTCGACCTGATCACGCTCGCCTAGCGGGCGTCGAGCAGCTCGTCCTCGACCTCGGAGTCGCTGCGGCCGCGGCGTCGGCGGCGCTCCTCGCGCCGCTCCTCGGCCGCCACGACCTCGGGGTCGTCGGCGTTGCGGATTAGGTACTCGTGGCGGATCGCCCAGCCGAGCCCGCCGAAGCCCATGACGGCGAACAGCACCCACTGGATCGCGTAGCTGATGTGCAGGCCCTCGTCGGCGACCGGCTTGATCGCGGCCAGCGGGGGAGCGTCGACCGGCGCCGGCGCCTCGGCGACCAGCAAGCCGTACGCCGAGGTCCGCAAAGGCTCGTCCAGCTGCGTCGACAGGTCGTCGAGCTGGATCGTGGCGATCTGGCCGGCCGGTGCGGAGCGTCCGTCGATCCGTCCCTCCGCGGGCTTCAGGCGGGCGACGACGGTCACCTCCCCCTCGGGCGGCGCGGGGATCGCGTCGGGGGAGTCCTGGGTCGAGCCGACGGGGACCCAGCCGCGGTCGACGACGAACACGCTGCCGTCGTCGAGCCGCAGCGGCGTCAGGATCTCGAAGCCGGGGTTGCCGTTGTAGGGCCGGTTGCGGACGAGGGTCTGCCCCTCCGTCTCGTAGACGCCGGTGACCTCGACCGGGCGGTACTCGAGCGCGTCGTCCCACGTGGAGTCGGCGGGGAGCAGCCCGTCGAGCGCCACCGGGTCGGCGGTCCAGTTCGCGGTGACCAGCCGGTTGGTCGAGGCGGCCTGGTCGAGCCGCGCGACCTGCCAGCGCGAGAGCAGCACGCAGGCGACGGCGAAGACGATCGCGAGCGCGAGGTAGCCGAACCAGCGTCGCGAGAAGACGAAGCGCCAGGAGGGACGGGGCGCGTCGCCGCTCATCGTTCCGCTCCGCGATCGACCGTGTAGAGCGGCTTCACCTCGAGCGGGAAGTCGCGGGCGAGGAGGAATTCGCGCAGGAACTCCAGGTGCTCGCCGCAGGCCAGCCAGGTCTTCCGACGGTCCTCCGCGTGGATCCTCGGGTTCCGCCACTCGATCGCGAACGTCGCCGTCCGCGGGCAGCCCGCTCGGGAGCAGGCGTGCGCGTCGGGGACCCGGCCGAGCGGGATCACGGCCGGTCTCCCCGCGGGTCGCCGCCCTCGGGGCCGGTCGGCACCTCGGAGTCGGGGGTGGGGGCGGGGGGCTGCGGGACCGGCCGGGAGAGGACGATCGCACCCGGCCGCTCGACGTTGCCGCGCTCGCCCGCACTGCCGACGTTGGCCAGCACGACGGCGAAGTAGGGCAGGACCACGGCGCCGATGGCGAAGAACAGCAGCCACCAGCCGTGGGCGAAGAGCAGGCAGATGACGCAGAGCATCCTGATGCCCATGGCGATCGAGTACTTGATCGCGCGGGAGCGCCGCTCGGCGCTCGGCGACGGCGGTAGGGAGGTGAGTGTCTCGCGTGGTTTCACAGCCCTGCAAGCCTACGTCGCGGCGGGCGGGTGCAGGCCGGGAGGGCCTCATCCCGGAATCTGTTGCGCGACGCGCCTCTAGGATGTACGGGTCGCCCGGCGCCGCACGAGCGCCGGCAGGAGGGACACCATGACCACGCCGCGCACCGTCCTCGTCACCGGGGGCAACCGGGGGATCGGCTTCGCCATCGCCCAGGAGTTCGTGGCCGCCGGTCACCGGGTCGCCGTGACCGCGCGCTCGGGCTCCGGCCCGGAGGGCTCCCTCACCGTCGTCGCGGACGTGACCGACGCCGCCTCCATCGACGCCGCGTTCACGCAGGTCGAGGCCGAGCTGGGCCCGGTCGAGATCCTGGTGGCGAACGCGGGCATCACCCGCGACACCCTGCTGCTGCGCATGACGGAGGAGGACTTCACGTCCGTCGTCGACACGAACCTCACCGGGGCGTTCCGCGTCGTCAAGCGCGCATCGAAGGGGATGCTCAAGCAGCGCTTCGGCCGCGTCGTCCTCATCTCCAGCGTGGTCGGCCTCTACGGGTCGCCGGGCCAGATCAACTACTCCTCGTCGAAGGCCGCCCTCGTGGGCTTCGCCCGCTCGCTGACCCGCGAGCTCGGCGCCCGCAACATCACCGCCAATGTCGTCGCTCCCGGCTTCATCGAGACCGACATGACCGCGGAGCTCTCACCGGAGCAGCAGGCGGAGTACCGGAAGAGCATCCCGCTCGCCCGCTACGGCACCGCTGCCGAGGTCGCGAAGGTCACGCGCTGGCTGGCCGGCGACGAGGCGGCGTACATCTCGGGTGCCGTGATCCCGGTCGACGGCGGCCTCGGGATGGGCCACTGACCGATAAGCTGAAGAAGGATTGTCAATTGAAGGGTGAAGACGTCTTTCCAGTTATCTTCGACATCGTTCGTTCGAGGGAGATCCCGTCGCGGGGTGAGGCTCAGGCGAGAATAGAGTATGAGTTCTTACAGCTTGACCCGGCAGTTCACCACCTGCAGCCAATACGTCCCACTCTCGGCGATGAATTTCAGGCAGTTTACGAAACTCTCTCTGCCGCACTTTTAGCGACCGCGTTAGCGTGCTTGAAGATGCCGGAAAACATCGAAATTCGAGCTGGAATTGGTCGAGGACCCATCGAGGTACTTGGCGAGGGCTTAGTCGGTGTCCTGCAGGACGGGCCCGGATGGTGGAGCGCGCGAACCGCCGTCAACGAGGCTCGTCGTCTTCAGTACACGAGTGTGCCTAGTTGCCGGAGCTGGTTCGTACCGGCTGATAATAAGATAGGTGACGATGCTTTGGTGAACGCATATCTACTCAGTCGGGATATTGCTCTGGAAGGGCTAAGTGCGCGAGCGCGAAGAATAATCTCTGGTACGTACTTCGGTATGTCGCAAAAAGAGCTCTCACTCCAGGAGAAAGTTTCCCAGCCGGCCATCTCCCAAATTCTCCGTCGTGTAGGCGCACCAGCGTTGCTCAGAGGATTGAATGGGCTAGCTGCAGTTGAGTAACGCGGTTAGATCGCGTTCTCCCGACCATCGGCCCATCTTGGAAACTCGCATCTCCTGACCCACGTCACATAATAAAGAGTATGTACAGACCGTCGGCGGCTAGAAGAGCGATGCCACCTGCAGCTGCCAATAGCGATCGTCCGACATACAAGTGCTTCCGCCAGCAGATCTCGGCCATGGCGATAATCTGAGCGGTGAGGTTGTCTAACGCTTTATTGGCACGTAAGGCAGAAGCCAATTCGGTGGTCGAGAAGTTCCGGGCACCGCCAAAGTAGATGTAATTCGAATCGACACTGTGATTCGCAGACTTCCTCTTCAAGCGGGGCCGCACTGCGACGAGCGAGAAGATTCCTCCTATAACAAGGCAGCTCGTTCCAAGAATGAATAAAACCGCGGTAAATTGAGACAATCCCGAGAATACTCGCCCTTCGGAAGTGAGAGCGACCGTGGCAGTGATGGCGACTGTTTCGATGGACAAGGCGAAGGCTGCTTTTGTATCCACCTTTCCTGTCCAGTCCATTTGCGCAGAGTGTATCTTCCAGGCCAGATCAATTGCCTCAGATTCGGTCAGCTCTCGTCTTCTCGTCATTTTCTTCACGACTGAGTAGCCTCCAGGGTCAGATGATTTAAATGATCTTTGAAGCAGCGAACAATCGCAGCATTTACCTCAGCCGCGGAGGCCGAGGACAGGCAGCAGCTGCGACAGGTCGAGGCCGCCGACGACGAGGTCGGCGCGCTCGCGCACCAGGGGCTTGGCGTTGAACGCGACCGCGAGGGAGGCGACCGCCATCATCTCCAGGTCGTTCGCACCGTCGCCGACGGCGATCGTGCGCTGCGGCGGGACGCCCGAGACCGCCGCCCACTCGCGGAGCGCTTCCGCTTTGGCCGCGGCGTCGATGACCGCCCCGTCGACCGCTCCGGTCAGCAGGCCGCCCCCGCAGCAGAGGCGGTTGGCCCGGACGAAGTCGAGGCCGAGCGCACCGGCGACCGGGTCGAGGACCTCGTGGAACCCTCCGGACACCACTCCGATGCGGCCGCCGGCGGCGTGGACGCCGGCCACGAGCTCGGCGGCGCCGGGCGTGACGCGGACGCCCGAGCTCACACCGGGGAGCACCGACTCCGGGACCCCGGCGAGAGTGGCGACCCGCTCGCGGAGGCTCTCGCCGAAGTCGAGCTCGCCGCGCATCGCCCGCTCCGTGACGGCGGCGACGCGCTCCTCGGAGCCGGCGTGCACCGCGAGGAGCTCGATCACCTCGTCCTGGAGGAGGGTGGAGTCCGCGTCGAGGACGACGAGGAAGCGGGCAGGCGTCGCAGGACGCTCACTCATGGGCCGGTCCGATCGGTCGGGTGGGCGCGCCGGGGCGCAGAGCTCGACCCGCGGGGGTGCTACGGGTGGACGACGACGCCCTTGCCGACGACGGTGATGCCCGACTCGGTGACGGTGAACCCGCGCTCGCGATCGCGGTCGTGGTCCACGCCGACTCGAGCACCGGGCTCGACGACGACGTCCTTGTCGAGGATAGCGCGGACGACCAGCGCGTCCGGGCCGATGCGGACCTTGTCGAAGACCACCGAATCGGTGACCGTCGCGTTCGACTCGATGACCGTCCAGGGCCCGACGACGCTGCGCTCGATGTGCGCGCCCGAGATCACGGTGCCGAGCGAGACGACCGAGTCGACCGTCGATCCCATGTTGCCCTTGCCGTCGCGGACGATCTTGGCCGGCGGGGAGTTCAGCTGCGACGAGAAGATCGGCCACTGCTGGTTGTAGAGGTTGAAGACCGGCAGCGCCGAGATGAGGTCCTGGTGGGCCTCGAAGAAGGAGTCGATGGTGCCGACGTCCCGCCAGTAGTAGCGGTCGCGGTCGGTCGAGCCGGGGACGTCGTTGAGCTTCAGGTCGTAGACGCCCGCCTCGCCGCGCGCGACGAAGTCGGGGATGATGTCGCCGCCCATGTCGTGGTCCGACGTGGAGGACTCGCCGTCGCGGATGACCGCGTCGATCAGGGCGTCCGCGTCGAAGACGTAGTTGCCCATGGAGGCGAGGACCTCGTGCGGGGAGTCGGCCAGGCCGACGGCGTCCTTGGGCTTCTCGAGGAACTCGGAGATCATCGTCGGGACGATGCCGTCGCCCGCCTCGTCACCGGCGAGCTGGATGACGCCGAACTGGTCCGCGAGCTCGATCGGCTGGCGGATGGCCGCGACGGTCGCCTTCGCACCGGACGTGATGTGCGCGTCGATCATCTGCGAGAAGTCCATGCGGTAGACGTGGTCGGCGCCGACCACGACGACGATGTCGGGCTTCTCGTCGCGGATCAGGTTGAGGCTCTGCAGGATCGCGTCGGCCGAGCCGCTGAACCAGCGCTTGCCCAGGCGCTGCTGCGCGGGGACCGAGGCGACGTAGGAGTTCAGGAGCCCGGAGAGGCGCCAGGTCTGCGAGACGTGGCGGTCGAGCGAGTGCGACTTGTACTGCGTCAGCACGACGATCTGGGTGAGACCGGAGTTGATCAGGTTGGACAGCGCGAAGTCGATCAGCCGGTACTGCCCGCCGAACGGCACCGCGGGCTTGGCCCGGTCCGCCGTGAGGGGCATGAGGCGCTTTCCCTCGCCGCCGGCGAGGACGATGCCGAAGATCTTCTTTGACTGCATGGCACCACAGTAGGGGCTCGGGCTTCCCCGTGGACCCCGGCTGTCGCCGGGGGAGCGCCCTGTACTACGGTTCGGGGGTGCGAGTCGATCTGCTGACCAAGGAATACCCGCCCGAGGTGTACGGGGGAGCCGGTGTCCACGTGGCCGAGCTCACCAAGGCGCTGCGCAGCGACCTGGAGGTCGTGGTGCGCTGCTTCGGCGCGCCGCGCGAGGAGGAGGGCACGTTCGCGTACTCCGTCCCCGCGGAGCTCGCCGAGGCGAACGGCGCGCTGCAGACCCTCGGGGTCGACCTGCAGATCGCGCAGGACGCGGCGGGGGCCGACCTGGTCCACTCCCACACCTGGTACGCCAACGCCGCGGGGCGTCTCGCCCAGCTCCTGCACGGCATCCCGCACGTGGTCTCGGCGCACAGCCTCGAGCCGCTGCGTCCGTGGAAGGCCGAGCAGCTCGGCGGCGGCTACCGCGTCTCGAGCTGGATCGAGCGGGAGGCGTACGAGAACGCCGACGCCGTGATCGCGGTGTCCGGCGGCATGCGCGAGGACATCCTCCGCTCCTACCCGGCCCTGGACCCGGCGAAGGTCCACGTGGTCTACAACGGCATCGACCTCGACGCCTGGCACCCGGTCGAGGACGAGGCCGTCCTCGCCGAGCTGGGCATCGACCCCTCGCGCCCCTCCGTGGTCTTCGTCGGCCGCATCACCCGGCAGAAGGGCCTGCCCTACCTGCTCCGCGCCGCGGCGACCCTGCCTCCCGAGGTGCAGCTCGTGCTCTGCGCGGGCGCCCCCGACACCCCCGAGATCATGGCCGAGGTCACCTCCCTCGTCCGCAGCCTCCAGGAGGAGCGCACCGGCGTCGTCTGGATCGACCGGCACCTGCCGCGCCACCAGCTCTCCGCGGTCCTGACGAACGCGACCACGTTCGTCTGCCCCTCGATCTACGAGCCCCTCGGCATCGTCAACCTCGAGGCGATGGCCTGCGGTGCGGCGGTCGTCGGGACGGCGACCGGCGGCATCCCGGAGGTCGTCGACGACGGCGTGACCGGCCGTCTCGTCCCGATCGAGCAGGTCACCGACGGCACCGGCACCCCCGTGGACCCGGAGCGCTACGTCGCCGACCTGGCCGCCGCCCTCGCCGAGGTCGTCGCCGACCCGGAGACGGCGAAGCGGATGGGCGCCGCGGGCCGCGAGCGCGCGCAGAGCCACTTCAGCTGGACGCAGATCGCGCGGGACACCCGGGCGATCTACGACTCGCTCGTCTGAGCCTCCCGGCCGCCTCCTTTAGAATGGCTCCCATGCCCAGCGTTGTCTCGTTCGTCGATGTGTCCTTCGTCCGGAACGGCAAGCGGATCCTCGACCACGTGTCGTGGGACGTGGCCGAGGACGAGCGCTGGGTGATCCTCGGCCCCAACGGGGCGGGCAAGACCTCGATCCTGCAGATCGCCGCCGCGCAGAACTACCCCTCGACCGGTGCCGCGCACCTGCTCGAGGAGACCCTCGGCCGGGTCGACGTGTTCGAGCTGCGCCCGCGCATCGGCTACGCCTCGACCGCGATGGCGCGCCGCCTCCCGGCCGGCGAGAGCGTGCTCGACGTCGTGATGACCGCCGCCTACGCCGTCACCGGCCGCTGGAACGAGGGCTACGACGCGATCGACGAGCGCCGCGCCCGCCGCGTGCTGTCCGAGTGGAAGCTCGAGCACCTCGCCGAGCGCACTTTCGGGACGCTCTCGGACGGCGAGCAGAAGCGCGTCCAGATCGCCCGCGCGATCATGACCGACCCCGAGCTGCTCCTGCTCGACGAGCCGGCCGCGAGCCTCGACCTCGGCGCCCGCGAGGAGCTCGTCCAGCTGCTGGGCGGCTTCGCTAAGGACCCGGCGTCGCCCGCGATCGTGATGGTGACCCACCACGTCGAGGAGATCCCCGACGGCTTCACCCACGCCCTGCTCCTCCGCGACGGAGCGGTGGTGGCGGCGGGCCCGCTGGCCGAGTCCCTGACCGAGGCGACGCTCGCCGAGACCTTCGGGCTCGACATCGCTCTCACCCGCGAGAACGGGCGCTTCTCGGCCCGCGCCCGCGGCTGACCCCGGCTCCGGGGTCCGGGCGCGGCGCGACTTCTGCGCGCGCTGCCGGTCTGGTATTCTCGGTAGCTGGTTCGGGCCCGTTCGCGGTGCGCCCGCCCTCATCCACCCGTTCCCGTCGACGACAGGTGCGGTTCAGGACCATCGACGACAGGACACGACCATGAAGACCGACATCCACCCCGAGTACTCCGCGATCGTCTTCCGCGACCTCGCGTCCGGTGAGACCTTCCTCACCCGCTCGACCGCGAAGAGCAGCAAGACGATCGAGCTCGACGGCGTGACCTACCCCGTCATCGACGTCGAGATCTCCTCCGCCTCGCACCCGTTCTACACGGGCAAGCAGCGCATCATGGACTCGGCCGGCCGCGTCGAGAAGTTCAACAGCCGCTACAAGAACTTCGGCAAGTAGCGCTCCTCGAAGGGCCCTCGACCTCACGGTCGGGGGCCCTTCGTCGTTCCCGCGGGGCGGTCCTCAGTAGCGGTAGAAGCCCTCTCCGGTGGCCGTTCCGAGGCGGCCGCGATCGACGTACTCCGTCTTCAGGTGGGCGGCGAACGCCTGGGAGGCCTCGTCCGGGGCCGCGGCGGCGATGTTGTAGGCGGTCCGCAGACCGACGACGTCGAAGATCTGGAAGGGTCCGAGAGGGGCGCCGGTGCCGATCCTCCAGGTCTTGTCGATGGTCTCGTGGTCAGCGTAGCCGCCCATGAGCAGACCCGACGCGGCGTTGAGGAGCGGCACCAGCAGCGAGTTCAGGACGTAGCCGGCCTTCTCCTTCTGCAGCCTGATGGGCTCGAGGCCGCTGGAGACGGCGAACTCCACGACGGCGTCGACCACGGCGGGGTCCGTGTCCGCCGTTCCCATGATCTCGGCCGTGTTCTGCGCCCAGACGTGGTTGGCGTAGTGCAGCGCGAGGAACCGGTCGGGTCGGCCGGTCGAGGCCTTCAGGTCGCTGGGGAGCAGCGTGGACGAGTTGGTCGCGAAGACCGTGCGCTCGGGAGCGAGCGCACCCAGGCGGCCGTACAGCTCCTGCTTCAGGCCCAGGTCCTCGGGGGCGGCCTCGATCACGAGGTCGGCGTCGGCGACAGCCTCCGCGAGGTCGGAGGTGAGGCGGAGGGAGTCGAGCGCCTCCTGCGGTCCGCCGGCGACGCCGCCGGGCGCCGACTCGTAGACGCCCGCAAGACCGCGGAGCCGCTCGCGCGCCGACTCGAGGACGTCGTCGGAGAGGTCGTAGACGGTGACGGCGAAGCCGTGGAAGGACGACTGGAAGGCGATCTGGGAGCCGAGCACTCCGCTGCCGAGGACGGTGACCGTGCGGATGGTGGGCATGACTTCTCCTTGCGAGAGGGGGGGGGAGGGGAAACACGTGCTCACCCGATCCCACAGCGCCGCGGTCCGCGGAGCGAGGGCTTGCGCCGACGGGCGGGCCGTGGCCGTCGGGGAGCCGGCGCGGTAGCGTCCCGGCATGGTGTCCTTCGCCGACAAGCCGATCCTGCCGTTCACGACTCCTGAAGAGTGGGACGCCTACCTCCGCGGCGAGCCCGACCCGGACGGAGTCCGGCTGAAGCTGCGGAAGAAGGCCGCCGTCGATCCGGGGATCACCTACGCCGAGGCGCTCGACATCGCGCTCTGCCACGGCTGGATCGACGGTCAGGCGGGAGCCTTCGACGAGCAGTTCAAGCTCCAGGCCTTCACCCCGCGGCGTCGCGCGAGCCCGTGGTCCAAGGTCAACCGCGATCATGTCGCACGGCTGCTGGCGGAGGGTCGGATGCTGCCGGGCGGGCTGGCCGAGGTCGAGCGGGCACGTGCCGACGGGCGCTGGGACGCGGCCTACCGGCAGCGCGATGCGGAGGTGCCGGACGACTTCCAGCGGGCGCTCGACGCGGATCCGCAGGCGCTGGCCTTCTTCGCGACCGTCGGCGGGCAGAGGCGCTTCGCGTTCCTCTTCCGCCTCTCGCAGCTGAAGCGGGCGGCGACGCGGGAGCGGCGGATCGCGGAGTACGTGGCGCTCCTGCGCGAGGGGCGCACGCTGACCTGAGGGGTCAGTGGCGGACCGGCCAGCCCCCGTCGGCGACGAAGGACTCGTCGCGGACGCGGCGCATGTACTCCTGGAAGGACTCGGCCTGGGTGCGGCACCAGTCGACCTGGAGCGCGTGCAGGGCCTCCGCGCCGACTCCGAGCTCGTCCGCGAAGGCGCGGCCCAGCGCCTGGGCGACGCGGCCCGCCGCGATCGCGTCCGCGCCCGCGTCGTGCGCCTCGGTGAGGGCGACGCCGTAGTGCTCGGCGGCGAGGGTCAGGGTGCGCTTGCCCTTGCGGTAGCGGTCCACCGCCTTGTCGATCACGAGCGGATCGACGACGGGGCTCGGGTCGAGCAGCACGGGCACGCCCCAGCGGCGCGCCTCGTGGGCGAGAAGGGAGAGGTCGTAGGGGGCGTTGTAGACGACGACCGGGATGCCGCGGGCGAGGAGCGAGCGCAGCGCCTCGGAGATCTCGGCCACGACCTCGCCGGCGGGGCGGCCGTGCGCGCGGGCGTGCTCGGTGCTGATCCCGTGGACGGCGGAGGCGCCGGCCGGGATCTCGACCCCGGGATCGGCGAGCCAGGTCGTGCCCTCGATCGGCTCGCCCGCCGCGTCGATCACGCCGACGTGCGCGGTGACGATGCGGCTCGTGCGGACGTCGATGCCGGTGGTCTCGAGGTCGAACACGGCCAGCAGGTCGAACCACCGCGCCCCTTCGGAGGGGACGAGCTCCTGCTCGGCGTCGTCGAACAGCATCGGCTCGGTCTGCGTCTCGGTCGTTCCGGTGGTGCTCACGCCGACAGCCTAAAGGGGGCCTCCGACATCGGCCGGAGGCCCCTCGGCGTGCTGCCGGGTCAGCGGGCCTCGTGCGCCTTGGCGACGTGGAGCCAGAAGAAGCCCTGCGTGCCGAGTGTCATCGTCAGCGTGCCGTCGTCCGAGAATCCGGGGAAGCGGCCGCCGCCGAACAGGTCGCTGAGCGTCGATCCGGGGTTCTCCGGGTCCGTGATCGTGACCGAGACCGGGTTGTGGTTGAAGCTGAAGACGCAGAGCACCTCCTCGGGCTGGTCGCCCATCTCGGAGCCCGAGCCGGCGTAGTCCCGCACGAAGGCGAGCACCGACTCGTGGTCCGTCTCGAGGACGCGCATCGACCCCAGGCCGAACGCCGGGTGGCCGCGGCGCACGTGCAGGACGTTCCGCATCCAGTGCAGCAGGGAGCGGGACTGCGCCAGCTGCGCCTCCACGTTGACCTGGTTGTAGTGGTAGACGAGCGACTGGACGATCGGCTGCACGAGCTTGCCGGGGTCGGCGGCCGAGAAGCCGGCGTTGCGGTCGGGCGTCCACTGCATCGGCGTGCGCGACGCGTCGCGGTCGTTGAGCCAGATGTTGTCGCCCATGCCGATCTCGTCGCCGTAGTACAGGAACGGGCTGCCGGCGAGGGAGAAGAGCAGGGCGTTGATCAGCTCGAGCTCGGCGCGCGAGTTGTCCAGAAGCGGCGCGAGCCTGCGGCGGATGCCGATGTTGGAGCGCATCCGCGGGTCGTAGGCGTACCAGCCGTACATGGCCTGGCGGTACTCCTCGGACACCATCTCGAGCGTGAGCTCGTCGTGGTTGCGGAGGAACACGCCCCAGGCGGCGCCGCTGGGGATGTCGAACGTCTCGGAGAGCACCTTCTTCAGCTCGTTCGCCGTCTGCGCGCGGAGGGAGTAGAAGATGCGCGGCATGACCGGGAAGTCGAACGCCATGTGGCACTCGGGCTCCTCCTCCGTGCCGAAGAACGCGGCGACCTCCCGCGGCCACTGGTTCGCCTCGGCGATCAGGATGCGGCCGGGGTAGTCGCGGTCGACCATGGTGCGGAGGTTCTTGATGAACTCGTGGGTGGGCGGCTCGCCCTCTCCGTTGCCCTCGTCGGACTCGTAGAGGTAGGGGATCGCGTCGAGCCGGATGCCGTCGACGCCGAGGTCGAGCCAGAACTTGACCACGTCGTGGATCGCCTCGTGCACGGCGGGGTTCTCGAAGTTGAGGTCCGGCTGATGCGAGAAGAAGCGGTGGAAGTAGAACTGGCGGCGCTCGGCGTCGAAGGCCCAGTTCGAGTCCTCCGTGTCGACGAAGATGATGCGGATGTCCGGCCACTTGTCGTCGGTGTCGTTCCAGACGTAGAAGTCGCCGTAGGGCCCCTCGGGGTCGGAGCGGGACTGCTGGAACCACTCGTGCTGGTCGCTGGTGTGGTTGAGCGGGAAGTCCATCACGATGCGCATGTTGCGCTCGTGGGCCTTCCGGACGAGGTCGCGGAAGTCCTCCATCGTGCCGAACTCGGGGAGGATCGCCTTGAAGTCGGAGACGTCGTAGCCGCCGTCGCGCAGAGGCGACATGTAGAACGGCGGGAGCCAGAGGGCGTCGATCCCGAGCCACTGCAGGTAGTCGAGCTTGGAGGCGAGCCCGTTGATGTCGCCGGCGCCGTCGCCGTTGGAGTCGTAGTACGACCGGATCATCACCTCGTAGAACACCGCCCGGCGGTACCACTGGGGGTCGAGTGCGAGTCCGGGGAGTTGGATCGGCGACGTGAAGCTCACGGTGCTCCTTCTGCTGCTGCCTGAGCGGATGACCGTCTCGCGAGACGGGTGGGCGGTGCGCCGTGTTGCGAGCGCGTGATCATGCTCCCGGCTCGGATCGAGGCCACGCAAGGCGTTGCGGCCAGATCTTCGACGGGCTTTCCCTACGATAAGGAACGCGATGACCACTCCCTCCCCCTACGCCTCCGATCTCGGCCGTGTCCCCGTCCGCGAGGCCGCGGTGGACGTCGCCGGATCCCGCACCGCCTACTGGACCTACGGCGCTCCGGACGCCTCGAGCGTCCTCGTGCTGGTGCACGGGTTCCGCGGCGAGCACCACGGCCTCGAGCCCGTCGTCGCCCGTCTGCTCGCCGGGGGAGCGGACGTGCGGGTCGTCGCTCCCGACCTGCCCGGCTTCGGCTCCTCGACCCCCATGACGCGCCTGCCGCACGACGTGGACGGCTACGCCTCCTGGCTCGGCTCCTTCCTCGACGCGCTGGGGCTCCGCGGCGAGGCGGCCGTCCTCGGCCACTCCTTCGGCTCGATCGTCGCGGCCGCGGCCGTCGCGGACGGGCTGCCCGCTCCGCTCCTGGTGCTGGTCAACCCGATCGGCGCGCCCGCCCTGCAGGGTCCCCGCGGCGTCCTGACCAGGCTCGCCGTCCTCTACTACCGGCTCGGCGCGCTCCTGCCGGGCCCCCTCGGACGCCGCCTGCTCAGCGACCCGTTGATCGTGCGGGTGATGAGCCTGGCGATGGTGAAGACGAAGGAGCCGGCGCTGCGACGCTTCGTGCACGACCAGCACGACCGCTACTTCAGCGCCTTCGCCTCCCGCGACACGGTCCTCGAGGCGTTCCGCGCCTCCGTCTCGCACGACGTCGGCGAGTACGCCTCCCGGATCGGCGTGCCGACGCAGCTGATCGCCGCGGCGCAGGACGACATCACTCCGCTCCCGGCGCAGTACCGCCTGCTCGAGAGGCTGCCGCACGCCCGCCTGCACGTCATCGACGGAGTCGGCCACCTGATCCACTACGAGACGCCGGACGAGGCCGCCGCCGTGCTGCGGACGGCCCTCGAGGAGGGGATCGACCGATGAGGATCGTCGTCGACTGCCGGTACACCCGGCTCGAGCGGCACGACGGGATCAGCCGCTACACCGCGGAGCTCGTCCGCGAGCTCGCGAAGCTGCACGACGTGACCATGCTGATCAGCGACCGCCGCCAGCTCGCGATGCTCCCGTCGCTCCCGTGGGAGCGCGTGACCGGGCCCACCAGCCCGTTCGAGCCGTTCGTCGCGCTGCTGGTGAACCGGCTGCGGCCCGACGTGGTCTTCTCGCCGATGCAGACCATGGGCTCGCTCGGCCGCCGCTACCGGCTCGTCCTGACCGTGCACGACCTCATCTACTACCGCCACCGCACTCCGCCGCGCGACCTGGCCGCTCCCGTGCGCGCGCTCTGGCGGCTCTACCACCTCGCCTGGTGGCCGCAGCGGAGGCTCCTCCAGCGCGCCGACGCGGTCGTCACCGTCTCGGAGACGACCCGCGACCTGATTCGCTCCCACCGCCTCACCACCCGGCCGGTGGTCGTCGTCCCGAACGCGGCGACCGAGCCCGACGAGGCGAGCGCCGCTCTGGCGGGATCGCTGCCCGACCGGTCGGCCGCGCGCTCGCTCGTCTACATGGGCTCGTTCATGCCCTACAAGAACGTCGAGACGCTCGCGCGCGCGATGCGGCTGCTGCCCGACTACGAGCTGCACCTGATGAGCCGGGCGAGCGACGAGACCGTCGAGACGCTCCGGGCCCTGGCGCCGACCGCGAAGCTGGTGTTCCACCAGGGGGCGCCGGACGCGGAGTACCGTGCGGTGCTCGCGCGGGCGACCGCTCTCGTGACGGCGAGCAGGGACGAGGGCTTCGGGATCCCGCTGGTCGAGGCGATGGCGCTCGGGACGCCGGTCGTGGTGAGCGACATCCCGATCTTCCGCGAGATCGCCCAGGACGCCGCCGTGTACGTCGACCCGTCGAGCGCGAAGGGCATCGCGGACGGCGTGCGGTCGCTCGAGGACGGCGCCGTGTGGCGGACGCACTCGGCCCGGGCGAGGGAGCGGGCCGCGGCCTTCTCCTGGCGCGACTCCGCCCGGGTGCTCTTCGGGCTCCTGCAGGACCTCGGCCGGCGCTGACGCGGTCCGGCGATCGGACCGCCTCCGGGAGGTGGGCCGTCAGGCTCCCGGAGCCGGGCTGAGCACGTCGTCGAGGTCGACGTCCGCCACGACCACGTCGCCGGAGTCGTCGACGCCGACGATGCGCAGTGCCCCGTCGACGATCGCGAAGTCGTGCCGGGAGCCGTTGCCGACCGAGACGCCGTGCACGGGGAGGTCCTCGCTGCTGAGCGCGCGGATCAGGCTGCCGATGACCGCACCGTGCGTGGCGACGACGACGGACGCGTCGGGGAAGCGCTCGGCCACCTCGAGCAGCGCGGCGGTCGCCCGCTCGACGACCTCGGCGCGGGTCTCGCAGCCGGGGATCGGCGCGCGCTCGATGCCTCCGGGGAAGCGCTCGGCGAGCTCGGGACCGGTCATCCCCTCCGCCTCGCCGTAGGCGCGCTCGGCCAGGCCCGGCACCGCCAGCGGCTCGTCGAGTCCGAGACCGCGCGCGATGATCGCTCCGGTGTCGAAGGCGCGCTGCAGCGGACTGGCGACCACCGCGTCGAAGCGCCGGTCGGCGAGCAGCCGCGCCGCCGCCCGCGCCTGGGCGCGCCCGGTCGCGTTGAGCGGGATGTCGCTCCTGCCCTGGATGCGCCGGGTGGCGTTCCAGTCGGTCTGGCCGTGGCGGACGAGGGTGAGCTGGGTCACAGGGGCCTCTCGGGAGGTCGGGTGCGGAGCGGGCGGGAGCTCAGAGGGCGGTGGTGCGGCGCGCGGGCAGGCGCTCGGCGAGCTCGCGGAGCACCTCGCTGGTCCCTCCGTCGATCTTGATGCTTGCCCGCGAGTCGCCCTTGGTGGTGCCGCGGTTGACGATCACGATCGGCATCCGGGCGCGTCGGGCGATCTCGAGGAAGCGGATGCCGGAGTTGACCACGAGCGACGAGCCGGCGACGAGCAGGGCGTCGGCGCCCGCGACGATGGCGCGCGCCTCCTCGAACCGCTCGGTCGGGATGAACTCGCCGAAGAAGACGATGTCCGGCTTCAGGATCCCGCCGCAGACCGTGCACTCGGGGACGGTCATCGCCGAGACGTCGTGGACCTCGGCGTCGCCGTCGGGGTTGAGGGAGGAGACGTCGGGGTCGTCGAGCCAGGGGTTGAGCGCCTCGATCCGCTCGGCCACCGCGTCGCGGGCGAAGTACTGGCCGCAGGTCATGCAGCGCACACGGTCCGCCGAGCCGTGCAGATCCACCACGCGGCGCGAACCGGCTCGGACGTGCAGGCCGTCGACGTTCTGCGTGACGACGCCCGTGAGCAGGCCGCGCTCCTCGAGCCGGGCCAGGGCCCGGTGGCCGTCGTTGGGGCGCGTGCTGGTGAAGCGGCGCCAGCCGAGCTGGCTGCCGGCCCAGTACCGGCGGCGGTAGTCGGGATCGGCGACGAACTGGGAGTAGGTCATCGGGCTGCGCACCGGTGCCCCGGCTCCGCGGTAGTCGGGGATGCCCGAGTCGGTGCTCATGCCCGCGCCGGTGACGGCGGCGATGCGGCGCCCGCTGAGGAGTTCGACGGCCTGCTCGACCGCGAGCGCCTCGGGGCCCTCGGCGACCGGTGTCGGACTCGACTCCATCCGCGCCTCCTTCGAGGGCCGTTCGAGCGGCCCCTGGACGAGTTTAGTCCGCGCCGTGCCCTAGATTGCCGGGATGCCGATCGTGCACATCACCGACCTCGACCACCCGCTCCTCGCCGACTACCACCGCCTCACCGACGTGGCGCTGCGGCGGGTGCTGGAGCCGGAGGGCGGTCTGTACATCGCCGAGTCGGCCAAGGTGATCGAGCGGGCGCTCGACGCCGGGCACCGTCCCCGCTCGGTCCTGGTGCAGGAGAAGCGGCTGCCGGACGCGGCCGGGGTGCTCGAGCGTCATTCCGAGGTGCCGGTCTTCGTGGCGCCGGATCCGCTGATCGAGGAGCTGACCGGGTTCCACCTCCACCGCGGAGCGCTCGCCTCGATGCACCGTCCGCCGCTGCGGCCGATGGCCGAGCTGCTGGAGGGCGCGCGCCTCGTCGTGATCCTGGAGGACCTGGTCGACCACACCAACGTCGGCGCCGTCTTCCGCGCCGCGGCCGGCATGGGCGCGGACGCGGTGCTCGTGACGCCGCGGTGCGCGGACCCCCTGTACCGGCGCAGCGTCCGGGTGAGCATGGGCACGGTCCTGCAGGTGCCGTGGACGCGCACCCCCGAGTGGGCACCGGCTCGCCGCGCTCTGGAGGAGGCCGGGTTCTCGGTCGCCGCGCTGGCGCTCGCTCCGGACGCGGTGCCGCTCGACGAGTACGCGGCGGCTCGCCCCGAGCGCGTCGCGATCGTCCTGGGCGCCGAGGGGGACGGGCTCAGCCGCGCGGCGCTGGACGCCTCGGACACCGTCGTCACCATCCCGATGCTGCACGGCGTCGACTCGCTCAACGTGGCCTCGGCGAGCGCCGTCGCACTGTGGGCGCTGACCCGCGGGCGCTGACCGCCCGGCTCCGGCGCTCGGCGGCCCCGCGGTGACCTGCTGCTGACGCTCCCGCCGCTGGATCGGGGTCGGTGCCGCGCGTCACCCGCCGCGCCCGACGACGGGGCGGCGTCCGGGACGGGTGAGAGGCCCGCCCGTACGATGACGGGGTGACCTCCCCGACCCGATCCGACGACGCCCTCGACCTGTTCGGGGAGCCCGCCGCGCCGGAGCCGCGACCGCGTCGACGGCGCGGGGCGGTCGTCGCCGGTCTCGTCGCTGCGACCGTGCTGGTCGGCGGAGGCGGTGCCTACGCGACCAACGCGGCGACCGCGGAGCTGCCGACGGCGAGCGCCGTCGCGGTGGACCCCGTCCCGAGCACCGTCGACGCGCCCGCTCCGGCCTGGCCGGCCTACGGCTCCGGCGCCGTGGCGGCCGTGGGCATCGACGGGACGGAGGAGGACGGGCTGCTCGCCCGCTACGGCTCCACCGGAACCGTGCCGACGGGGAGCATCGCCAAGGTCGTCACCGCTCTCGTCGTCCTCGCGGCGAAGCCGATCGCAGAGGGGACGGACGGGGAGACCATCACCTTCACGAGCGCGGACGTGCAGTACTACAACGACACCCTGGCCGAGAACGGCTCGAACGCTCCGGTCACCGCGGGTCTGCAGCTGACCGAGCGGGAGGCGCTGACCGCCATGATGCTCCCGTCCGCGAACAACTACGCGAAGTCCCTCGCGATCTGGGCATACGGCTCGGAGGACGCCTTCCTCGCCGCGGCGCGCGGCTGGCTCGACGGGCAGGGGCTCGAGCGGACCTCCCTCGCCGACACCAGCGGGCTCTCGCCGGCGACGGTCAGCACGACGGCCGAGATGGTGCGCCTGGGCGAGCTGCTGATCGCGGACCCGGTGCTCGCTCCGATCGTCGCGATGCCGACCGCGGTCATCCCGGGGGTCGGCGAGGTCGACAACACCAACTCGCTCCTCGGCCGCTCGGGAGTGGACGGGATCAAGACGGGGACGACCGACGAGGCGGGCTCGTGCCTGCTGTTCTCGCTCGACGCGACCGTCGAGGGCCGGCCGGTCACCCTGGTCGGCGTGGTGGTGGGCGCGCGCACGCATCCGCAGCTCGCCGCGGACGTGCTGACCCTCGTGCCGACCGTCGAGGCGGGCTTCCGGACCGTCCCGCTGACCGTCGAGGGCCAGGACTACGGCACTCTCACGAGCGCGTGGGGGGAGACGGCGACGGCCGAGACCGCGGAGACTCGGTCCGTGCTGGTGTGGGGTGCGGTCTCGACGTCGACCACGGTCGCCCTCGATCCGCTCGAGACCGTCGCCGACGGCGAGCGCGTGGGGACCGCCGTCGTCGACGTCAACGGCACCCCGTACGAGCTTCCCCTCGTCGCCGACGGGTCGATCGAGGACCCGGGCTTCGCCTGGCGCCTCGGCCACCCGGCCGAGCTGTTCGGCTGAGCGCGGGGCGAGCCGCCGCCTCCCGGGAGCGGATCAGGCCAGGGGATCCGCGGCCCTATCGCCGACGATCCGCACGCCGGCGGTCGCGATGTCCTCGGCGACCTCCTCCGGCGTCGCGTTGCCCGGCACGACCGATCCCGGCTCCGAGGCCGCGGGATCGGTGCTCCAGCGCTCGGCGGAGGGCCGCTTGGCGGTGATGAAGTCGCCGGAGGACTGGTGGCGGACTCGGCGCAGCACCCAGGGCACGAGGTACTCCCGCGCCCACTGGATGTCCTCCGTGCGGGCGGCACGCCACGTGCGGGCGTGCAGCGGCTCCGGGGCCAGGGGGCGCAGGTCGTTCTCGACGTTCAGCGACTCGAGGACCATGCGCGCGACCTCGTGGTGGCCGTGCGGGTTGAGATGCAGGCGGTCCGGCGCCCACATCCGCACGTCCTGGATCTCCTGGAGGGACCACTGGTCGGCGACGATGCAGTCGTACCGCTTGGCCAGCGCCCGCAGGTTCTCGTTGTAGATCGCGACCTTCCCGCGGATCCACCCGAACACGGGGGAGAAGCCCACGTCCACTCCGGTGAAGAGGACGACGGTCGCCCCGTCGGAGCGGAGCCGGGCGAGGCCCGACTCGAAGCGGGACGCGATGTCGTCGGGGTCGGTCCCCGGGCGGATGACGTCGTTCCCGCCCGCGGAGATGGTGATGAGGTCGGGGCGCAGCTCCAGGGCGGGCTCGACCTGCTCGTCGACGATCTGCTGCAGGAGGCGGCCGCGCACCGCCAGGTTGGCGTAGGCGAAGTCCTCGTTCTGGCTGCCCAGGACCTCCGCCACGCGGTCCGCCCAGCCGCGGTGCCCGCCGGGGCTGCCGGGCTCCGGATCGCCGATCCCCTCGGTGAAGGAGTCGCCCAGGGCGACGTAGCGGGACCACGGATGACGCTGCTCGACCATCCCTCCATCATGCTCCGCACCCGGCCGCCGGTGGCACGGCGCGACACGCCGTGCGCCTCCCGGCGGGCCGCGGAGACCGAGCCGCTGTCGGAGGCGTCGGCTAGATTCGGTCCACGTGAACAGTCCCTCGAGCTTCGGTCATCAGGTCGGCACCTCCGCCGCTGAGCACCTGTCCCCGTCGTTCCCGGGCAGGGCACCGTGGGGTACCGCGAACAAGCTCCGCGCCTGGCAGGCGGAGGCGCTCGAGGCCTACTTCCAGCACGAGCCGCGCGACTTCCTGGCCGCCGCGACCCCGGGCGCGGGCAAGACCACCTTCGCGCTGCGTCTGGCCGCCGAGCTGCTGCACAACCGCACGGTCGACCGGATCACCGTGGTCGCACCGACGGAGCACCTCAAGCGCCAGTGGGCCGAGGCCGCGCACCGCGTCGGCATCCGCCTGGACCCGACCTTCACCAACCGCATGGGCCGCCACGCCCGCCACTACCACGGCGTCGCCGTCACCTACGCGCAGGTCGCCGTCCGCGCCGAGCTCCACCGCGAGCTCACCCTGTCCGGACGCACCCTCGTCATCCTCGACGAGGTGCACCACGCCGGCGACGCCCTCAGCTGGGGCGACGCGGTGCGCGAGGCCTTCGAGCCCGCGGTCCGCCGGCTCTCGCTGACCGGGACGCCGTTCCGCTCGGACACGGCGGCGATCCCGTTCGTCAGCTACCTGCCGGACGAGGAGGGCATCCGCACCTCGCTCACCGACTACGCCTACGGCTACGGCCGCGCGCTCGCGGACGGCGTCGTCCGGCCGGTGCTGTTCATGGTCTACGCCGGGCAGATGCGCTGGAAGTCGAAGGCCGGCGACGAGATGGAGGCGCGGCTCGGCGAGGGCAACACCAAGGACATCACCTCGCAGGCCTGGCGGACCGCGCTGGACCCGAAGGGCGACTGGATCCCCTCGGTCCTCCGCGCCGCCAACACCCGCCTCACCGAGGTGCGGCGCGCCGTGCCCGACGCCGGCGGCCTGGTCATCGCGACCGACCACTACACCGCGCGCGCCTACGCCGCCATGCTCCGCGAGATCAGCGGCGAGACCGTCACCGTCGTGCTCTCCGACGAGAAGGAGGCGAGCGACCGGATCGAGGAGTTCGCGAAGGACACCGGTCGCTGGATGGTCGCGGTCCGCATGGTCTCCGAGGGCGTCGACGTGCCGAGGCTCGCCGTCGGCGTGTACGCGACATCGGCGTCGACTCCTCTGTTCTTCGCCCAGGCGATCGGCCGCTTCGTGCGCGCGCGGCGCCGCGGCGAGACCGCCTCGGTGTTCCTCCCGAACGTGCCCGGCCTGCTCGCGCTGGCGGGCTCGATGGAGCTGCAGCGCGATCACGCCCTCGACCGCAGGACCTCCGACGACGAGGAGTACCCCGAAGCCGACCTGATGGCCGACGCCGAGCGCAGCGACAAGGCGTCCTCCGATCTCCTGGAGGAGGGCCGCTTCGAGTCGATCGGCTCGGCCGCCACCTTCGACCGCGTCGTCTACGAGGGCGCCGAGTTCGGGATGGAGGTCGAGGTCGAGAGCGAGGAGGAGCTCGACTTCATCGGCCTGCCGGGGCTCCTCGAGCCCGACCAGGTGCGGGAGCTGCTCCAGCACCGGCAGCAGCGGCAGGCCAAGCGCGCCGGCAGCCGCGCGGGGGCGGCGGCCCCGGCCGAGCCGGCGAGCGAGATCCCGGCGCCGCTCTACCGCACGCTCAAGGAGCAGCGCAGTCTGCTCAACTCCCTGGTCGGCCTGTGGGCACGGGGGACGGGCGAGTCGCACGGCCAGGTGCACACCGAGCTGCGCCGGCTCTGCGGCGGACCCGCGGTGGCGCAGGCGAGCGTGACCCAGCTGCAGGCGCGGATCGACCTCCTGCGGCGCAGGCTCGGCTCGCACTGATCGCGGTGCGGCGCCACGGTGCGTGGCGACGTGGCCCTGACGACGGGGCCGATCGCTGCTCCTGCCCAGCCCGGCCGTCCCCTCCGCGTGCACCGGACAGTCCCTCCGGCGCGTTCTAGCCGATGCACCCGGCGCGGCGCCAGCCCTCCCCGGCGGACCGGGCGCGACCGTACTGTTCGAGCGTGACCCACCGGGACGACCTGCCCGCTCATGCGCCCGCAGGACGAACCGGACGGCGGTTCCGGCCGCCGGTCGTGACCACTGGAGGAGGACCGCGCGATGAGCGCTGACCGTCAGGGGAATGCTCGAGACACGCTCGCTAAGCTGAGCAGTCGGTCCGTCGCGGAAGTGACGGACCATCACCCCCGACGTCGGGCATCCGCAGACCGCACATCGGCGTCTCCCGGACTGCCCGAGAACAATCCCCTGAGGAGTCTCGTGGAGACCTGGCCCGGAACCGCCTACCCGTTGGGCGCGACGTTCGACGGAAGCGGCACGAACTTCGCCCTGTTCAGCGAGATCGCCGAGCGCGTCGAGCTGTGCCTCTTCGAGGAGGACGGCACCGAGACGCGCGTCGAGATCCAGGAGTCGGACGCCTACGTCTGGCACTGCTACCTCCCGCAGGTCCAGCCGGGCCAGCGCTACGGCTTCCGCATCCACGGACCGTACGACCCCGATGCCGGCCACCGCTGCAACCCGAACAAGCTGCTGCTGGACCCCTACGCGAAGGCGATCTCGGGGGAGATCGACTGGGACCAGTCCCTCTTCTCGTACACCTTCGGCGACCCGGGCTCGACGAACGACGAGGACTCGGCGCCGCACATGATGATGGGCGTCGTCATCAACCCCTTCTTCGACTGGGCCGGTGACCGCCGCCCGCGCACCTCCTACGACAGCACCGTGATCTACGAGGCGCACGTGAAGGGGCTCACCAAGACGCACCCCGACGTGCCGGAGGAGCTCCGCGGCACCTACGCCGGAGTCGCCCACCCCGCGGTGATCGACCACCTCAAGCACCTGGGCGTCTCGGCGATCGAGCTCATGCCCGTGCACCAGTTCGTGAACGACTCGACGCTGATGGACAAGGGCCTCTCGAACTACTGGGGCTACAACACGATCGGCTTCTTCGCTCCGCAGAACACCTACTCCTCCACGGGCGACCAGGGCCAGCAGGTGCAGGAGTTCAAGAGCATGGTGAAGGCGCTCCACGCGGCCGGCATCGAGGTCATCCTCGACGTGGTCTACAACCACACGGCGGAGGGCAACCACCTCGGCCCCACCCTGTCGTTCCGCGGCATCGACAACGAGGCGTACTACCGCCTCGTCGACGACGACAAGCGCTACTACATGGACTACACCGGCACCGGGAACACCCTGAACGTGCGACACCCGCACTCGCTCCAGCTGATCATGGACTCGCTGCGCTACTGGGTGACGGAGATGCGCGTCGACGGCTTCCGCTTCGACCTCGCCTCGGCGCTGGCACGCGAGTTCTACGACGTCGACCGGCTCTCCACCTTCTTCGAGCTCGTCCAGCAGGACCCGGTGGTCTCGCAGGTGAAGCTGATCGCCGAGCCGTGGGACGTCGGGCCCGGCGGCTACCAGGTGGGAAACTTCCCGCCCCAGTGGACGGAGTGGAACGGCAAGTACCGCGACACGGTCCGCGACTTCTGGCGCGGCGAGCCGTCGACGCTGGGGGAGTTCGCCTCGCGCCTCACCGGCTCGGCCGACCTCTACGCGCACTCGGGCCGCTACCCGGTCGCCTCGATCAACTTCGTCACGGCGCACGACGGCTTCACCCTCCGGGACCTGGTCTCGTACAACGAGAAGCACAACGACGCCAACGGCGAGGACGGCAACGACGGCGAGTCGCACAACCGCTCCTGGAACCACGGCGTGGAGGGGCCCACGGACGACCCGCGGGTGCTCGCGCTCCGGGCACGCCAGCAGCGGAACTTCCTCGCGACGATGCTGATCTCCCAGGGCGTCCCGATGATCCTCCACGGCGACGAGCTGGGCCGGACCCAGAACGGCAACAACAACACCTACGCCCAGGACAGCGAGCTGACCTGGATCGACTGGGCGCACGCCGACCGGCCGCTGCTCGAGTTCACCGCGGCGCTCATCCGCCTGCGCGCCGAGCACCCGACCTTCCGACGCATGCGCTTCTTCGACGGCCGCCCCGTCCTGCGCGGCGACGGCGAGCCCCTGCCCGACATCGTCTGGTTCACCGCCGCCGGCACCGAGATGTCCCCGTCCGACTGGGACTCCGGCCTCGGCCGATCGGTGGGCATCTACCTCAACGGCAACGGGATCCGCGAGCGCGACCAGCGCGGGCGCCCCGTCACCGACGACAGCTTCCTCCTGTACTTCAACGCCGACGACGTCGACGTCGAGTTCGCGATCCCGAGCGACGAGTACGCGCTCGAGTGGAGCGTCCTCGTCGACACCGCCGGCGCCGAGGCGGACTCGATCCCGCGTCCGGCGGGGGCGATGCTCACCGTCCAGGCGAAGTCTCTCGTCATCCTCCAGGAGCACAGCACCCCCGAGCCCGAGGTCGACCACTCGGTCGCCGCCTCGCTCGCGTCCCTGGCCGCCACCTCGGCCATCCCGATCGTCTCCTCGACGGGACCCACCAGCCCCCACGCCGAGTCGACCGACTCCGCGACCGCACCCTCGACAGGAGCCTGACGTGCGTCTGCCCGCCTCCACCTACCGCCTCCAGATCCGGTCGGCGTTCGACCTCGACGACGCCGCCCGCGTCGCCGACTACGTGCGCGCGCTCGGAGCGGACTGGCTGTACTTCTCGCCGCTGCTGAAGGCCGAGCCCGGCTCGGACCACGGCTACGACGTGGTGGACCACACCGAGGTCGATCCCGACCGCGGTGGCGCGGCCGGCCTGGCGAACGCCTCGGCCGCGGCGCGGGCGGAGGGCCTCGGCGTCCTCATCGACATCGTCCCCAACCACATGGGCGTCGCGACCCCGAGCGAGAACTCGTGGTGGTGGGACCTGCTGAGGAACGGGAAGTCCTCCCGCTACGCCACCGCCTTCGACATCGACTGGGAGGCGGGGGGCGGGAAGCTGCGCGTGCCGATCCTCGGCGACGGTGCGAGCGAGGGAGACAGCGACAGCGAGCTCGACGCGCTCGAGGTCGTCGGCGACGAGCTGCACTACTACGAGAACCGCCTGCCGATCGCGCCCGGCACCGCCGAGCCCGGCGACTCCGGCCGCACGGTGCACGAGCGCCAGAGCTACGAGCTCGTGAACTGGCGCCGCGCCGACGCCGAGCTGAACTACCGCCGCTTCTTCGCGGTGAACACCCTCGCCGCCATCACGGTCGAGCGGCCCGAGGTGTTCGACGCCTCGCACGCCGAGATCGTCCGCTGGTTCACCGAGGGGCTCGCTGACGGCCTTCGCGTCGACCACCCGGACGGCCTGGCCGACCCGGGCGGATACCTCGACGACCTGGCCCGCGCGATCGGCGGCGCCCCGGTCTGGGTCGAGAAGATCCTCGAGGGCGACGAGGAGCTCCCGCCGCACTGGGCGACCGTCGGCACCACGGGCTACGACGCCCTGGCCGACGTCGACCGCATCCTGGTCGACCCCGACGCCCGCCCCGTGCTGGAGGGCCTCGACGCCGAGCTCACGGGGAAGGGCGCCCCGCTGCAGTGGGCCGACCTCATCCACGACACCAAGCGCGGCATCGCCGACGGCATCCTCCGCTCCGAGGTCCTGCGGCTGGCCCGCCTGATCCCCGGCATCGAGGGAGCGGACGACGCGCTGGCGGAGCTCCTGGCGACCTACCCGGTCTACCGCAGCTACCTCCCCTACGGAGCGGAGCACCTCGAGCACGCCCGCGTCGACGCCGTGCGCCGCCGTCCCGAGATCCGCGCGACCATCGACGAGGTCGCCGCGGCGCTCGGCGAGACCGGCACGCCGGTGTCCGTGCGCTTCCAGCAGACCTCCGGCATGGTGATGGCGAAGGGCGTCGAGGACACGGCGTTCTACCGCTTCAGCCGCCTCACCTCGCTGAACGAGGTCGGAGCGGACCCGGACGAGTTCGCGATCGACCTGGTCGAGTTCCACCGCCGCCAGGCCGTGCGCCAGGCCTCGTTCCCCGCCTCGCTCACCACGCTCTCGACCCACGACACGAAGCGCGGCGAGGACACCCGTGCCCGCATCACCGCACTGGCCGAGGACCCGGAGGCGTGGGCGGCGACGCTCCGCGAGCTCCACGCCCTCGTCGGCTTCGGCGACGGCCCGATCGAGCACCTGCTCTGGGAGGCCGTCGTGGGGACCTGGCCCGCGAGCCGCGAGCGCCTGCACGCCTACGCCGAGAAGGCGTCGCGCGAGGCCGACGACTCGACGCACTGGACCGCTCCTGACGAGCAGTTCGAGAAGCGGATGCACGCGGCGATCGACGCGGCGTTCGACGAGCCCGCCGTCCGCCGGCTGGTCGAGCAGACCGTCGAGCGGGTGTCGGTCGCCGGCTGGTCGAACGGCCTCGCCGCGAAGCTCGTGCAGATCACCGCCCCGGGCATCCCGGACGTCTACCAGGGCAGCGAGCTCTGGGAGACCTCCCTCGTCGACCCGGACAACCGCCGCGAGGTCGACTTCGGGCAGCGTCGAGCGCTGCTGGAGCGGATCGACGGCGGCTGGAAGCCCGCGATCGACGCCGAGGGAGCCGCGAAGCTCCTCGTCACCTCACGCGCCCTCCGGCTCCGCCGCGACCGCCCCGAGCTGTTCACCCGCTACGCCGCCGTCCCCGCGATCGGGCCCGCCGCTGAGCACGCGATCGCTTTCGACCGCGGCGGCGCGCTGACCGTCGCGACCAGGCTCCCCGAGGGCCTCGCCGCTTCGGGCGGGTGGAACGGCACGGTCGTGGTCCTGCCCGGGCACCCGATGGAGGACGTCCTCACCGGCCGCACCTTCGCGGGAGGAGTGACTCCGGTCGCCGAGATCCTCGCCGACTACCCCGTGGCACTGCTCGCCCCGGTCTCCTGACCGGTTCCGCACCGCACCGCAGACCGATCCGACCCCTCCTGGAGACAGCAGTGATCAGCACGACTCCCTACCGCTACGCACTCCCGACGACCGGGCCCGAGCGGTTCGACGTCTGGGCCCCCGAGGCCTCGACGGTCGAGCTCCTCCTCGGCGACGACTCGTCGCTGACGATGACCCGCCACGGAGACGACGGATGGTGGCGGGCGCCCGCGTCGGCCCAGGCCACCGGCGAGGTCGACTACGGGTACCGGGTGGACGGCAGTGGTCCGCTGCCGGACCCCCGCTCGCGCCGCCAGCCGAAGGGCGTGCACGAGCTCTCGCGCACGTTCGACCCCTCGGCGCACGAGTGGGGCGACTCCGCCTGGACCGGGCGCGAGCTCGCCGGCGCCGTCATCTACGAGCTGCACCTCGGCACGTTCACACCCGAGGGCACCCTGGACGCCGCGGCGGAGCGCTTCGAGCACCTGCGCTCGATCGGCGTGGACTTCATCGAGCTGCTGCCGGTCAACGCGGTGAACGGAACGCACAACTGGGGCTACGACGGCGTCCTCTGGTACGCCGTGCACGAGCCGTACGGCGGACCCGAGGCGTACCAGCGCTTCGTGGACGCCGCCCACCGTGCCGGCCTCGGCGTGGTCCAGGACGTCGTCTACAACCACCTCGGCCCGAGCGGCAACTACCTGCCGGAGTTCGGCCCGTACCTCAAGAACGAGAAGGCCAACACCTGGGGCAGCTCGATCAACCTCGACGGCGAGGGTTCGGACACCGTCCGCGGGTACATCATCGACAACGCTCTGATGTGGCTGCGCGACTACCACGTCGACGCCCTGCGCCTGGACGCGGTGCACGCCCTCTCGGACGAGCGGGCCGTGCACGTGCTCGAGGAGATGGCGAGCGAGGTGGCCGTGCTGTCGGCCCACGTCGGGCGCCCTCTGACGCTGATCGCCGAGTCCGACCTCAACGACCCGACGCTGATCACTCCGCGGGAGGCGCACGGCTACGGGCTCGACGCGCAGTGGAGCGACGACTTCCACCACGCGGTCCACGTCGCGCTGACCGGGGAGACCACGGGCTACTACGAGGACTTCGCGCCGCTCGGCGCCCTCGCGAAGGTGCTGACCCGGGGCTTCTTCCACGACGGCACCCTCTCGACGTTCCGTGGCCGTCACCACGGCCGTCCGGTGGACACCGAGCACATGCCGACCTGGCGCCTGGTGGTCTGCAGCCAGAACCACGACCAGATCGGCAACCGGGCGGTCGGCGACCGTCTGACGGCGTCCCTCGACGAGGGCCGTCTCGCGATCGCCGCTGCTCTGACGCTGCTGGGCCCTTTCACTCCCATGCTGTTCATGGGCGAGGAGTGGGCGGCGTCGACCCCGTGGCAGTTCTTCACCTCGCACCCGGAGAAGGATCTGGGTGAGGCGACGGCGAAGGGCCGCATCGAGGAGTTCGCGAAGATGGGCTGGGACCCGGAGGTCGTGCCCGACCCGCAGGACCCGGAGACGTTCCTGCGCTCGCGGCTCGACTGGTCCGAGGTCGGGGAGGGGCGTCACGCCCGCACCCTCGAGGTGTACCGCGAGCTGGCGGTGATCCGCCGCCGCTACCCCGAGCTGACGGACCCGCGCTTCGGGTCGCTCCGCGTGGAGTTCGACGAGGAGGCCCGCTGGCTGACTCTCGGCCGCGGTCGGGTGACCGTGGCGATCAACGTCGGCGAGTCCGCCGCCCGCATCGCCCTGCCGGAGGTGGCGGAGACGCTGCTCGGCGTCGGGGAGTACGCGGTGCAGCCCGGGGACACCGAGGTGGATCTCGGCGGTTCCTCGCTGCTGGTGACGCTGAGCGCCTGAGCGCCTGAGCGCCTGAGGTCCGTGGCGGCCGGCTGTTCAGGTGGCCGGCCGCCGCTGTCCTGAACGGCCGCCTCGGGCCCGAGCGCTCAGAGCGTGACCGCGGCGTACTCCGTCGCGGTCACGACCCGCACTCCCTCGTCGTGGACGAGCAGGAGCGCGCGGAGGGGGATGGCCCGCTTGTGGCACGCCGCCGCCAGGTGACGGGCGAGGACCCGATCGGTCTCGCCGAGGAAGGCGCGCCCGGGACGTTCCAGGGCGAAGGCGAGCGAGCCCACGTCCTGGTGCGCCACGGCCTTGGCGAGGGTGGCGACGATCCGCTCGGTCTTCTCCTCGTCGGGGTGCACGGGGAGCCCGTCCACCGGGTAGAGGATCGGCAGCTGCACGCCGTCGCGGTCGAGGAAGATCGGCCACAGGGCCCGGCGGTAGGCCGGTCCGATCAGCGAGGAGACGCGCTCGCGCAGCTCGCGGTCGTTCAGGAGCGGCGCATCGAGGTGCGGAGCGGGAGCGGCGTGGTCGAGAGTGGTCATGGTGTCGCTTTCTCGTGGGGCGAGCGGGCAGTGCCGCTGAGGGGTCATCGGAAGTTGCGGGAGGTGGTGCGAGCGCCGACCGTGAGGGTCTCGAACCTGTCGGCGAGGAGGTTCGTCACCCCCTCGTCGGAGCGCTCGAGGATCCCCCTGACCAGCAGGGCGGGTGCCTCGCGGGCCACGCGGCGGTAGCGGTTCCATACTCCGACGGAGCAGATCACGTTGAGGATCCCGTGCTCGTCCTCGAGGTTGAGGAAGGTCACTCCACCGGCTGTGGAGGGACGTTGGCGGTGGATCACGACCCCGCCGACCTCGATCCGGGTCCCCGAGGGGATGGCGGGGAGATCGGCCGAGGAGCGGGCGCCGCGGCGAGCGAGTCCCTCGCGGAGGTGGCGCAGCGGATGGTCGTCGGGCGAGATGCCGGTGGCCCAGAAGTCGAAGACCACGCGCTCCTGAGGGGAGAGCATCGGCAGGAGCGGGGGCTGCACGACGACCGTGGAACCGGCGAGGAACTCCTCGCGGTCGCCTGCGGCGGTGCCGGCCTCCCAGAGCGCCTGCCGGCGCTGCAGACCGAGCGAGTCGAAGGCGCCCGCGGCACCGAGGGCCTCCAGCTGAGCCGCGGTCGTGCCGACCCGACGCGAGAGGTCGGCCATGCTCGCGTAGGGTCCGCCGCGCTCGCGCTCGGCGACGATGTGCTCGGCGAGCGAGGTGCCGATGCCCTTCACCCCGGCCAGCCCGAGCCTGATCACGAAGCCGCTGTCGCGCCTGTGGTCGTCCGTGTGGAAGTGCTCGGTGCGGTCGAACAGCCCCGTGGGCGGCTGATCGGCGCGGAGGCAGTCGTCGCTCCCGTAGGCGCCACCGCCCCTCCGGCGTGCGGGGGTGTCCTCCTTCGCCTCGAGCCCCGGAGGCGCCAGCGAGCGGTTGACGTCGGGCGAGACGACCTCCACTCCGTGACGCCGGGCATCGGCGACCAGGGTGTGCGGGGCGTAGAAGCCCATGGGCTGCGCCCGCAGCAGCGCGGCGGTGAACGCGGCGGGGTAGTGCAGGCGGAGCCAGGCGCTCGCGTAGACCAGCAGGGCGAAGCTGATCGCATGGCTCTCGGCGAAGCCGAAGTTCGCGAAGGCCTGGATCCGGAGGTAGATGTCGTCCGCGACCTCGCCCGTGATGCCGTTGCGGGCCATCCCCTGGTAGAGCCGCTCGCGGAGGGTCTCGATCTTCTCGGTCCCGCGCTTGGACCCCATCGCCCGGCGCAGCAGGTCGGCGTCCTCCGCGTTGCAGTCGCCGACGGCCACGGCCACCTGCATGAGCTGCTCCTGGAAGAGCGGCACGCCGAGGGTGCGCTTGAGCGGCGTCACGAGGAGGGGGTGCTGGTACGTCACCGGCTCCTCGCCGAGCTTGCGGCGGATGTAGGGGTGGACCGCACCGCCCTGGATGGGGCCGGGGCGGATGAGCGCGACCTCGATCACCAGATCGTAGAAGCGGCGCGGCTGCAGCCGGGGGAGGGTGCCCATCTGCGCCCTGCTCTCGACCTGGAACACCCCGATCGAATCGGCGCGGCAGAGCTGGTCGTAGACGCCCTTCTCCTCCCGGGGGAGGGTGGAGATGTCCCACTTCTCACCGACGTGCTCGGCGACGAGGTCGAACGTGTACTGCAGGGCGGCGAGCATCCCGAGCCCGAGGAGGTCGAACTTGACCAGGCCCATCCAGGCGCAGTCGTCCTTGTCCCACTGCAGGACGGTGCGGTCCTCCATCCGGGCGGGCTCGATCGGGCAGACCTCGCCCACGGGCCGGTCGGTCAGCACCATGCCGCCGGAGTGGATGCCCAGGTGCCGGGGCGTGCCCAGCACCCGGGTGGTCAGGGCGACCACGTCCTCGGGGATGTCGTGGTCGGTGCTCTCGGTGACGGAACCCCACCGCTCGACCTGCTTCGACCAGCCGTCCTGCTGCCCGGCGCTGTATCCGAGGGCCTTGGCCATGTCGCGCACGGCGAACTTGGGCCGGTAGGTGATGACGTTGGCGACCTGGGCCGCGTTCAGACGTCCGTACTTCCGGTAGACGTACTGGATCACCTCCTCGCGCCGCTCCGAGTCGAAGTCGACGTCGATGTCGGGCTCCTCGTCGCGGATGCTGGAGAGGAACCGCTCGAACGGCAGGTCGTAGAAGATCGAGTCGACCGCCGTGATGCCCAGGACGTAGCAGACCGCCGAGTTGGCGGCCGAGCCGCGTCCCTGGCAGAGGATGCCGTTCCGCTTGGCGTAGTGGACGATGTCGTGGACGATCAGGAAGTAGCCCGGGAAGTCCTTCTGCTCGATCACCGCGAGCTCCTTCTCGAGGCGCGCGAGGACGTCGGCGTCGGCGCGGGGGTACTTGGCCGGCACGGCCTCGCGCACGAGCTCGCGCAGCCAGCTCATCGAGGTGTGCCCCTCGGGGACCTCCTGGCGCGGCAGCCGGGGCCGGACTCGGCCGAGCTCGAAGGCGATCTCGTCGGCGACGCGCACCGTGTTCTCCACGGAGCCGGGGTAGCGGCCGAAGCGCTCGGCCATCTCGGCGCCGGAGCGCAGGTGGGCGCCGCCCGCTGCGGGGAGCCAGCCGTCCATCTCGTCGAGGCTCCGGCGTGCTCTGACCGCGGCGAGGGCCGTCTGGAGGGGGCGCTCCTCCGGCCGGGCGTAGTGCACGTTCCCGGTGGCGACCGTCCGCAGCCGGAGCTTCTCGGCGATCGCCGCCAGCTGGTCGTTGGCGCGCGAGGCGAGGGGATCCCCGTGGTCGTACAGCTCCACGAGGACGTTGGCGGGACCGAAGAGCCGGACGAGCTCGCGGACCTCCTGCTCGGCCGCGGCCACTCCTGCGGCGGCGAGCGCTTGACGGACCGCTCCCTTGCGGCAGCCCGTCAGCACGATCCAGTGGCCGTCGGCGGCGCGCGCGAGCTCCTCGAGGTCGTAGCTCGGCTTGCCCTTCTCGGCTCCGGCGAGCTGGGCGGTGGTGATCGAACGGGCGAGGCGGTGGTAGCCCTCCTCGCGGCGCGCGAGGACGAGCAGGTGGGTCCCCTCCGGATCGGCGACCCCGTTCTGAGGCGAGGTGAGCCCGATGGAGAGCTCGGCTCCGAAGGCCGTGCGGACGGCGTGCCCCTGCGCGGCCTCGGCCATCCTCACGATGCCGTAGAGGCCGTCGTGGTCGGTGAGCGCGAGGGTGTCGATGCCGAGCCGGACCGCCTCCTCGACCAGCTGCTCCGGCTTGCTCGCCCCGTCGAGGAAGCTGAAGTGGGAGTGGGCGTGCAGCTCGGCGTAGGGCACCGGATGAGCCGGCGGCCGGACGTCGTCCCCTGCCACGTAGGCGGGGCGCTTGTGCGACCAGGCCGGACTGTCGCCGCCGTCGCCCTGGACGACCGTGCCGTCGGCGCGCTTGCCGCTGGAGAGGCGGCGCTCGAACTCCGACCAGAGGATCGGCGGGTTGTTCCAGCCCATCGGGGCTCCTTCGGTGCTCGTTCGCGGTGGTGGAGGGATGCTCCGGTTCAGTCGTAGCGGGCCTCTGCGGCCCAGACCCCGTCGAGGCAGAGCAGCAGCCAGGCGACACCGGCGGCGTCGACCACCTGGAAGCGGTCGTAGCGGACGGCGGTGCTCGGATCCCACCAGCGCTCGTCGATCGGCCAGGGACCCGCCCATCCGGCGAGGGGCTCCAGGCGTGCCTGAGAGGTCCCGGGGGTGAAGTAGGCGGGCACGGAGCTGAGGGCGCCGCGCTCGTCGACGGCGACGGGTTCGCCCCTCGGTCCGCGGACCAGCACGGCCGCGGGCTCCGCGAAGACCGTCGGCGGGAGGGGCGGCGGCAGGGAGCCGGGCCAGGGCAGGGTCCTCGGCCGTGCGTCGCCCGGCTCCCGGTCGCCCCAGGGGATCAGGTGCTGGCGGTCGCGGAGGGATCGACCCCCTCCGATCGACGCGGTCATCACGGCCTCGTGCCCGAGCATGCTCTGCACGCGGCTCAGCCCGTGGTGGACGCGCTCCTCCGGAGCGGTGCCCCAGAGACCCTGCTCGTGGTTGCCGATCGCGTCGACCGCCTCGGGCTCGACGCACAGCCGCGAGATCGGAGCTCCGAGACCGGTGTCGATCTCCCCGCTGCCCTGCAGCTGCCAGCGGACCCGGTCGAGCACGTCGCCCGGGGTGAACCATCTCGGGTGCAGCCAGCTCCGGGAGGAGACCTCACCGCGCTCGCTGACGACCTCGATGCGGATGGCGGTCGCGACCAGCTGTGCGCGGGTGAGCCCGGCGACGAACTCCTCCGCGGGGACGCGGAAGGCGAAGGCGGCCTGGTCGATGCGGTCCAGAGGGGGCTCGAACTCCATCGCCCGGTCGAGACGCTCCGGGGGGAGCCGGGGCACCACCGTCTCCGACTCTGCACCGGCGGCGAGGAGGTGCGCGTGGGCGCCCTCCGGTCCGAACCGGGCGGCGACGTCCTCGCGAGGGAGGGCGGCGAAGGCGCCGAGGGTGCGGACGCCGAGTCTGCGCAGGAGCGCCACCAGGTCGTCCCCCCGGCGGGGAGCACGGGCAGGGGCTGCGACGGACTCGGTCTCGAGGGCGTCGAGCGGGAGAGGAGCGAGGAAGCCTGCCGCTGCTCCTGGGGGCACGACGGCGACGGGGCGGCCGGAGTGCTTCGCGGCGAGCTCGGAGGCGAAGAGCCCGTCGGCGATCCCGATGCGGGCGTCGGGGAGACCCAGCTCGGCCAGCCGCTGCAGGATCGCCTCGGCCGCGCTCTGCTCGCTCCCGTAGTAGCGGCGCGGACCGCGGGCGCGGATCGCGCACAGACCGGGCCGGATCAGCTGGACGCCCGGGGTGATCTCCTCGAGCGCCTGGATGAGCGGCTCGAACGCCCGGTGGTCGAGCACCGGGTCGTACGGGAGGACGGCGAGACCCGTGCAACGGGACTGCGCCTCGCGCACGCGCATGCCCCGCCGGACCCCCTCCGCCCGGGCAGCGGGGGAGGAGGCGAAGACCAGGCTCTTCTCCGTGAGGGCCAGGGGGTGCTCGTCGCCGAGGCCGGCGTCGGCGGCGGCCGCGAGGAGGGGCCAGTCGGGGCACCAGACGAGGATCGTCCGCCGCAGCTCGGGTGCGCTCGCCATCTCAGACCGCCCGCTCGTGCAGGCGGCCGTGCTCGACCCGGGAGCCGAAGGCGCTCTCGACGCCGGGCATGCTCATCCGCACCGTGCGCACCCGGGTGCCGGCCCGGCCGACCACATCGACCATCGCCTCCCGGGAGCGCAGGTAGCCGTGGCCGTCGCCGAGCCCCTCCCAGCGGCTGCTGCGGATGCTGAGCCGCGCCTCGGCCTGGGGCCACTCGCCGAGGACCACGAGCGCGGCACCCCGCTGGCGCAGTCGTGCTCCCAGACGCGAGACGTCGGCCGAGGAGACGGAGGCGGGCGGACGGGTGAGCACGACGGTCAGCACATCGACCAGAGCGGCGGTGACGGTGAGCCAGTGCTCGGCCGGTGCGGGCACGAGCACCAGGCGCTCGAGGTCGATCCCCATGCCGGCCGCGGCCTCGGCCCCGAACTCCGGTACGCCCACCACGCCGCACCACGAGCCCTCGGCGGACGGGCCGGCGAGCAGCCCCATCGCCAGACTCATCGAGCCCTCCACCGAGTAGGCGGCACCCTGCTTGAGCGAGCCGCCCGGGAGCACGGAGGAGAAGGCCGGCAGGGTGGCGAGGCTCCTGGTCTCGAGAGTGGTCGCCTGCATGTCCCGGATGCGGGACTGCAGCTCCTTCACCGACGCGAGCTGCCGCAGAAGGGGCTCTGCGGCCTCGGCCGTCTCCGCGGAGACGAGGGGTGAAGGGGGGCTCATCTGCCCATGTTCGAACATGTGTTCGAGTATGTCAATCGCCACCGACATCCACCGGCGAGCCGCTCGGACCCCTCCGTGACTGCCGGGCAAGGGGCACCGTGAAGGAGGTTCCAGACTTCCCGGGCAGTCTCGCATCCGCCTCCGACATCCCCGTCCGGGGGCGTTCTCCACCGGGTCTCGGCGAGGAAGGGCCTCCTGCCGCCCCTCTACCATGGGAGCCATGTCCGACGCCCTGCCCGACCCCGCCGACTCCGACGCCACCGCCCCGGCCGCGCCGCGCAGAAGGACCCTCGTGGTCAAGATGGGGTCCAGCTCGGTCACCAAGCAGTCGGGTCCGGATCCCGTTCTCCTGGCCAGCGCGCTCGAGAGCGCCTTCGCCGCCCGCGCGCTGGGCTGGGACGTCGTGCTGGTCTCCTCCGGCGCCGTCTCCTCGGGCCGGGCGCTCTTCGCCCGCTCGCAGGAGGAGCCGATCAGCGCCCGCCTGGCGGCAGCGGTGGGCCAGACCGTCCTGATGGGCTTCTACCGCTCGGTGGCCGAGCTCTCGGGCGCCCTGGTCGCGCAGATCCTCATCGGCGAGTCCGACCTCGCCTCTCCCCGGCAGATGGCACACGTCGCCGAGGCGATCCGCCACGCCCTCGACGCCGGAGTCGTGCCCGTGGTCAACGGCAACGACACGATCGACTCCGCCGGCTCGGACAACGACGGCGTCGCCGGCGGATTGGCGATGCTCCTCGGCGCGGACCTGCTGCTGCTGCTCACCGACGTCCCCGGCGTCTTCGCCGGCAGCATCGCCGAGGGCGTGCACCTCGAGGAGCTGGGCATCTCGGAGCTGCGCCGCATCGGCGTGCAGAAGGGCGGTACCGGCCGAGGGGGCATCCGCTCCAAGCTGCGGGCCGCCGAGCTCGCCGCGCACAACGGCGTCTCGACCAGGATCGCCGGGGCGCGCACCCCCGAGGTCATCCTGGGCGCCCTGGGAGGGCCGGGCCCGGGCACCCTCGTCCGCGCCGTGCACGCGCATCCGCCCGTGGAGCAGCGCTGGATCTCCGGAGTGGCCACCGGCCGCGGCCGCGTCGAGATCAACCTCGAGGCCGAGCGGAGCATCGGAGCCGGCTCGAGCCTGTTCGCCTCGGGCATCAAGCGCGTCTCCGGCGAGTTCGGCGGCGGCGAGGTGATCGAGGTGCGCGCCCTCAGCGGAGAGCTCCTCGCGCGCGGCGTCTCCCGCGTCTCCTCGCGTCTGCTGATCCTGGTCCGCGCACTCCGGGTCGACGAGATCGCTCGCGTCTTCGTGGCGGTCCTCGGGCATGCCGCCACGACGGCACCGTCGGCGAGTCCGGAGGGGGAGGAGAGGCCGCAGCTGACCCGCGCTCTGGAGTACGCGCGCACTCTCTCCTCCGAGCACGCGCGGGCCGTCGCGATGGAGATCGTCTCCCTCTTCCCCGCCGAGAGCATCTCGGCCCTGCTGGGGCAGGGCGCGGGGGAGGGCGAGCTCGTCGAGCGCTACACCCGCCTCGTCCGCACCCTCGCCATCGTGGAGAACGAGAACCTGGCCGTCTTCCGCTCCTGACCGCCGGTGGCGCGCCACGTGTCAGTGCATTTCGCGCCTTCGCGTCATGATCGCCGTTCTCCGGTGTCTTCCTGGTGATGGCGCCGCTCCTGGGCGCCCCCGACGGAACGGATCATCGATGAGCGTCCCCACTTCCACAGCCGGCCACTTCCGCGAGTCCGACATCACGCCCGAGAGCTTCGAGATCGAGCGGCTCGAGCGGCGGCTCGCCCTGCTCGAGGCCTCGATCGCCCAGGGGGAGCGGGCACTGCTGGGCCGGGTCGACCCGAGCACCGGAGATCCCCTCCCAGGCGCCTGCGGGGGGCACCGAGCCCAGCTGGTCAGCAACCTGATGACGGAGCGGGCCCTCGCCGACCGCATCCGGGAGATGCTCGCCGCTCGGAGCTGACGGGGTGCGTACGGCACCATGGGGCCATGGTCACTATCACCGTCGCCGGTCTCGCCCAGCACTTCCACCCCGCCGAGCGGGGAACCGTCCGCCTCGAGATCCGGCGCGAGTCGCGATCCCGACCCCAGGCGCTCGCCGAGGTCACCGCCCTGCACGCGCGGGTCCGTGAGGAGGCGGCCGCCGAGCAGGCGTCCGGCGCCGCCACCTGGTGGTCCTCCGATCAGATCTCGGTCTCCTCGATCCGCCGGTACATCAAGGACTCGGACGTCACGCAGCTGTTCCATGTCGCGGCCGCCGGGGTCCGGGTGAAGTACCGGGACTTCGCGGCTCTCGGCCGCTGGGTCGGCTCGATCTCGGAGGTGCCGGGGATCCAGATCTCGGGGGTCGACTGGGACGTGACTGCGGCGCGACGGGCGGGCATCGAGCGCGAGGTCCGCACCGCTGCCGTCCGCGACGCGCGCGAGCGGGCCGAGGCCTATGCGGCGGCTCTCGGCCTGACCGAGGTGCGGGTGCTGACCCTCTTCGAGCCGGGACTGCGGCCGCACACGCGCATCGAGGGCGGCTCGGCGATGATGAGCCGCGCCAAGGCGTTCTCCTCTCCTGAGGAGCCGTTGGCCCTCAAGCCGGAGGACATCGAGGTCACCGCCTCGGTCTCCGCCGACTTCGAGGCGCACTGACGCGGAGACGCGACAGGGCGACCGGTTCCGCTGCGGACGGAGAGCGCCTGCCTGCACCTGCGACCCGCTGATCGTCTGCATGGCGACCCCGAGAGTCGCCCCGAGGCGACCGACCATCGGCTCCACGACGACCCCTCTCCGCCCCGATCAGCGGGCATGCGACCACCATACGTGTATTGAGGACTCCTCGGGAGCGCTGTCGCGGTTCGGCGACCGCCGTGCACACCCTCCGGGAATAGCGGGGGACCCCCGGGCGCTGAGGCAGGCATGGTCTCGCGCATCGGCTTCCTCTCCTTCGGCCACTACCAGTCCGTCCCCGGGTCTCAGACCCGCTCTGCTCGCGACGTCCTCCTCCAGACGATCGAGCTCGCGGAGGCGGCGGAGGAGATCGGCATCGACGGCGCCTACGTCCGCGTGCACCACTTCGCGCCGCAGCTCGCCTCGCCGTTCCCGCTGCTGGCGGCGATCGCCGCGCGCACCCGCCGCATCGAGATCGGCACCGGGGTCATCGACATGCGCTACGAGAACCCGCTCTACATGGCGGAGGAGGCGGCCGCCACCGACCTGATCTCCGACGGCCGGCTCGAGCTCGGGGTCAGCCGGGGATCGCCCGAGACGGCCCTGCGCGGGTCCGAGGCGTTCGGCTTCGTCCCCCCGGAGGGGATGACCGACGCCGACCTCGCCCGGCAGAAGGTGCGGATCCTCCGGGAAGCGCTCGCCGGGGCGCCGGTCGCGCAGTCCGATCCTGCGATGACGCGCCAGTCGCTCCCGCTCTCGATCGAGCCGCGCTCGCCCGGCCTCGAGGACCGGATCTGGTGGGGTGCCGGCAGCTTCGCGACCGCGCGCTGGGCGGCCGAGCAGGGCATGAACCTGCAGTCGTCGACCCTGCTCCTGGAGGAGGAGGGCGTGCCCTTCGACGAGCTGCAGGCCCGCCAGATCCGCGAGTACCGCGCCGCGTGGAGCGAGGCGGGCTGGGAGCGCACCCCGCGCGTCTCCGTGTCGCGCAGCGTCCTTCCGATCACGACCGATCTCGACCGGCTGTACTTCGGCGGCCGCGGCGAGCAGGACCAGGTCGCCCCCCTCGAGGGCGTCCGCGCCCGATTCGGCCGCAGCTACACGGGCGAGCCGGACGCCGTCGCCGCCGAGCTCGCTGCGGACGCCGCCGTGCAGGAGGCGGACACGCTGCTGCTCACCGTTCCCAACCAGCTCGGGGTCGAGTACAACGCGCGGCTCCTGCGCACTGTCGTGGAATCGATCGCTCCGGCTCTCGGCTGGTCGCCGGCGACAGCAGGCGTCTGACGCCGAGGCACGGTCTGTGCAGGAGGGCCCTGCGGTGCAGGAGCGCCCGTGCGGTGCAGGAGCGCCCGTTTACTGCAGGAGACGCCCCGCCTCTTCGGGAAAGAGCGGGGCGTCTGCTCTCTCCGCCCGCCGCATCCCTCCCACCGGCACGAGGAGGGAGGTGCCGGAAACGACGGAACCCCCCGCCTCTCCGAAGAGAGACGAGGGGTTCCGATCAATGTGTCCGAGGGGGGACTTGAACCCCCACGCCCTATACGGGCACTAGCACCTCAAGCTAGCGCGTCTGCCATTTCCGCCACCCGGACGAGTGTTTCCTTCGACCTGCGTTTCCGCGGCCGAAGAAGACATTAGCACGGTTCCGGAGCCTCTCGCGCCACCTCCCGGCCCACCGGCCTCCGCGCGCCGTCGAGCCCGCGCCGGTACCGTTGCCCGCATGTCCGACAGCATCGACAGCGCGCCCGTGACCGACAGCACCCTCGACGAGACGGCGCTCATCGCGCGCGATCTCATCCGCTTCGACACCAGCAACTACGGCGACGGGAAGGCGGAGCCGGAGCGCCCGGCCGCGGAGTACGTCGCGGCGAAGCTGCGCGACCTCGGCCTCGAGCCCGAGCTGATCGACTCCGACCCGGGGCGCACGAGCGTCGTGGCGCGGGTCGCGGGGGAGGACCGCGAGCGCGGCGCCCTCGTCGTCCACGGGCACCTCGACGTGGTGCCCGCCATCGCCGACAACTGGAGCGTCGACCCGTTCGGCGGCGAGATCAAGGACGGCATGCTCTGGGGTCGCGGCGCGGTCGACATGAAGAACATGGACGCGATGATCCTCGCCTCGCTCGGCGACATCCTCCGCGAGGGGAGGCGCCCCTCCCGCGACCTCGTCATCGCCTTCTTCGCCGACGAGGAGGCGGGCGGCGTGCGGGGATCGGGATTCCTGGCCCGTGAGCGGCCCGAGCTGTTCGCCGGAGCGACCGAGGCGATCAGCGAGGTCGGCGGCTACTCGATCGAGCTGGCCGGCAAGCGCGCCTACCTCGTGCAGACGGGCGAGAAGGCGCTGATGTGGCTGACCCTCCGCGCGCACGGCACGGCGGGGCACGGCTCGCAGATCAACTCCGAGAACGCCGTCACCCGGCTGGCGCAGGCGATCGCCCGCATCGGCAGCGAGGAGTGGCCCACGCGCCTCACCGACACCACGCGCGAGCTGCTCGACGAGGTCGCCCGCCTGCTCGGCCACGACCCCCAGCGCAGCACTCCGGAGGAGCTGGCGCTCGCCACCGGCACCGCCTCGCGCTTCATCGCCGCGACGCTGCGCACCACCGCCAATCCGTCGATGCTGTCGGCCGGCTACAAGGCCAACGTCATCCCGGACACCGCGGAGGCCACCATCGACGTGCGCGTCCTCCCCGGCGAGGAGGATTCCGTGCTCGAGACGCTGAAGGTCCTCGCGGGCGAGCACGTCGAGATCCTCGTCCAGCACCGCGACATCGGACTCGAGGTGCCCTTCGCCGGCCCCCTCGTCGAGAGCATGGCCGCCTCGATCCGCCGGTTCGATCCGGGCGCCGAGGTCCTCCCGTACCTGCTCTCCGGAGGCACCGACAACAAGGCGCTCTCGACGCTCGGCATCACCGGATACGGGTTCGCGCCGCTCCAGCTGCCGTCGACCCTGGACTTCCCGGCGCTGTTCCACGGGGTCGACGAGTGCGTTCCACTGGACGCACTAGTGTTTGGCAGGAAGGTCCTGACCGATCTCCTGCTGAGCTCCTGACGGCGCCGCGGACCGGGTCAGCACCGACCGATCCCGACCGACTGCTGGCCGACGACGCCCCAGCCCTCCTCGAAAGTGACGCATGGGCCTGCTCGACGCACTGATCCTGGGACTCGTCCAGGGTCTGACCGAATTCCTCCCCATCTCCTCCAGCGCCCACCTCCGGATTGTCAGCGAGCTGCTGCCCGGTCTCGGCGGCCGCGACACCGGAGCCGCGTTCACCGCGATCACGCAGCTGGGCACCGAGACCGCCGTCATCATCTACTTCTGGCGCGACATCGTGCGGATCGTGTCGCACTGGGCTCGCTCCCTCGTCGGCCGGATCACGCGCTCGGACCCGGACGCCCGCATGGGCTGGCTCATCATCCTGGGCAGCCTTCCGATCATCGTCCTCGGCCTCGTCTTCCAGGACGCGATCGAGACGACCCTCCGCTCCCTGTGGGTGGTGGCCACCACCCTCATCCTCTTCGGCATCCTGCTCGGCATCGCCGACGCGGTCGGCGCGAAGAAGCGACGCCTGCGCGACCTGGGCGTCCGCGACGGCCTGATCTTCGGAGGCGCGCAGGCGCTCGCCCTGATCCCCGGCGTCTCCCGCTCGGGAGGCACCATCACCGCCGGCCTCTTCCTCGGGTACGAGCGCAAGGCGGCGGCGCGCTACTCCTTCCTCCTCGCGATCCCCGCGGTGTTCGGCAGCGGTCTCTACCAGCTGTACAAGAGCATCAGCGACCCGGTCGTGCTCCCGAACCAGGTCCAGGTCGGCGGGCTCGAGACCCTCGTGGCGACCATCGTCGCGTTCGTGGTCGGCTTCGTCGTGATCGCGTTCTTCATGAGCTACATCTCCCGCCGCAGCTTCCTCCCGTTCGTCGTGTACCGCATCGTCCTCGGCGTCGTCCTCATGGTCGCGCTCGCTACCGGCCTGATCGCCGCCTAGATGCGCGCCTGGACCGCCGCCGACGTCCCCGCCCTGCCCGGCCGGGGGAGCGCACCGCGCCTGCACGACACCGCGACCGCCGGCCCCGTCGAGCTCGACGCGCCCAGCGGAGTCGCGAGCCTCTACGTCTGCGGCATCACGCCCTACGACGCCACCCACCTCGGGCACGCGTCGACCTACCTCGCCTTCGACACGGTCCAGCGCGTCTGGCTCGACGCGGGCTACACGGTCGAGTACGCCCAGAACGTGACCGACGTCGACGACCCGCTGCTCGAGCGTGCGACGGCCACCGGTGTCGACTGGCGCGACCTCGCCGAGGAGCAGGTCGAGCTGTTCCGCGGCGACATGGCCGCCCTGCGCGTCCTGCCTCCGCAGCACTACGTCGGAGTCACCGAGACTGTGGATCCCATCGCGGAGGCGGTCGCCCGCCTGGAGCGCGACGGCGTCGCCTACCGCGTCGCTGCTCCGGACGCGGCGGAGGAGGGCGCGAGCGACCTCTACTACGACATCGCCGCGGCCGAGAGCGCCGTCTGGCACCTGGGCAGCGAGAGCCGGCTCGACGCGGAGTCGATGGCCCGCTTCTCGGCGCTGCGCGGGGGCGACCCGGAGCGCGCCGGCAAGCGCGACCCCCTCGATCCGCTGCTCTGGCGGGCCGAGCGCGCCGGCGAGCCCGCCTGGGACGCCGAGGTCGGCCGCGGCCGTCCGGGCTGGCACATCGAGTGCTCGGTGATCGCCCTCGACCGGCTCGGACCCGAGTTCACCCTGCAGGGCGGCGGGAGCGACCTGGTCTTCCCGCACCACGAGTTCAGCGCCGGCCACGCCGCTTCGCTGTCCGGCCGTCCTCTGGCCCGCGCCTACGCGCACGCCGGGATGGTCGCCTACCAGGGCGAGAAGATGAGCAAGTCGCTCGGGAACCTGGTGCTGGTCTCACGTCTGCGGAGCGAGGGCGCGGACCCGCGGGCGATCCGCCTCGCGCTCCTCGCGCACCACTACCGCTCCGACTGGGAGTGGCTGCCCGAGGACCTGCCGTCGGCCGAGGCGCGCCTGGCGCGCTGGGAGGCGGCCCTCGCCGCCGTGGGACCGCGCTCGGCGCTCGAGGTGCTGGCGCAGCTGCGCGAGGCGCTGGCCGACGACCTCGGCACTCCGGCCGCCCTCGCCGTCGTCGACGCCGCACTGACCGAGGGCGTGGACGACCCGTCGCTCCTGCGCGACGCGGTCGACGCCCTGCTCGGGGTGCGCCCGGCCTGACCCCCTTAAGGCTCGAGTCCCGTCCGGCTCGAGTCCCGTACGGCTCGAGTCCCGTCAGGGGCGAGTCCCGTCAGGGCGGCCCGGAGTGTCATCGGTCGGGAACAGTCCAGTGATCGACGACCGTCTCGGACGAGCGGGCGCCGGCGGAGGCTACGGCCGCCAGGGCTCCTCGCCGGAGCGGCCGTCGCCGCGGCGGCGCAGGTAGCGCTCGAACTCCTGGGCGATCGCCTCGCCGCTCGCCTCGGGCGAGTCGACGGTGTCGCGCGCCTGCTCGAGCTGGGCGATGTAGGACGCCATCTCCTCGTCCTCGGCGGCGAGGGCGTCGATGCCGCGCTCCCACTCCTCCGCCTCCTCGACGAGGTCGCCGCGGGGGATCGCCAGGCCGACGACCTCCTCGAGCTTCTCGAGCAGCGCCAGCATCGCCTTGGGCGAGGGCGCGTTGTGCACGTAGTGCGGGACGGAGGCCCAGATCGAGACGGCGGGGATGCCGACCTTCTGCGCGGCCTCGCCGATCACGCTGAGGATGCCGACCGGCCCCTCGTAGCTGGAGCGCTCGAGCTCGAAGGAGCTCCGCAGCTCCGCGTTCTCGCTCGAGGCGAAGATCGAGATCGGCCGGGTGTGCGGGACGTCGGCGAGCATCGCGCCGAGGAAGACGACGGCGGAGATGTCGATCGCGAGCATGGCGTCGACGACCTCGGCGGCGAAGCTCTTCCAGCTGCGCGAGGGCTCGGTGCCGATCATGAGGTACAGCGCGCTCTCGGCGTCGACCGAGGTGTCGGCCGGGCCGAAGATCTGGGTGCCGGGCCAGGCGAGGCTGCGGCGGCCGTCCTCGCCGATCGAGAGCATGGGGCGGGTGTACTGGAAGTCGTAGTACTGCTCGGCGTCGACGGCGAAGAGGGGCACGTACTCCCCGGCGTCCTTGACCAGCCGCAGCGCGCCGCTGGCGGCGTCCCCGGCGTCGTTCCAGCCCTCGAAGGCCACGACCAGGACGTTCCCCGTGATCACGTTCATAGGCAGGATCTCCGCGTTCGGCTCGATGTGCGGGGAGCGCACACCGCGCCTGTCCCTCCGTCCAGGATAGGACCGCCCCCGGCCCCGCCCGTCCCGTCCGGCGGGATCGGCCGCGCTGTTCGCTCTCGGCCCGCGGCCGGGGAGGGGCGCGGCCCTGCCGGTACCATGGTCGCTCGTGACTCCCGAGACCTCCGCCCGGCCGCTGTCCTCCGAGCCGCTCGGAGGAGCGTCCGCCCCCGCCGCCGTCCTCTGGGACATGGACGGGACGCTCGTCGACACCGAGCCGTACTGGATGGCGTCGGAGCACGCGCTCGTCTCCTCCTTCGGCGGAGTGTGGACCCACGAGGACGCGATGGGACTCGTCGGCTCGGGCCTGCCCGCCGCCGCCCGCATCCTGCAGGGCAAGGGCGTCGACCTCTCCGTCGACGCGATCATCGACCGGATGACCGACGAGGTCGTCGACCAGCTGGCCGTGAGCATCCCGTGGCGACCGGGCGCGCTCGAGCTGCTGCGCGCGGTGTCCGAGGCGGGAGTGCCGCAGGCGCTGGTCACGATGTCGATCTCGCGGATGGCCGCGGCCGTCGTGGACCGGATCCCGTTCCCCGCCTTCGCCGCCGTCGTCAGCGGCGACATGGTCGAGCGCAGCAAGCCTCACCCCGAGGCGTACCTCCTCGCCGCGAGCACCCTTGGTGTCGACATCGCCGCCTGCGTCGCGATCGAGGACTCCCTCACGGGCCTCGGCGCGGCCGTCGCCTCCGGAGCCGCGTCGATCGGCGTCCCGCACCAGCTGGAGCTCGACCCCGCCGGCCCCTACGCCCTCTGGCCCACTCTCGCGGGCCGCACCGTCGCGGACCTCGCGACGGTGTCCTCCGAGCACCGCGGCTCCGGCCCGGCCACGACCGAGACGGAGGCCCGCCGATGACCGGTGAGGCACTGCAGCATTCCGGACCCTTCCGCGCGGGGGACCGCGTCCAGCTGACGGGACCCAAGGGGCGGATGAACACCATCACGCTCGTTCCCGGCAAGGTGTTCCACACGCACCGGGGCGGCATCGAGCACGACACGGTGATCGGGCTGCCCGACGGCTCGGTGGTGACCAACACCGTCGGCGTCGAGCACCTCGCGCTGCGCCCTCTCCTCGCCGACTTCGTGATGTCGATGCCCCGCGGCGCGGCGATCGTGTACCCGAAGGACGCGGCCCAGATCCTCGCCCTCGCCGACGTCTTCCCCGGCGCCCGCGTGGTCGAGGCCGGTGTCGGCTCCGGCGCGCTCTCGCTCTGGCTGCTGCGGGCGGTCGGTCCGACCGGCCGGCTGTCGTCGTTCGAGCGGCGCGAGGAGTTCGCGGATGTCGCACGGGCGAACATCGAGACCTTCCTCGGCTACACGCCCGACAACTGGAGCGTCACCGTCGGCGACCTCGTCGAGGCGCTGCCCGGCACGGTCCCGTCCGGCGAGGCCGACCGCGTCGTGCTCGACATGCTCGCGCCCTGGGAGTGCCTCGACGTCGCCGCCGACGCTCTCACGCCCGGCGGAGTACTCCTCTGCTACGTGGCCACCGTCACGCAGCTCTCGCGGACGGCGGAGGCGATCCGCGCCTCGGGCCAGTTCACGAACCCGTCGTCGAACGAGACCATGGTCCGCGGCTGGCACGTCGAGGGCCTCGCGGTCCGGCCGGACCACCGGATGATCGGCCACACCGGCTTCCTCATCACCGCTCGCCGGCTCGCTCCGGACACCGTGCTCCCCGAGCTCAAGCGTCGCCCGTCGAAGACGGACTTCAGCGACGAGGACGTGGAGGCCTGGACCCCCGGCGCGCTCGGCGAGCGCGCCGTGAGCCCAAAGAGCCTCCGCAAGCGGGTCCGCGAGTCCGCCACCAGCGCCGAGCTCTCCCGGGCCCGCGGGTTCGGCGAGGAGACCGCGGAGCCCGACGACGAGGGCATCCTCTAAGCTGTTCCCGGCCTCCGGGCCGTCTCCACCTCGGGCGTCACCGCTCCCCTTCTCTCGAATCGAGGACCCGTGCGCAGGACCACCGCGCTCATCGCCGGCATCGGCATCGTCGCCGCTCTCACCGGATGCACCGCGTCCTCCTCGCAGGCGGACTGCGACGCTCCGTTCTCCTCCGGCGACTCCTCGGCGGCGGTCAGCGCCACGGGCGACTTCGGAGCGAAGCCGGACGTCAGCGTCCCGACGCCGCTGAAGGCGGACGGCACGCAGGTCAGCACCCTCATCGAGGGCTCGGGCGCACCGCTCGAGAAGGGCCAGCTCGTCACCATCGACTACACCCTGGTCAACGGCGCGGACGGCACGGTCCTCGAGACCTCGCCCTACGACGGGTCGAGCACCGCCCGCTTCGGCGTCGGCGGAGCCGGGCTCGTCGGCCTGAACGAGGGCCTCCTCTGCACGCAGGTCGGCTCGCGCGTCGCCATCGCGATCGCCCCCGAGGACGGCTTCGGCCAGTCCTCGTCGCAGCTCGGCATCTCGGAGGACGACACGCTCGTGCTCGTCGCGGACGTCCGCGAGGCCTCGCTGGCCCGCGCGAACGGCGCCGCCCAGCCCGCGCCCGACGGCTTCCCGACGGTGACGCTCGGCGACGACGGACGCCCGGGGCTCGCGAAGCCCTCCGGTGACGCGCCGACCGACCTCCGCATCGCCCAGCTCAAGAAGGGCGACGGCGACGTCGTCGCCGAGGGCGACCAGGTCGTCGTGGCCTACACAGGCTGGCAGTGGAGCGACGGGAAGGTGTTCGACTCCAGCTGGGAGAAGGGCGCTCCCGCCGTCTTCACGGCCGCCGACGGCTCGACCACCCAGGGCGGAGTCATCGCCGGATTCGCCGACGCCCTCATCGGCCAGCCCGTCGGATCCCAGGTCATCGCGGTCATCCCGCCGGACCAGGGCTACGGCGACCAGGGCTCCCCTCAGGGCGGGATCCCCGGCGGCGCGACGCTGATCTTCGTCGCCGACATCCTCGGAAAGGTCTGACCGGGCCCGGCCCTAGACTGGAGGGCGTGCCTTCCGACGCCCCGTCCTCGAGCCGCGTCCCGGCCGAGGAGCGTCTGTTCAACCTCGTGCTCGCGCTCGTCGCGGCAGAGAACGGACTGACGAAGGCCGACGTCCTCTCCACGGTGCAGGGCTACCGGCAGCGGGTGGGCCGGGGCGACCGGACCTCGCTCGAGCGCCAGTTCGAGCGCGACAAGGACGACCTGCGCGAGCTGGGCATCCCGATCGAGACGGTCGACGCCCCGGGCGACCCGGGCAACACCCAGACCGTCCGGTACCGCATCGCGAAGCGCAGCTACGACCTCCCGGCCGACCTGACCTTCGACCCGGAGGAGCTCGCGCTGCTCCGCCTGGCCGGGGCGGTCTGGCGCGAGGGGACGCTCTCGGCGGAGTCGCGGCGCGCGCTGATCAAGCTGCGCTCGATCGGGGTCGAGTCCGTCGACCCCGTCATCGGCATCAGCCCCTCGATCCGGGTCCGCGAGGCCTCGTTCGAGCCGCTCAACGCTGCGCTCGACCGCGGCCAGGTCGTCCGCTTCCCCTATCTGAAGCCCGGCGGCGAGGAGCCGCGCGTGCGCACCGTGCAGCCCCGCGCCCTGGTGAACCACCAGGGGCGCTGGCACCTCCACGGCTGGGACGAGGGCGCCGAGGGCACGCGGACCTTCCTCCTGTCGCGGATCGTCGGGCCGGTCGCGTCCACCGGCCGCACCGCGCCTCTCGTGGAGGGGGACCACGCGGCGACCGCTCTCGCCCAGCTCGACGAGATCCTGCAGCGCAACAGCGCGCTCCTGCGCGTCGCCCCCGACTCCGACGCCGCCCTCCGTCTCGGCGGGCGTGCCGAGGCCGAGGGCGAGGGCCAGGGCCTGCTGCGCCTGCACTACACCGACCCGGACGTGCTCGCGGACGAGCTCGCCGGTCACGGTCCCGAGGTGCGGGTGCTCGAGCCGGAGGAGCTCCGCCGCCGCGTCCTCGACCGCCTCCGCCGCACCCTGGACGACCATGGAGGGGATCCCCGTGGCTAGACCCCGCTCCCTGCAGGCGCGCGACCGCCTGGCCGTCCTCCTCTCCCTCGTTCCCTACCTGCTCGACCGGGGCCGCGTCTCCGTCGCCGAGGTCGCCGCGCACTTCGAGATCCCGGAGGAGGAGGTGCGCCGCGCGGTGCGCCTCATCGCCGTCTCGGGCATCCCCGGCGAGACCGCGCAGTACCAGGCGAACGACCTCTTCGACATCGGCTGGGACGACTTCGAGGAGAACGACCACGTCGTCCTCACCCACCAGGTCGCGATCGACGACTCGCCGAGGTTCTCGGCGCGGGAGGCCGCCGCCCTCATCGCCGGCATGCAGTACCTCGCAGCGCTGCCCGAGAACCAGGGCAACGACCGGATCGCCTCGCTGATGGGGAAGCTCGCACGCGGCGCCTCCTCGGCCCCGAGCGCGGTCGCGGTCTCGCGCGGCACGGGCGCGGACAGCGCTGTGGCGCTCCTGCGGACAGCGATGGGCTCGGCGACGCAGGTCGCTTTCGACTACCGCAGCGCCCGCGGCGAGACCGAGTCCCGGCTCGTCGACCCCTTCGTGCTCGAATCGGTCGATCGGGACTGGTACCTGCGCGGATGGGACCACCTCCGCGAGGGCGTCAGGACGTTCCGGGTCGACAGGATGCGCTCCCTCCGCGACACGGGGACGCCGATCGTCCGGCGCCGCAACGAGGTGACCCTCTCGGAACGGCTCTTCGAGGCCTCCGCCTCCGATCTCGTCGTGGACCTGCGCGTCGCCCCCAGCGCCGTCGTGCTGCTGGGCGACTACGCGGCCGACGCCGAGTTCCCCGATCCCGTGCCGGGGGAGGAGGACCACGGTGTCCTCGTCCGTCTCCGCGTCGCCCATCTGGAGGGATTGACGCGCCTGGTGGCGTCGTTGGCGGGTCTCGTCACCGTGGTGGCACCCCCCGAGGCGCGCACCGCGGTCGCGCTCTGGGCGGCCTCCGCGCTCGCCGCGAACGAGGGGGAGCCGTCGTGACCTGGTGGTCGTGGATCCTGATCTGGCTCGGCCTCGCGCTGGGCGCTCTGGCGATGCTGGTCCTCTTCGCCCTCTCCTACTGGCGCAAGGGGAAGGTGCTCCTCGGACAGCTGTCCGAGGTCACCGCGAAACTCGAGACACTGAGTCCTGGAATGACGGACGACCTGCCGCCCCGGCCGTCCTCGTCGCTGTTCGCCGATCGCGACGACGTGAGGCGTGCGCACGAGGGCCGGCGTGACGCACGTCGCGACAGGATCGATCTCCGCCGGTCAGAACGGGTCGAACAGGGTAAGCTCCTCGTACACCGCAACCGACAAGTGAAGTGAGTCTGCAATGTTCGCTGGCCTCCAGGGGTGGCACCTCCTCATCATCCTCGCCGTGATCCTCCTCCTGTTCGGTGCGCCCAAGCTCCCGCAGCTGGCCCGCAGTGTCGGGCAGTCGATGCGGATCTTCAAGAGCGAGGTCAAGACCATGAAGGACGAGGACGGCACCGAGCGCCGTGAGTCGACCGAGGGGACCACCGGCACCGTCGCCGGATCCACCGGCACGACCACCGGCACCGGCACCACCACGCCGCCCGAGTCCCCGCTCAAGTAATGACGTCCGTGGCACCGAAGAAGCCACGGACGAAGCGGACGAAGAACCCCGACGGGCGCATGTCGCTCGGGGCGCACCTCGTCGAGCTTCGCAACAGGCTCTTCAAGTCGGCGATCGCGATCGTCATCGCGTGCGTCGCGGGGTGGTTCGTCTCGGAGTGGGTCTTCGAGGCCCTCAAGGCTCCGATCTCCGAGGTGGCCTCCACCCAGGGCAAGGAGGCGATCCTCAACTTCCCGACGATCGCCGGTGCCTTCGACCTGCGGCTGCAGATCGCCATCACGGTGGGCATCGTCCTGGCGAGCCCGGTCTGGCTCTACCAGATCTGGGCGTTCCTCGTCCCGGGCCTGACCCGCAAGGAGATGCGGTACGGCCTCGGCTTCATCCTCACCGCCATCCCGCTGTTCTTCGCGGGCTGTGCGGCCGGCTGGTTCGTGTTCCCGCACATCGTGGAGCTCCTGACGAGCTTCACCGGCAGCAACGCGGCGAGCTTCCTCGACGCCAAGATCTACTACGAGTTCGTTCTCAAGCTCGTGCTGGTCGTCGGCATCGCCTTCGTGCTGCCCGTCTTCCTGGTGCTCCTCAACTTCCTCGGCATCCTCCCCGGCATCCTGATCCTCAAGTCGTGGCGCATCGCGATCATGGCGATCGTGCTCTTCACGGCGATCGCGACCCCCGCGGCCGACCCGATCTCGATGTTCCTCCTGGCCATCCCGATCATCTTCCTGTTCTTCCTCGCCTGCGGGATCGCGATCCTGCACGACCGGCGCGCCGCCAAGCGCCAGCTGGTGTTCGACGGCAGCCCCTCCGACCTGCCCGCGTGACCGGACCGTCTCCCGCCGAGCGGTTCGCCGCGTTCCGGACGCGCCAGGGCCACGCGAGGGTCGAGGCGTTCCGCTCGACCCTCGCGTTCGACCTCGACCCCTTCCAGTACGAGGCCTGCAGCGCTCTCGACGACGGCCACAGCGTCCTCGTCGCCGCGCCCACCGGCGCCGGCAAGACGGCGGTGGCCGAGTTCGCGATCCACCTGGCCATGCAGGACCCGACGGCCAAGGTCTTCTACACGACGCCGATGAAGGCGCTGAGCAACCAGAAGTTCCAGGAGTTCGTCGAGGACTACGGAGCCTCCGAGGTCGGTCTGCTGACCGGCGACTCCAACGTCAACGCGCGCGCCCGCATCGTCGTGATGACGACCGAGGTGCTGCGCAACATGCTGTACGCCGACTCGGACCTCCTGCGCGACCTCGCCTACGTCGTGATGGACGAGGTGCACTACCTCGCCGACCGCTTCCGCGGCGCCGTCTGGGAGGAGGTCATCATCCACCTCCCGCAGCGCGTGCGGCTGGTCTCGCTCAGCGCGACCGTGTCGAACGCCGAGGAGTTCGGCGACTGGCTCCAGACCGTCCGGGGCGAGACCGAGGTCATCGTCTCCGAGGAGCGGCCCGTCCCGCTCGACCAGCACGTCCTGGTGGGCGGCAAGCTGGTCGATCTCTTCGACTCCTCCGGTCGGGCGGCGACGAACCGGGTGAACCCCGAGCTCGCCCGCATGGCCCAGGGCGGCTCCCGGGTCGAGCGCGGCGGCAGGGGCGGCCGCAACGGCCGAGGCGGTCGCGGCCGCTACCCGGAGCAGCGCACCGAGGAGCTCGTGCTGCGCTCGGAGGTCGTCGAGATCCTCCGCGGCAAGAACCTCCTCCCCGCGATCTTCTTCGTCTTCAGCCGTGCGGGCTGCGACCAGGCCGTGCGCCAGGTGCTGCGGTCGGGCGTGCGCCTCACCGAGCGCCACGAGCGCGACGAGATCCGCGCGATCGTCGAGGAGCGGTGCCGGACGATCCGCGACGAGGACCTCGCGGTGCTCGGCTACTGGGAGTGGCTCGACGGACTCCAGCGGGGCGTCGCCGCGCACCACGCCGGGATGCTCCCCGCCTTCAAGGAGGTCGTCGAGGAGCTGTTCCTGCGCCGGCTCGTGCGCGTGGTCTTCGCGACCGAGACGCTCGCGCTCGGCATCAACATGCCGGCCCGCACGGTCGTCCTCGAGAAGCTCGAGAAGTTCAACGGCGAGGCGCGAGTCCCGATCACACCGGGGGAGTACACCCAGCTCACCGGCCGGGCGGGCCGACGCGGCATCGACGTCGAGGGCCACTCGGTGATCCAGTGGCGCGGCGGGATGGACCCCCAGGCGGTCGCGTCCCTCGCCTCCCGGCGGACCTACCCGCTCAACTCCAGCTTCCGCCCCAGCTACAACATGGCCGCGAACCTGATCGAGCAGTTCGGGCGGGTGCGCACGCGCGAGATCCTCGAGTCGTCGTTCGCGCAGTTCCAGGCCGACCGGTCCGTCGTCGATCTCGCCCGCCGGGTCCGCCAGCAGGAGGAGTCGATGGCGGGCTACGTCACGGCGATGCAGTGCCACCTGGGCGACTTCGAGCAGTACGCGGCGATCCGCCGTGAGATCGGCGACCTCGAGCGCCGGGGCGCGGTGCGCGGCGAGTCGGCCTCCCACGCCGAGCGCGAGAAGCGCCAGGGACAGCTCACGAGCCTGCGGCGTCGGATGAAGGCGCACCCGTGCCACGCCTGCTCCGACCGCGAGCAGCACGCGCGCTGGGCTGAGCGCTGGTGGAAGCTGCGCCGCGAGACCGACGAGATCGAGCGCCAGATCCGCTCGCGCACCGGCGCCGTCGCCCGCATCTTCGACCACATCACGGACGTGCTGCTCGAGCTCGGCTACTTCCGCCGGGACGAGGTCGGCGAACTCTCGCTGACGCCCAACGGTCGCACGCTCCGCCGGATCTACGGGGAGCGGGACCTGCTCGTCGCCGAGTGCCTCCGGAAGCAGGCGTGGACGGAGCTCGATCCGGCCGGCCTCGCGGCGATGGCGTGCTGCCTGGTCTTCGAGCCGCGACGCGAGGAGGGGACGCTCGGCGAGCAGTTCCTGCCCCGCGGCGCGTTCCCCGAGGCGCTGGAGAGGACCCAGCTTCTGTGGGCCCGGCTCGACGACGTCGAGCGGGAGCACCGCCTGCCGGGCAGCAACCCGATCTCGACGAGCCTGGCGCTGTCGATGAACATGTGGGCCAAGGGCATGCCGCTCGACATGGTGCTCCGCGAGTCCGACATGGCCGCCGGCGACTTCGTGCGCTGGGCGAAGCAGACCATCGACCTCCTCGATCAGCTCTCCGTCGTCGCCGAGGGCAAGGTCGGCCGCGCGGCCCGGACCGCCCTCGACCTGGTCCGCCGCGGCATCGTCGCGTACTCGACGGTCGCATGACGCCGATCGCTCCTCCGCCCGACGGGCGGACCGTTCCGCTGTGGGTGGCGCTGCCCCTCGCCGCCCTCGGCGGCGCCGTGCTCGACCGCGGCTTCCCCGACTCCGACGTCTGGCCGCTGGCGATCGTGGGCGCCGCGGCGATCCTGTTCGCGCTGGCGGGGCGCGGCTTCTGGAGCGGGAGCCTCGTCGGCCTCGTCGGCGGAGCGGTCTTCTGGGGCGTCCACATCGAGTGGCTGACCCTCTACCTCGGCCCGGTCCCGTGGGCGGCCCTCGCCGGCCTGCAGGCGATCTTCTTCGCGCTCTCCGCGGGGCTGATGGCGGTTGTCTCCACGCGCGGCCACCGCGTCTGGACGGGACCGCTAGGCCGGATGGTCGGCCTCCCCGCCCTCCTGGCGGCGCTCTGGATCGGGCGCGAGTCGATCACCAGCGTCTGGCCCTACGGCGGCTTCGCCTGGGGCCGCCTAGCGATCTCGCAGTCCCTCGGCCCGCTCGCCGGTCTCGCGGCGTGGATCGGCTTCGCCGGCCTCGGCTTCGTGGTGGCGTTCCTCGCGGCCGTGCTCGCGCAGGCCGTCCGCGAGATGTCCGTCCCGGCCTCCTCTCGCGTCAGCGCCCTCGCGGGCTTCGCGATCGTGGCGCTGGTGTTCCCCGCCTGGCCGGCACCGACGGAGGGCACGACCCAGATCGCCGCCGTCCAGGGCGACTCCGATGCGGGCCTGTTCTCGCAGAGCTACCGCGGGCAGATCCTCGAGGACCACACCTCGGCGACGCTGCCGATCCTCGATCAGGACGTCGACATGGTGGTGTGGCCCGAGAACGGCGTCGACATCGATCCGACCCGGAACGCCCAGTCGGCCGCCGTCCTCGACTACCTCAGCCGGACGATGGACGCGCCGTTCGTCGTGGGCACGATCACGAACCCCTCGGACGACGTCTTCTACAACAGCTCGCTGCTCTGGAAGGCGGGGGAGGGGGCGACGCAGGTCTACGACAAGGTGCATCCCGTCCCGTTCGCCGAGTACATGCCGGACCGCGCGTTCTGGCGGATGTTCGCTCCGGACCTGGTCGACCTGGTGAGCCGGGACTACTCGATCGGCACCCGTCCCAACGTCTTCGACGTGAACGGCGTCCTCGCAGGCATCGCGATCTGCTTCGACATCTCGGACGACGCGCTGACGAACGCGATGGTCGACGGGGGAGCCCAGGTCATCCTCGGGCAGACCAACAACGCCGACTTCGGCCGGACGGACGAGAGCGTCCAGCAGCTCGCCATCGCTCGCCTGCGGGCCATCGAGACCGGGCGCAGCGTGGTCAACATCTCGACCGTCGGGACGAGTGCGATCATCGGGCCGGACGGCGCGACGATCGACTCCCTGACATGGTTCGAGCCGGGTGCCATGGTGGACGAGGTCCCCCTCAGCTCCACCACGACCCCGGCTCTGGTGTGGGCGCGAGACCTCGGCTGGTACTTCCTGGCCGCCGGTCTCATCGGCATGGTCTCGTTCGTCCTCAGGACGCGCGAGCCGCGACGCCGTTCCCGCTGACCGGCGCTACGCGCCGATCTTGTGCTCGCCGCGCCTGGCGCGCAGATAGGCGAGCCGCTCCTCGAGCAGCTCCTCCAGCTCCGCGCGGGTCCGGCGCTCGAGCAGCATGTCCCAGTGGGTGCGCGGAGCCTTCTGCTCGCCCTTGTCCACGACGACCGGCTTCGAGTCCACCATCAGAGTGGCCTCGTGACCGCAGGAGCGGCACTCCCAGGTCTCCGGCGCTTCCGCATCGGCCGAGAACACCATGTCGGTGTCGTGGCCGCAGTTCGCGCAGTGGTACTCGTACGTCGATCGCGGGGAGAAGACGACGCCTTCTTCGCTCTGCAGGCTCTGGGATCCGAGCCGCATTCCTCGCAAGCTTCGATCTGCCATTGTGTGGTCTCCTCTCGCTGTGCTTCCCCAGTGTCAACGTCGTACCTGGAGGTGGTCTTCCCGTCCCTGCCATTGCCAGAGAATCCTCAGGTCGGAGGCGTATTCCGCGGTTCCTGAGGGCGTGGCCGACGGGCGCTGAGGAAGGCGTCGACGGCCGCTCGGGCGAGGTCGGTGCGGTCGGTCACGAGCCCGTCGATCCCGAGCGCGAGGAGCTGCTCCATCCGCTCCGGATCGTCGATGGTCCAGAGGTGGATCTCGCAGCCGGTCACCCGCAGCCGGGCGAGGATCCGCGGCTCGGCGACGCGGAGGCCGAGCGCGCGCTCGGGCACCTGGAGCGCGTCGATGCCGCGGAGAGCGAGACGCACGGGGAGGGCGGCGCCGAGGTGGGCGGCGACCAGGGCGACGACGAAGCGGACCGCCGACGCCGAGGTCGCGGCGCCGGGAAGACGGCGGAGGGCCGCTGCTCGACGGATCTCGGAGAACGAGGTGATCAGGACGCGCTCCGCGGCGGCGGCGCCGGACACCGCCGCGACGACCGGGTCGATCGCGTCCCGCGACTTCACGTCGATGTTGAAGCGCGCGCGGGGGAGTGCGGCGAGGGCCTGCTCGAGAGAGGCGAGCCGGGCGCCGCCCGCCAGTCGGAGGTCGGCGAGCTCCTCCCACCGGGTGGCGGCGACGACGTGGCGGCGGCCGGAGCGGTCGATCACCTCGGCGTCGTGGACGAGCACGGCGACCCCGTCGAGGGAGGCGCGCGCGTCCGTCTCGAGGAGGTCCGCACCCGCGGCGAGGGCGCGTTCGAAGGCGGCGAGCGTGTTGCCCTCGGCCGGCGGGCCGAACCCGCGATGCGCGATCACCCGGGGGGTCGGCCCGCTCAGGGCGAGGGGTCGCTCAGGGGTGCGCATCGCGGACCGGGTCCGCGGCTAGACGGCCGGCGGCGGGGGAGTGGGCGCTGAGTCCGGGGTTCCGTCGGTCGTCGCGGGCGCCGCGGGGGCGGACGTGTCGGATCCGGGCTCGACAGGAGTGGAGCCGGCGGACCCGGATGCGGCAGGCGCGGACGCCGCAGGCGCCGACGGGGGTGCCGCGTCCTGTGGGCGGACCGCCGGGGCGGACTGGCCGCGCTGGCCGAGCGCGCCTCCGATGCCCTTCAGCGCCTCGGTGAGCTCGCTCGGGATGACCCAGAGCTTGTTCGCGCTGCCCTCGGCGATCTTGGGGAGCGTCTGGAGGTACTGGTAGGCGAGGAGCTCGCTGTCGGGGCGGCCCTCGTGGATGGCGTGGAAGACGGTGGTGATCGCCTTGGCCTCACCCTCGGCCCGCAGGACCGCCGCCTTCGCCTGGCCCTCCGCAGCGAGGATCGCGGCCTGGCGCTGACCCTCGGCGTTCAGGATCTGGGACTGCTTGGTGCCCTCGGCGGTGAGGATCACGGCTCGACGGTCGCGCTCGGCGCGCATCTGCTTCTCCATCGAGTCCTGGATGGAGAGAGGCGGGTCGATGGCCTTGAGCTCCACGCGTCCGACGCGGATGCCCCACTTTCCGGTGGCCTCGTCGAGGACGATGCGCAGCTGGCCGTTGATGTTGTCGCGGGAGGTCAGCGCCTCCTCGAGGTTCAGGCCGCCGACGACGTTGCGGAGCGTGGTGGTGGTCAGCTGCTCGACCGCGCCGAGGTAGTTGGCGATCTCGTAGGTCGCCGCCCGGGCGTCCGTCACCTGGAAGTAGACGACCGTGTCGATGGAGACGACGAGGTTGTCCTCCGTGATCACGGGCTGGGGCGGGAACGAGACGACCTGCTCGCGCAGGTCGATCAGCGGGCGGACCCGGTCGATGAACGGCACGACGAGATTGAGGCCCGGCAGCAGGGTCTTGTGGTACTTGCCGAGGCGCTCCACGACCCCGGCGGTGGCCTGCGGGATGATGCGGACCGCTCGGAAGAGGACGACCAGGGCGAAGAGGACGACGGCGGCGACGACGACGATGGTCACGACGGAGGACGGTGTCACGGTGTGCTCCTTTCGGCGGGGACGACGACCGCGGTCGCGCCCTCGATGGCGGTGACGACGACTCTCTCGCCGACTCCGAGTGTGCGGTCCTCGACGAGCGGGGACAGGCGGACGGTCCAGGTCTCGCCGTTGGCGAGCTTGACCTGGCCGGCTCCGGGGCCGGCGAGGACGACGCTGCCGGAGAGCCCGAGGAGAGCGTCCGCTCCGCTGGGGGTGGGATCGCCGCCCCGTTTCAGCAGCCGCAGCAGCGGCGGCCGGACGGTGAACAGCAGGAGGGCGGCGAGGACGGCCGCGACGGGGACCTGGACCCAGAAGGGAGCCCCGACCAGCCCGGTCAGCAGTCCGCCGATGCTGCCGACGGCGAGCATCAGGAACGTGAACTCGAGAGTGATCATCTCGACGATCGCGAAGATGAGGATCAGCGCGAGCCAGAGGATCCACGCGTACTGGGTGACAGCGTCCATGCTGTGTGCTCCTTCCCCTCGACGAGCATTCCCAGGCTATCAACGCCCCCCGGACGAGGGCTGGGAGAGGGGGTGCGCCGACGGTCTCGAGGCCCTTGGTAGACTCCTCCGTCGGGCCGTGGCCCGTCATCGTGCCCGATCCGGTCTCCGAGCCGGCGTTCTGGAGGAATACCCGTGTCCAATCCCCTCGCCCCCGGCTCCTTCGACGGCAAGCGCGCTCTCGTCACCGGGTCGTCCCGCGGCATCGGCGCCGACACGGTCCGCTACCTGGCCGAGGTCGGAGCCCGCGTCGTCGTCAACTACCGCTCGAAGGCGCCGCGCGCCGACAAGCTCGTCGCGCAGATCGTCGAGGCCGGCGGCACCGCCGTCGCCGTCGGCGCCGATCTCACCGACGCCGACTCGCGCGCCGAGCTCTTCTCCCGCATCGAGAAGGAGTACGGAGGACTGGACGTGCTCGTCCTGAACGCCTCCGGCGGCATGGAGAGCAACATGGGGGAGGACTACGCGATGGTCCTCAACCGCGACTCGCAGGTCGCCGTGCTCGACGCGGCGCTGCCGCTGCTCTCCGAGGGATCTCGTGTCGTGTTCGTCACGAGCCACCAGGCGCACTTCATCCGGACCACGCCCACGATGCCCGAGTACGAGCCCGTCGCGCTCTCCAAGCGCGCCGGCGAGGACGCCCTGCGCGAGCGGATCGGTGAGCTCGCCGAGCGCGGGATCGAGTTCGTCGTCGTCTCGGGCGACATGATCGAGGGCACCATCACCGCGACCCTGCTGGAGCGCGCGAACCCGGGCGCGATCAGCTCGCGTCGCGAGTCGGCCGGCAAGCTCTACAACGTGCAGGAGTTCGCGGCCGAGGTCGCTCTGGCGGCCGTCGAGCCGATCCCCGCGGACAACACCCGCCTCGTCGGCGACATCTCCGACTTCGCCTGATCGCCTTCGCGGAATGACCCCGGCGCGCGGGTCTGCGATCCTCGACGGATGACTCCGATGGACGGCAGCGGACCGGCATCGGGGGAGTCTGTCCGCGCCGACGGGTTCCGCACATCGGCAGCGGCGGCCGCCGGGCGGAGCGGCGATCTCGACAGAGACGGCGAGACGAGCATCCTCCTCGACGCCGTCGCGGTGATGGCGAACTGGAGGAGGCGCTCGCCCTTCCGGTGCCGCGCCTTCCGGCGGACGCCCGAGAGGACCGAGACCTACCGACTGGAGGTGCGGCCCGTCGAGGCGTCGTTCTCCTGCGTCGACGAGCGCACCGGGACGGTCGACGCGTACGACGCCCCGACCGGCCGGTACGTCTCCGGGGGCGAGGAGCGTCCGCTGGACCGATGGCAGCTGCTGCCGGAGCCGCTGGCGGCCCGCCTGGCCTTCCCGCTGAACCTGCCGGTCTGGGGACGGCCGAGCGACGGGTACTGGATGACCGGCGCGTCGATCGACGGCGCGCTCACCGTGATCCGTCTTCGACACCAGGCCGACGACGGTGTCCGCGGCACGATGACCGTCGATCCGCGGTTGCGGCTGGTCACGCGCTTCGACACTCCGACCGAGACGTGCTGGTACGAGGACGTCGAGGCGTGGGTGGAGCATTCGCCGATCCGCTGATGACGTTCCGGACCGTCGGGCGGCCTCAATCCCGGTCCGTCCGGCCCTTCCGCCGTTATCCGATAATGCACATTATGTCAGTTCGACCGAAGTCCCGTTCTGCAGGGATGGCGATCGGCTCCCTACAACGCTCCTGCGACAGGACGTCATCGATCGCCGCCGCGCTCCGATGGCAGACCGGGCGCTTCGACGGTGAGGCCTCGGATCACCGCGGCGACGACCAGGCGCTGCGTGAGTTCGGCGCTGGTGTCCACGGGCCACTGGCTCACCGACCCGACGTGCGCCGCGACGACCGCCTTCGCCAGGACGGCGGACTCGACGGCGGGGACGCGGCCGTGCACGGCGGCGAGGGCGGCGAAGCGCTCGCCCAGCTCGCGCGAGACGCGGTCGTCGTCGATCATCATCCGCTCGGCGAACTCCGGGTCCGCGGCAGCGCGTGCCAGGAGCACCGACCGCAGGGAGAACCACTCGCGGCTGGACGGGAGCGCGTCGAGGAGGGAGCGTACGGCGCCGTCGAGGGTCGCCGCGCGGTGCTCCTCCTTCAGCTGGACGTCGAGGGCCTCCTGCAGGCTCCCCCACACTCTCGCGGCCTGCTCCTCGTGGAGTGCGAGGAAGAGCTGGTCGACACCGGTGAAGTTCGAGTAGAACGCGCCGCGGGTGAAGCCCGCCTGCGCGCAGATGTCCTCGACGCGCTGGCCGATGGTGCCCGTGCTCTCGAAGAGCTCGGCGGCCGCGGCGAGGAGACGTCGTCGCGTCTCGCTCCTCCGCCGGACCGGAGCCTGCTCGCCTGTGACCACGCCCCCAGCCTATTCGGATCCTTGCGCTGAATGGGCCTTTTCAGTACGTTTCGTTTTCAATGCATACCGTATCGAAAACTGGATTGCCCGAACCTCGACGGCGACGGTCCCGGTGGCTGCCGACCGCGACCGTCGTGCTCATCGGGGCGGTCCTCGCCTGGCTGAACCGGGTGGAGTGGTGGGGGTGGCTCGTCGTCGCGGCGGCCGCGGTCCTGATCGCGGCCGTCTCGAGGAGCTGGCGGCACCGGCACTGGATGCTGCGTACGGCGGCCTGGGTCGCGTCCGCAGGGCTCGTCGGAGCCGTCGCCCTCGCCGCGGGTCCTCTCCCGGCGACGCGGACGCTCGCCGGTCCGCACACCGCCCCGGTCACGACCCGGCAGGGCGACGTCGTCGGTGTGCACGACGCCGCGGCCGGGGTCGACGCCTTCGCGGGGATCCCCTACGCCGCTCCCCCGGTCGGCCCGCTGCGCTGGGAGGCGCCCCGCCCGGCCCCGCAGCGGTCGGCGACCCTCGTGGCCGACGACTTCGGCCCCTCCGCCGTTCAGCCGGAGCCGACGTTCCTCTCCCGAGCGGCGACCCGCGTGCTCGACCTGCCGCTGGAGGAGACGCTCCTCGGAGGGTACGCGACGGACGAGGACAGCCTCCGCCTGAACATCTGGACGCCGGCCGGTGGAGCGGGTGACTCCCGCCCGGTCCTCGTCTACCTCCACGGCGGCGCGTTCGTCTCGGGGTCCGGCGCCCTCCCCGCCTACGACGGCGCGGCGCTCGCCTCCCGGGGCGCGGTGGTCGTCACCGTCGCCTACCGTCTGGGCGTCCTCGGATTCCTCGCCGGTGAGGTGCTCGGCGGCGGCACCCCGGGGAACCAGGGACTGCTCGACCAGGTCGCCGCTCTGCAATGGGTGCAGGACAACATCGCCGCTTTCGGCGGGGACCCGGGGCGGGTGACGGTCGCCGGCCAGTCCGCCGGCTCCGGCAGCGCCTGCATCCTCGGGGCCTCGCCCCTCGCGGCCGGCCTCCTCCACGGGATCATCGGGGAGAGCGGAGGATGCCTGGGGTCGGCGGGAGACCGCGAGGCCGGCGACCTCTACGACGACGCCGCCACCGCACGGGAGGCGGCTGCGCGCCTGAGCGAGGCGCTCGGCGGGGCGAGCCTGGCCGAGATGAGGGCCCTGCCGGCCGAGCGCATCGTCTCGGCCGCCGCGGACCTCTCGCAGCACTGGTGGCCCTCGATCGACGGCGTCGTCCTCCCCGACACGCCGCTCGCCGTCTACAAGGCCGGTCGGCAGAACGACGTCCCCCTCCTGCTCGGCAGCAACTCCGACGAGACCTCGCTCGATCTGCTGGGAGGCGTCGACTCGGATCCGGACGCCTACGAGCAGGAGGTGCGCCGGGAGCACGGAGACGACGCGGACCGATTCCTCGCGCTGTACCCGGGTGCCGTCGAGGATCAGGTCGTCGACTCCCGGCTGCGCGCCGGCAGTGACCGGACGATGACCGCCCCGATGCGGCTCTGGGCGCTGACGGCCGCCCGGACCGGGCGGGCGGGCGTCCACGCCTACATCTTCACGCGCACTCCCCCGGAGAGCGGACTCGAGCAGTTCGGCGCGTACCACGGCGCCGAGGTGATGTACGCGTACGGGAACCTCGGGGCGGACGGCGACGCCGACTACACGGACGTCGACCGCCGGCTCGAGCAGGAGATGACCGGGCGCTGGCTCGCATTCGTCTCCCACGGCGATCCGGACGCCGCCGGCCGCGAGCGGTGGCCGGCCGTCCAGGAGGATCCGGACAGCGTGCTCGAGTTCGGCGACGTCGTCCGGGTCGCCGGGCGCCCGTCCCCCGACGCGGTCGACTTCTGGCTCGCGGGGACGGGCTGACGCGGGGCGCTCCTCCCGGCGGAACCCTCCGGTCAGCGGGGAGCCTCCGCTCAGAGCTGCCCGACGAGGTGCGCCTGCCGGCCGTCGCGCGCGAAGACCGGAATGACGGCCAGCGGCGCGTCGGCGACGATCCACTGCCCGCCCTCGTGCTCGGCGCCCGTCAAGAGCTCCGTCCAGCGCGCCCCGGCGGGCAGGTAGACCCGTCGGGAGACGGCTCCGGCGTGCGTGACCGGAGCCACCAGCAGGTCCGATCCGAAGAGGTACTGGTCGGCCAGATCCCAGGCCTCCGGGTCCCCCGGGAACTCGTGGAACACCGCGCGCAGCACGGGCTGGCCCAGCTCGTGCGCCTCCCGCATCGCCTCGCGCGTGTACGGGCGCAGGGTCTCGCGCAGATGCAGCAGGCGGGTGAGGATCGGCGTGGCCTCCTCGCCGAAGCTCCACACCTCGTTCGCGGCTCCGGTCGCGGCGCGGCGGCTCCCGTCGGCGGCCGTGACCGGGGCCGACGGCGCGCGGTCGCCGTGGAGGCGCATCACCGGGCTGAACGCGCCGAACTGGAACCATCGCACGAGGAGCTCACGGAACTCCGGATCCGACGGGTCTCCCCCGGCGAATCCTCCGATGTCGGTCGTGAACCACGGGATCCCCGCGACGCCCATGTGGATGCCGGCCGTGATCTGGTGGCGCAGGTCCGCGAAGGTCGAGTGGATGTCGCCCGACCACACGAGCGCACCGTAGCGCTGGCTGCCCGCCCACGCGGTGCGGACGAGGTTGACGATCGCGGTCTCCCCGCCCTCGCTCTGCCCCTCGAAGAATCCGCGGGAGAACGCCTGCGGGTAGAGGTTGCCGACCTGGACGGCGGGGCCGGCGGCGTAGCGGTAGTTGTCGAAGTCGTAGACGCCGTACTCGGGCTCGGCCTCGTCGAGCCAGAAGAGCCGGATCCCGTGCTCGCCGTAGTTGCGCCGGCACGCCTCCCAGACGAACCTCCGGGCGGCGGGGCTCGTCGCGTCGTAGAACGCGCTCGGACCCTCGAACTGCATGTGCAGGTCCAGGCCCCGCTCGGCCTTGACGAGGAGGTTCCCCTTCTTCATCGCGATGTAGTTCTCGGACTCGACCGACACCTGCGGCCAGACCGAGACCATCAGCTCGATCCCGAGCTCGCGCAGCTCGGCGACCATGGCGGACGGATCCGGCCAGAACTCCTCCTCGAAGCGGAAGTCGCCCATGTGCGGCCAGTGGAAGAAGTCGGCCACGATCACGTCCATCGGCAGGCCGCGGCGCCGGTGCTCGCGGGCGACCTCGAGCAGCTGCTCCTGGTTCCAGTAGCGCAGCTTGCACTGCCAGAAGCCGAGGCCGTGCTCGGGCATCATCGGGACGTGCCCGGTCGCGTCGGCGTAGGCCCGGGTGATGTCGGCCGGGGTCTCCCCCGCGGTCACCCAGTAGTCGAGCTGCTGGGAGGACTCGGCGGACCACTCCGTGCGGTTGGCTGCGAAAGTCGCGCGGCCGATCGCGGGGTTGTGCCAGAGGAACCCGTAGCCGCGGCTCGACAGCACGAACGGGACGCTCGACTGGGAGTTGCGGTGCGCGAGCTCGAGCGTGCAGCCCTTCAGATCGAGGATGTCCTGCTGGTACTGCCCCATCCCGTACAGCTTCTCGTCGGGGGACGTCTCGAACAGCGCGGTCAGCCGGAAGTCGCCGCCCAGGTGCGGACGCTGCTCGCGGGCGCGCAGCTTGAGCGCTCCCCCGCTCCCGAGCTCTCGGAAGAGCAGCTCCCCCCGACGGTCGTAGAAGGAGAGGGAGCAGGAGAGCTCGTGGTAGCCGGTCTGGTACCCGTAGCCCTCCTGCTGCTCGAGGACGACGGTGATGTCGCCGGCGCGCAGCGTCGCCCGCGGTCCCTCGATCGAGACCTCCGGCGCGCGGCGCTCGGGGGCGATCAGCGCCCAGTCGGTGTCGAGGACCTCCCCGGACCGGCGGGCGCGGACCCGGACGCTGTCCCTCCCCCACGGCTCGACGACGACGGTCTCGCCGTCGCCGCGCCAGACGAGGCGGTCCCCCTCGAGCGCGAACGCGTCGGTGTCCATGTGCTCCTGCTTCCTCGAGTCGGGCACGGCGCTCAGTCCTTGACCGCGCCGGCGGTGACCCCGGCGGCGACGTAGCGCTGGGCCACGATCAGCAGCACGGCGGCCGGGATGGAGGCGATCACGGCGGTCGCCATGATCCCGTTCCAGTTGGTGGTGGTCGATCCGATGTAGCGGTAGAGGCCGAGGGTGAACGGCACGATGCTGTTGCCCGAGGTGAGCGAGTTCGCGTTGAGGAAGTCGGCCCAGGCGAACAGGAACGAGAACAGGCCCGCGGTCACGATCGAGTTCCGGCTCAGCGGGATGACGATCGAGACGAAGGAGCGCCAGTTGCTCGCACCGTCGATCCGCGCGGCCTCGATCAGCTCGTCGGGGATGCCGAGCATGAAGGCCCGGAGGATGATCACCGCGAACGGCACGGAGGCGGTCGCGTCGGCGAGGATGAGGCCCGGATAGGTGTTGAGCAGCCCCAGCGCGTTGTAGATCGCGAACAGCGCGGTGACCAGGACGATCCCGGGGATCATCTGGGCGAGGAGGAACACGAACATCACGACGCCGGTCCCCCGCACCCGGAACTTCGCCATCGCGAAAGCGGCGGGCAGGGCGATCGCCAGCGTCAGGATCACGCAGCCGATCGAGATCACGAGGCTCGTGATGAGGTTCGGCAGCTGCGTCGAGAACGCCTGCACGTACCCGTCGAGGGTCGGGTCGCCGGGGAACAGGCTCGGCGGGGTCTGGATCAGGTTCTGCGGCTTGGTCAGCGAGACGTTGACCATCCAGTAGAGCGGGAAGAGGAGGAAGCCGCAGAGCACGATCGCGATGACCACGTCGATCCCGCGGCGCAGCCCTGTGGTGTGCCGGTTCATCCGAGGTCCTCCTTGCGCTGGGCGCGGATGTAGATCACGCCGAAGACGAGGGCGACGATCACGAGGATCTGGCCGGCCGCCGCACCAACTCCGAACTGCAGGTCGGTGAAGGACTGCTCGTAGGCCCAGGTCGCGAGGGTGTGCGAGCTGTTGGCCGGGCCTCCCTTGGTGAGGATCCAGATGACGTCGAACACCTTGATCGTGTAGACGAGGCCGAGGAGGAGCGTGACGGAGGTCACCGGTCGCAGCAGCGGCCAGGTGATGCTCCAGAAGGACCGCCAGCGCGAGGCGCCGTCCAGTGCCGCGGCCTCGTAGAGGCTCTCGGGGATGCCCTGCAGGCCTCCGTGCAGCAGCACCATGTTGAACGGGATGCCCAGCCAGATGTTGGCGATGATGACCGCCCACAGCGAGACGGACGGATCGGTCAGCCAGCCGACCGGCGTGCCGATCGCGGCGTTCAGGATGCCGAACTGCTGGTCGAAGATCCAGCGCCAGGCCGTCGCCGAGACGATCAGCGGCAGGAGCCACGGCAGCAGGATGAGGGAGCGGAACGTCGCCGAGAGCGGGAACCGGCGGCTGAAGAACAGCGCCAGGGCCATGCCGATCGTGAACTGGCCCACCAGCGAGACCACGGTGAAGACCACGGTGTGCCAGGCGATGCTCGCGAAGATCGGATCGGTGACGACCGTGACGTAGTTGTCGAAGCCGACGAAGGGGGCGATCCCGGTCACGAAGGACGACGGTCCGAAGTCCTGGAGGCTGAGGACGACGCCGCGGATGATCGGGTAGACGAAGAAGACGGCGAGGAAGATCACCACGGGCGCCATGAAGGCGGCGGCGGCGAGGCGGAGGTGGGAGCGGGGTCGGCGGCGGGCGGGCGGCCTGGTGGCCGCCCCGCCCGCGACCGGCGCCGTGAGCACGGCGGGGTCGGTCATGCGGCCGCTACTTCAGGCTCGCCGCGGCGTCGTCGAGGGCCGCCTGCGGCGTCTTCGAGCCGGTCAGCGACTCCTGGATCGCGGTCCAGAGCGCCTTCGAGGTGTCCGGGTAGGCGACGCCGAGGTCGCTGGTGCGTCCCTGCGCGACCGAGATGGCCTCGACCCACGGCTGGAGCGCGGGGTCCTCGGTCGCCTGCTCGGCGGCCGCGTCGGCGTACGGCATGATGTACGACTGGCCGGCCGCCCAGGCCTTCAGGCTGTCGGGCTGGATGACGCACTGCGCGAACTCCGTGGCGAGGGTCTGCTTCGCGGCGTCGGAGGCGACCACCTCGACGAACTCGCCGCCGAGCGGGCTCGGTGCCGCTCCCCCGTCCTTCGCCGGGATCGGCACGACGCCGTAGTCGATGCCCGCCTCGTCGAGGGCGGAGAGCTGCCAGGTGCCGTTGACCATCATCCCGAGCTTGCCCGCGAGGAACTGGTCGCGGACGTCCTGCTGGTTGGCGTTGACGTTCGCCTGCGAGGCCGAGCCGCTCTTCACCAGGTCGGTCCAGAGCGCGAGCGCCGAGACGGCGTCGTCGGAGGAGATGTCCTCGAGGGTCGCACCGGAGCCCCAGAAGAAGGGCAGGAACTGGAAGGTGCCCTCCTCGGTGCCGATCGCGGAGAAGCCGAGCCCGGTGACGTCGCCCGCGGTGAGGGCCTTCGCGGCGGTGGTCAGCTCGTCCCAGGTCGTCGGCGGAGTGACGCCGGCGGCCTCGAAGAGCGCCTTGTTGTAGAAGAGCGCGAGGGTGTTCGAGCCGATCGACGAGCCGTAGGTCTTCCCGTCCAGCTGGCCGGCGGCGAGCACGTTCGGGAGGACGTCGCTGGTGTCGAGCCCGGAGGCGGCGTTGTCGACGAGCAGGCCGGTGTCGGCGAACTTCGCGACGTTGGGGTTGTCGAGGACGACCAGGTTCGGCGTGGTCTTCGACGCGGCCGACTGCAGGAGCTTGGTGGTGAGGTCGGGGTCGGAGGTGCGCTCGAGGGTGATCCCGGTCGAGGCCTCGCAGCCGGCCAGGAGCTGGCCGTAGGGGGAGGACGCGTCGTACTGGGTGAAGCTGTCCCAGAGAGTGAGCGACTTCGACGAGTCGTCGCCCGCTCCCTGTGCGCTGCACGCGCTGAGGGCGACTCCGGCGACGAGGACGAGGGAGGCGGCGCCTGCGGCCCGTCGGATGCTGTTCTTCACGGTATTCCTCTCTGAATACGGTCGGGACGAGCGGAGCGCTCGCGCCGGGAAGACCCTCCGGGGGCGCCCGCTGAGGCGGTCCGTCCGGAAGTCGTGGCGAGCCTAACCGAGTCGGAGAACCGGTTCAATAGATTTCGGAGAACCGGTTCACCGATCGCCCGGGGAACGCCCCCGGCGACCCGGTCGACGTCAGCCGCGCGCCCGCCGCCACGAGGGGACGACGCCCCGGCTGGTGCCCGGCGAGAAGGGCGCGGTGGTGCCGAGGTCCACGACCACCGCGGGCAGCAGCTCCGTCACTCCCGGAGTCGCGGTGCCGGCGAGCTCGTCGAGCACCAGGTCGACCGCCCGCGAGACCATCTCGTCGCCGGGCAGGTCCACCACGGTGACCGGCTGGTCGGCGTGCCGCATCACCGCCTCCGGGGCGATGGTCATGATCGAGCAGTCCTCCGGGACGCGCAGGCCCAGGCCACTGAGGCGCTGCAGGAACGGCTCGAGCACGCCCGGCCCGTGAGTGACCACGGCGCTCAGGCCGGGGAGCTGCTCCTGCGCCTGCTCGAACCAGTCGTCGACGTCGTCGGTGCTGGGGATGACGGCGCCCCGCACGCCGCGCAGGCGGCACTGGTCGAGGAAGCCCTCGCGGAACCGCAGGGCGAAGGCGTAGCCGCTCTCGTAGGCGTCGGGGCCCATCCCGAGGACCGCGATCTCGACGTGCCCGAGGTCGGCGAGGTGGTCGACGGCGACCCGCGCCGCGCCGTCGAAGTCGAGGTCGATCGCGCTGAACGGGCTGCCCTCGCCCGGGTAGCCGACCAGCGCGGTCGGCAGGCCGATGCTCGCGAGGACCGGCAGCCGGGGGTCGTCCCGGCGGATGTCCATCACGACGAGCGCATCGGCGAGGACGTCGCGCGCCAGCTCTCCCTCGCCCGTGCCCATCATCAGCAGGTCGAAGCCGCGGGCGCGGGCCGCGTACATCGCCGCCCGCACGAAGCGCATGAAGACGTCGACATCGGTCTGCCGCGACTCCGGATCGACGGAGGCGAAGAAGCCGAGGATGTTCGTGCGCCGCAGCGCCAGGGCCCGCGCCATCGGGTCGGGCCGGTAGCCGAGCCGCTCCACGCTCGCGAGCACGCGCAGGCGGGTCGCCTCCGGGAGCTTCTTGTTGCCGGAGAGCACGTAGGACACCGTGCTGCGGGCCACCCCCGCATCGGCCGCGACGTCGCGAATGGTCACCATGGGCTCAGCGTAGTGAGGGCGCGGCGACGGGAGGGCCCGCCGGCGACCCCCTCGACCGGTGGGCAGCAGCGTGCATACCAGGGCGGTCCGGCCGTCCCGCCGTGGGTGGAGAGCCGTCCGCCGCGAGCCGCGCGACGGCGCCGACGGACGCAGGCCGCGGACGAGCAGTCGGTCACGGTTGCGCGTGTATCGACGGGCACGTACGGTCGTCGGGTACCTCGTCGCGAGCCGCGACGTCGGTGCGGCCGCCACACCGGCCGATCCAGCGGCTCGCGGTCACGGGGGCCCCCCGCACGGAAGACGGACTCTTGCGCTCCAGCACCGGTACTGCGTCCACGACGCAGCAGCTGCTCTCGCACTGACGTCCCCCGTGCCCGCCCCTCAGGGGCGAGCCCCTGCTCCCTCGGAGCCCGGTGGTCGTCGTGCGCCGACACCGACCACTGGAGCACCGTGCCCTCCTCGTCCCGCACCACCCCGCCCGCCGTCGTCCTCCACGACTGCACGTTCGCCTGGCCCGACGGCTCCGTCGTCCTCGACCGCGTCACCGCTGCGTTCGGACGCGGGCGCACCGGTCTCGTCGGCGCGAACGGCGCCGGCAAGTCGACCCTCGTCCGCCTCGTCACCGGCGGCCTCTCCCCCACCGCCGGGAGCGTCTCGACGACGGGACCCGTCGACCTGCTGCCCCAGCGCCTCCGGCGAGGGCCCGACGACACCGTCGCCGATCTCCTCGGGATCCGGCAGCGCCTGGACGCTCTGCACGCGATCCTCCGCGGCGACGCGGATTCGAGGCACTTCGAGGTGCTCGCGGACGACTGGGACCTCGAGGCCCGGGCGCTCGCCGCACTCGGCGACGCCGGTCTCGACCTGGAGGAGGCGGACCTGCTGCGGCCGGTCGCGACCCTCTCCGGAGGGCAGGCCGTCCTCACGGCCGTGACCGGCGTCCGGCTGCGCGGCCGGCCGATCGCCGTGCTCGACGAGCCGACGAACGACCTCGACCGGCGCTCCCGAGGGCTTCTGCTCGACCTGGTCGACCGGTGGCGCGGGACGCTCGTGCTCGTCAGCCACGACTGGGAGCTGCTCGAGCACGTCGACGAGATCGCGGAGCTGCGCGACGGGGCGGTCCGCACCTCGGGCGGGACGTTCTCGGCGTTCGAGGAGCGGCTCGCCCTCGAGCAGGCGGCCGCGGAGCGCGATCTGCGCGACGCCGACCGGCTTCTCCGCGCCGAGCGGCGGCAGCGCATCGAGGCCGAGACGACCATCGCCCGCCGGGCGCGGGCGGGGGCGCGATCGGCGGAGTCGATGCCCGCGATCCTCGCGAACGCGCGGAGAGGACGAGCCGAGGCGACCGCGGGACGGCTGCGCTCCGGCCACGGGGCCGCGGAGGCGCGGGCGCGCGAGCAGGTCGACGCCGCGTCGCGGGCAGTGCGCGACGACGACCGGGTCCGCCTCGACCTGCCGGACCCCGGGGTCGCGGCCGGGCGCCGTCTGGCGGAGGTGACGGTGCGCGGCCGGACGACGGTGCTCCAGGGGCCGGAGCGGATCGCCGTGGTCGGCGCGAACGGGACGGGGAAGACCACCCTGCTCGAGCACCTCGTCGGGGCGCCGGGTGCGCGGGAGCATCCGCTCGCCGGCACCACGGCCCGAGCGCTGACGGAGCGGGTCGGCTGGCTCCCCCAGCGCCGCGAGGGACTCCTCGACGAGGAGGCCACCGTGCGGGAGCACGTCTCCCGGGCCGCGCCGGATCGTCCGGCGGTCGAGCTGCGGAACGCCCTCGCGCGGCTCCTGGTGCGCGGCGACGTGGTCGATCGGAGGATCGCGTCGCTCTCGGGCGGCGAGCGGTTCCGCGTCGCGCTCGCCGGGCTCGTGCTGGCGCAGCCCGCTCCGCAGCTGCTCGTGCTCGACGAGCCGACGAACGATCTCGATCTCGCCACGACCGACCACCTCGTCGACGTTCTCGCCGCCTGGCGGGGCGGCCTGGTCGTCGTCAGCCACGACGAGGCGTTCCTCGACCGGCTCGGACTCCACTCCCGAGTGGTGCTCGACGCGGAGTGACGGCTGGTCCCCCGGCCCCCGGCGGTTCTGGCCTCGACCGGGCCCCTGCCGCCGGGGAGACTGTCCGGGCCCCTCCCGCCCTCAGCGAACGGACCGACGTGCTCACCGGACTCAGCGCCTTCCCCCTCACAACGCTCCGCGACGACAGCATCGACGAGCGGTCGTTCGCCGCTCTCGTCGAGCGGCTCGCGCGGGCGGGAGTCGACTCGATCGGCGCCCTGGGCTCGACCGGCTCGGCTCCGTACCTGGACCGCGGCGAGCGCCGGCGCGCAGCAGAGATCGCCGTCCGCGGCGCCGGTCCGGTGCCGGTCGTGGTCGGGATCGGGGCGCTGCGCACCTCGCAGGTGCTGGCGCTCGCCGAGGACGCGCAGAGCGCCGGAGCGAGCGCGGTGCTCCTGGCGCCGCTCGGCTACCAGCCGCTGACGGACGAGGACGTGCTGGGGCTCTACGAGGACGTGACGGCTCAGCTCTCGGTGCCGCTCGTCGTGTACGACAACCCCGGGACGACGCGCTTCTCCTTCTCCGACGACCTCTACGGGGCCGTCGCCCGGCTGCCGCAGGTCGCCTCCCTCAAGATCCCCGGCGTGCCGGAGGGACCGGGCGCCGCGGCGGCGCGCGTCAGCGAGATCCGGGAGCGGGTGCCGGAGGGGGTCACCGTCGGGGTCTCGGGGGACGCCGCGGGTGCGCGCGGGCTGCTCGGCGGCTGCGACGCCTGGTACTCGGTGATCGGCGGCCTCTTCCCGCGGACGGCGCTGTCGATCGCCCGGGCGGCGCAGTCGGGCGATGAGGCGGCCGCGATCGCGGGATCGGCGCGCCTGCAGCCCGTCTGAGACCTCTTCGCGGAGCACGGCGGCAGCTACCGCGTGGTCGCGGCGATGGCGGAGCAGCTCGGTCTCGCCGAGGCGCGCTGCCTCCCGCGTCCGGTCCGCGGGCTCGGTGCACGGGCGCGGGCCCGGGTCGCGGAGGACCTGGCGGAGCTGGGGCCTGTGCTGGAGTGATCCGCGGGCGGGTCGGCGGGAGGACGGCTCGGACGGCGTGGTCGTTCCGGACAGCCGGAGGGGCGGGCCGGGGATGTCCCCGACCCGCCCCTCCGGCGGAGCACGCGACCTCAGCAGGCCTTGGACGCGCGGTAGGTGTTGCGTCCCGCCGCCACGAACAGCGCGTCGAGGACTCGGGCCTTGCCCGGCGCCACGGAGTAGCAGCTGCCGTCGAAGTCGGCGATGATGTCGGCCTTGCGCTCGACCGTGCTCGACCCGCAGTTGCGGAAGACGAGAGCGCGCTGGCGCAGGACGCCCTCGGGTCCGAGGGTGGCGCCGGTGGCCACCTCCTGGGCTCCGCACGCGTAGTTCCCGGCGCTCACGTACTGTCCGTTCGCGACCTCGGCCGCGGAGGCGGGCGTCGCGACAGCGACGACGCCGACGGAGGCGATGGCGCCCGTGAGGGCGAGGGTGGCAAGAGTTCGTCGAAGAGTCATGGTCGTTTCTCCTTCTGCTTCTCGGTCCCTTCACGCTGGCACCGGTCCGCCGACGAGCGCGAGGAACCTGGGAGCCTTCACACCGGGGGGCCAGACCGGTGCGGGGAAGTGCTCCCGAACGGAGCGAAAGGGTCGGAACCGGTGGGGCGGGCGATCAGGAACGGGCCTCTCCTTCGCTTCCGGAGCGCCTCGATCCGCCGCCGATGCGGTCGCCGAGCCGCCGACCGTTCCGTCCGTGCGGCGTCGTCCCTCCGCCGTCCCGCGACTGGCGCGCATCGACGGGTCGTCCGGCCGGTCCTCCGGCTAGCGTTGCAGGCACACCCCCCGCCGACCCGGACCGCTCCGCCGACCTCGTCGGTTCGCGGTCCCTGCACGAGGAGCCCCCGTGTCCCCCGACGATTCAGCAGTACCCCCCTCTCGAACTCCCGGCCTCCGGCGGCGCGCCGTCGTCGGCGGCGCCCTCACGGGTGCTCTCGCTCTGGGCGCGGCGACGCTCCCGGCCGCCTCCGCCTCCGCCTCCCCCGTGCCCGGCCTGCCCGGGGAGAGGACCCGCACGATCAACGTGAGGACGAAGAACCGCGGCGTGCTCTACGACGTCCTCACGGTCTCGATCGCGGGCGACCTCGCGCGGATCTTCGTGCCGCAGACGGTGAAGCCGCGGCAGGCCGCGGCGGTACCGGTGATCTGGTTCATCCACTCCGCGCAGGCCGACCACACCTCGCTGTCCAGCGTCTTCGCGTACCCGGCCGAGCTCGCCGTCGAGCGGGGCGCCATCGCGATCTGCCAGACGCTCGGCGGAACGATCTGGACCAACGACACCGCGCAGAAGCACCAGCGGAACGGCTACGCCTACCTCTCCGGCCAGTTCCCGATCGCCGCCAGCTACCTCTGGGCGATGTCGGCCGGCGGCGCGCTCGCCTGCGAGGACTACGGCGCGCGGGTCTTCCCCGGCATCAACGGCGTCTACCTGGTCAACGGCGTCTACGACCTCCGCGACACCCACGACCGCACGACGCGGGGCCGCTTCTCGATCGGCGGTGCGTTCGGCGGCAGCACCGCTCAGATCGACTCCCACAACCCGAAGCGGCTGCCCGCCTCCGCCTGGGCCGGCGCGAACATCCGCTCGGTGGTGTCCGACACGGCCCACCCGGACCCGAGCGTGCCGCCGGCACTGCACGGGCTCGCCCTCGTGAAGAAGGCGACGGCCACGGCCAGGGAGGCGACCGTCCGGACGCACGCGCTCGGCCACAACGCACCGTCGTGGGTGAACCAGGACGGCATCGACGCGATCTTCCGCTGGCACGCCGGGCTGGCCGCCGCGCCGGCGCCGTCGGCGACGCCGACCCCGACGAAGACCCCCGTCGTCCGCCCGTCCACCGCGGGCCTCTGGGACTTCGACCAGGCGGACGCCCCGTACGCGGGAGAGCCGGGGTCTCCGTTCCGACCCCGCTGAGCGGTCCGGACGCGACGGCGTCCCTCGGGATGCGCTGACCGTCACGGGCCCGCGGCGGGAGCGCTCGGCCGCAGTGAGACCGGGCCTACGTCCCCTCCGCGGAGCTCCGCGGCGCCCTCTTCCGGACAGGGCCGCTAGAGGACATTGTCAGCGGCGGGACGGCCGTGCCACGGTTCGAGGACGGCCGATGGGGGCCGTCCCGATCGAAGGCAGCACATGCGCTCCAGCACCGTCCCTCGTCCGCCCGCCGTCCAGGACGGCACGTCGCAGCCGCGGGATCCAGGAGCGGCGCGGCGGCTCCGGCGGGGTCTGCTCGGGTTGACCGCGGCCGTCGCGCTCCTCGTCGGCACCGCCGTTCCTCTCGCGGCGGTCGCCGCTCCGTCCGCCCCTGTCCTCGGGGTGGCGGCCTGGGGAAGCGGCACCGACGGGAAGACCACGGTCCCGGCCGGGGTCGAGGGCGTCCTCTCCCTCGCCGCGGGCCGGACCCACAGCCTCGCCGCGAAAGGCGACGGCGGGGTCGTCGCCTGGGGCCGCGGGTCGTACGGGCAGACCAGCGTCCCCGACGGTCTCACGGGGGTCGTCGCGGTCTCCGCCGGCGACTACAGCAGCCATGCGCTGAAGAGCGACGGGACCGTCGTCTCCTGGGGCTACGACGGCGACGGGCAGGTGTCGAGGAGTGCCGCGCTGACCGGGATCGTCGCGATCTCGTCCTCCCGCGACAACAGCCTCGCGCTCGGCAACGACGGCACCGTCACGTCGTGGGGCAGCAACGGGCTGGGCGAGGGCCTGGTCCCGGCCGGCCTCGGAGGCGTCACGGCCATCGCCGCGGGCCAGCGCCACAGCCTCGCCGTGTCCGGCGGGAGGGTGGTCGCCTGGGGCTGGGACCTCTACGGGCAGACCGACGTCCCCGCGGGGCTCGAGGGCGTGGTGGCCGTCGCGGCGGGAGAGACCCACAGCCTCGCGCTGAAGGAGGACGGCACCGTCGTCGCCTGGGGCGCGAGCTCCGACTCGGTCGTCGTCGACTACGGCCAGACCACGGTGCCGGAAGGCCTGTCCGGGGTCGTGGCGATCGCCGCCGCGTCCGACTACAGCCTCGCGCTGAAGGGCGACGGCACGATCGTCGGCTGGGGCCGGAGCTCGGCCGGGCAGCTGCAGTCACCCGCCGGCCTCGCCGGCACGACGGCTCTCGCAGCCGGACCCGATCACGTGCTCGCCCGGGGCCCGCGTCCGGTCCTGACGGCGGATGCTCCTCCCGCGTCCGGGCCGCTCGGAGCGGCCGCCTCGTACACCTTCGCGGCCGACCGCCCCGCCTCGTTCGCGATCGCCTCCGGCTCACTCCCCGACGGCCTGACCCTCAGCGCGTCCGGGCTCCTCTCCGGCACGCCGACGACCGCGGGCACGTCCACCTTCGCCGTCTCCGCGCGGAACCCCTTCGGCGCCACCGTCGGGGCCCCGCACACGTTCGCCGTGGCGGAGACGACGGTCGCGCCGACCCTGGCCGGCGACCCGCCCGCCGCGACGGTGGGCACCCCGTACGACTTCGACTACAGCGTGACGGGCACACCGGCGCCGACGGTCTCGCTCGTCTCCGGAACGCTCCCCGCCGGCCTGAGCCTCGATGATCGTGGCGGCCTGACCGGGACGCCGACCGCCGACGGACGCTCCACCTTCACCCTGCGGGCCTCGAACGCTGCGGGGAGCGCGGAGACCACCAGCACCGTCGTCGTCTCCCCCGCCGCCGCTGCACCGGCGATCTCCGGCACCCCCGGGCCGGGCGTCGTCGGCACCCCCTACGACTTCGGCTACACCGTCTCCGGCTTCCCCGCGCCGTCGGTGGCCGTCTCCTCCGGTGCGCTCCCGTCCGGCCTCACCCTGACTCCGGCCGGGCGCCTGACCGGGACTCCGTCCGCGCCGGGCACCTTCACGTTCACGCTGGCGGCCCGCGCCGGCACCGCCTCCGCGGAGACCACCAGCACCGTCACCGTCTCGTCGCCGACGGTCGCGCCGACCCTCTCCGGGACGGTCGCGGCCGGCGTCGTCGGCTCGGCCTACGACTTCCGCTACGCGGTGAGCGGCACGCCCGCTCCGTCGGTCTCCCTGGTCTCCGGCGCACTGCCCGCCGGACTCACCCTCGACGCGACCGGGCGCCTCTCCGGGACGCCGACCACGGCCGGGACCACCACCTTCAGCATCCAGGCCGCGAACTCGGCGGGCACGGCTCGGGCGACGAGCACGCTGACGGTCTCGCCAAAGCAGGTCGCGACGAAGGCCGATCTGCGCGTCGACCTCTCCGGGCCGGCCTCGGCGGTGAAGGGGAGGACGCTCACCTACACCCTCATCACGACGAACGCCGGTCCGGCTGCGTCTGGGTCGGTCTTCTCGCAGGTCGTCCTGCCCGCGGGTGTGCAGTTCGTCTCGGCGACAGGCTCGTACACCAGGGTCGGGAACGTCGTGGTGTTCCAGCGGGCCGGCCTGGCGGACGGGCGGACCGTGTCGGAGAAGATCACGGTGAGGGCGGCCGTCTCGGGCACGGCGACCGCGCTGGCGGCGGCGTTCTCGACGAAGACGCCGGACCCGTCCATCCGCAGCAACGCGGACACGGCGAGCACGACGATCCGCTGACCGCGGGAGCGTGACGGCGGGCGGTCCCTCGCGGGCCGCCCGCCGTTCTCGGTGCGGGAGCGTCGAGGTCCGCCGCGTCCGCGCCTCGTCTTCGACCGCTAGCCGGCCCGAGGGCGGTAGAAGCGCACGACCGGGAGGGCAGCCGTCGGAGCCTCGCGCACGACGATCTCGAGGCGCTGGACCAGGGCCGGGACGGTCGGCGTGGTCTCGAGCCGGCACTCGAGCTCTCCGTCGCGGCCCGGCAGGAGGAAGGCCGCCTGCGCCGCGGAGGCGCTCCAGAGCAGCCGCTCCACCAGCGGCCTCGCGGTCGGGTCCTCGGCGAGCCCGCCGATCTCCGCGATCGCCGTGGCGAGGCGGCGGGCGCGCACGTCGGCCGGCACATCGCTCAGCAGGTTGGGGCTGAACAGGGCGCCGCTGCCCGCCTCCCCTGCCCGGGCGAGGTCTCCCGCGACGATCGCGTCCTCGACGGCGGCGGCCGCGGCGAGGGTCGACGGGAGGAGGGTGATGGTCCGCGCCGGCGGAGCGGTGTCCTCGAGGGCGGCGCGGAGCAGTCCCGTCGCGGCGGCGGCGAGCTTCGCCCCGTTCGCGGTCGCGAAGACCACGGCCCCCAGGCCCGACTCCAGATGCCACCGCATGTTCGACGACCAGCCCGGCAGGCCGCCGGAGTGGTGGGCGATCCCGCCGAAGCGGACGTCGTGCTCGACGACGAGGCCGAACCCGTAGGCGGAGCCGTCGAGCGTGCTCTCGACGGCGCGAGGGCTCAGCGCGGGGACCGGCGTCCAGCCGCGCTGCATCTCGCGGCGGGAGGCACGGCTCAGCACCGGGTCGTCGTCCGCGCCGTCCTCGCCCTCGAACGCGGAGGAGAGCCAGCCGCTCCAGCGGGCGATGTCGCCGACCGTGCTGAACATGCTCGCGGCGCAGGCGCCCGCTCCGGTGCCGGTCACGGGGCGGGGCACCCAGGTCCCTCCGTCGTCGAAGGTGCTGAAGCCGGCCGCCAGGTCGGTGCCGTCAGGGTAGTCGCCGCTGTCGTAGCGGGTGTCGTGGAGGCCGAGCGGCTCGAGGATCGTCCGCGTCGCGAAGGTCGGGAAGTCCTCCCCGGTCACGTTCTCGACGAGCACGCCGAGCAGCCAGAAGCCGATGTTGGAGTACTGGTAGACCTCACCCGGCCGCTCCGTAAAGGTCAGCCCGCGGCTGACGACCTCGAGGAACTCCTCCCGCGTCAGAGCCATGACGTCGTCGGCCCAGCCGTTGTCCTCCGGGAGCCCCGAGCAGTTGCTGAGGAGCTTCCTGACCGTCACGGGCAGCGGCCGGCCCGCGGAGTCGAGCGGGTCGGTGAACTCCGGCACGTGGTCGGCGACGCGGTCGTCGAGGCGGAGCAGCCCGCGGTCGCGCAGGATCAGCACCGCCGCCGCCTCGAAGCTCTTCGACATGGAGGCGATGCGGTGCACGGTCCCGGGCCCGGGAGCGGCCCCGTCGAGGCGGTGCTCGCCGCGGCCGTGGTGGACGAGGAGCCCGCTGCGGTCGAACAGAGCCCAGCTCACCGAGGGGGCCGGCGGCGCCTCCTCGTCGAACCACCGGGCCAGCCGGTCCTGGAGCGGCGGGGAGAGGAGCGTCGGCGGAGGGAGCGTCATGCCCTCATCCTCCCGCACGCGGCACAGGCCACCGCGGTCCCGCGGGTCACCGCGGGAGGACGCCGTCGGGGCTCAGCCAGTCCGGGCGGCTCCCCTCGACCGCGTCCAGGACGTCCTCCTGCGTGCCGGTCGCCGATCTCCGCGGCGACGGCCGCTCCGGCGGGCTGACGGGTCCCGGCGAGAGCCCGGAGCGACCGCCGTCACCTGCGAGCCGGACGAGGAACTTCTCAGGTCCTCTTGCGTGTCGCAGGCGCGGAACCTAGTTTTGTCGAACCGGTTCGAAGCACTGTTGCTCCGACCCCGGACCGACGCCCGCCGTCGTCCGGCCGGCTGTCCCCACAGAAAGTGACCAGCGTGACAACGATGTCCTCCCCGAGGCGCGGCACCCGCTCCCTCGCCCTCGCGCTGAGTGCCGCGACACTCGCCGCCCTCGCCGTCGCTCTCCCGAGCGCCGAGTCCGCCTCCGCGGCCGACACCTCCGTCCCCGCCGACGCGCTCATCCTCCAGTACGACTTCGAGCAGGGGCAGGTGTCCGGATCCACGGTCGCCGACCTCTCGTCGAAGAAGCTCGACGGCACCGTCGTCAACAGCGCGAGAGCGACGTACGTCGCGGGTCGGAAGGCCGGTACGACCGCGATCGACCTTCCCGGGGGCGCGGCGGACTCGACCTCCGCGCCGTACCTGACCGTGCCGAACGGGCTCTTCCAGGGCGTGACGCAGACCACCGTCTCCGCCTGGACGAAGTGGTCCGGCACCGGAGGCTTCCAGTGGCTGTGGTGCCTGGGCATCAGCCCCGACGCCGCGTCGGCCTTCGCTCCGTCGTTCGACGGCGGCAGCGCCCGCGCGATCATCAAGCAGCTGAAGGACGGCGGTGAGACCGGGGTCTCCAGCTCCTCGCCGCTGCAGAAGGACCAGTGGGTCAACGTCACCGCGACGATGGACGGCACGACCGTGACCCTGTACCTCAACGGTCTGCAGGTCGCGACGGCTCCCGCCTCCGTCGATCTCGCGAAGCAGCTCTACTCCGCCTCCGCCTCCAAGAGCGGCAACATCGGCCGGGCGCTCTGGAACGTGCACCCCTACTTCGACGGAGCGATCGACGACTTCCGCGTCTACAACCGGGCTCTGACCGCCGCTCAGGTCCGGGGTCTGGCGGGCGACGCCGCGCCGGCCGTCACCGGCGTTCTCTCGACGAGCGTCGCGGTCACCACCGGCATCGGCGTCGCGCCGGCCCTGCCGGGGGTCCCCGCCACCTACTCCGACGGCGTGAACCGCGACGCCCCGGTCACCTGGGAGAGCGTCCCCGCCTCCGCGTACGCGAAGCGCGGCACCTTCACCGTGAAGGGCACCGTCACCGGCCTCGGCACCGCGGTCACGGCGACCGTCACGGTGCGCGCACTCGACGAGATGACCATCGACCTCGGCACGAGCACCGGGGAGTTCATGGGCGGCGCGTCCGGCACCCTCTACGGGGTCTACGGCGAGGGCCTCCCCTCCGACAACCTCCTCGAGGGGATCGACCTGCGCACGGTCTCGACCAAGGCGCAGGACGGGCCGCAGCATCCGGGCGCGGACGCGTTGAGCGTCGCGAAGGCCGTCGCCGACACCTCGGACGGCGACACCTACATCTACATGACGGACATCTACCGCGGCTTCCCCTACGAGTGGCCGGGCAGTACTCCCCAGGAGAAGCTGGCCGACTACCAGGCGAAGATCGCCACGCAGGTCGACCAGGTGCTCGCGCTCCCCGAGGAGTACCAGGACAACATCGTGTTCGTGCCGTTCAACGAGCCCGAGGGCAACATGTTCGGCAACGGGAAGTGGAGCTACGACGGGAAGAGCTGGCTGGAGGACCCGACCGCGTTCTTCGCGGCCTGGGACAGCACCTACGCGCTGATCCGCGACAGGATGCCCGACGCCCGCATCGCCGGACCGAACACCAGCGTCCTCTACGACCAGGTCCGCGGGTTCATGACCCACACGCTCGAGCAGGACACCGTCCCCGACGTGATGACCTGGCACGAGCTGAGCGCCCCGGGTGAGATCCGCACCAACGTCGACCGCTTCCGGGCCTGGGAGGACGAGCTGTACGCGGGCACGTCCTACGCCGGGAAGCACCTGCCGGTGAACCTCAACGAGTACGCCTTCAATTACCACACCTCCGTGCCCGGCCAGATGGTCCAGTGGATCAGCGCGCTCGAGGACAAGAAGGTCGACGGCGACATCGCCTACTGGAACATCGACGGCAACCTCTCCGACTCCGCGGTGCAGGCCAACCGCGCCAACGGCCAGTGGTGGCTCCTCAACGCCTACGCCTCGATGACCGGCGACACCGTCGCGGTCACGCCGCCCAAGCCCGGCCAGAGCTACACCCTCCAGGGCGTCGCGACCCTCGACACCGCGGCCAAGCAGGCGAGAGCCCTCTTCGGAGGCGTCGGCGGCTCGCAGAAGGTCGCGTTCGAGCGCATCCCGGCCGCCACCTTCGGCTCGAAGGTCCACGTGGAGGTCAGCGAGATCCGCTGGACCGGCCAGGTCGGCGACTCGGGAGCCCCGCAGACGGTCAAGGAGTTCGACGCGTCCGTCGTGGACGGCGCCCTCTCGCTCGACTTCGGCGGATCCCTCCCCGCGCTCGACGTCGACTCCGCCTACGAGGTCGTCCTGACCCCGGGCGCCAACGCGTCGTCGCCGTCCGCCTCGCCCGTCGCCTTCCGCCAGAAGTACGAGGCCGAGGACGCCCGCTACACCGGATCGCGGAACCTCAACGGACCCGAGGGCTCGCCGACCAACGTCGGCGGCTTCTACACCTCGGGCGGACGCAACGTCGGCGGGATCCGCACCGGCGGCGACCTGAAGCTCGACTTCGCGGTCACCGTCCCGAAGGACGGCGAGTACGACCTCAGCGTCTTCGCCAACTCCCTCAACACCTACGCCGCCAACGCCCAGCAGGGTCCGATCAACGCGTTCCTGAGCGTCGACGGCGCTGCGGAGCAGGAGATCCTCCTTCCGCTGGCCTACAAGTTCGTGGTCTGGGACCACGCGGACACGAAGGTGAAGCTGACCGCCGGCACCCACACGATCTCGCTCGCCGCGAAGAACCTCGCCGGCACGAAGTCGACCGTGGGCGACGCGATCGTCGACAAGATCGAGCTCTCCCTCCCCAGCGCGGCCGCCGCGACCTCGATCCACGAGGCCGAGACCGGCACGCTCGACAACGGAGCGACGGCCGACTACTCCCGCGCCGGCGTCTCCGGCTCGGGCACGGCGACGCTCACCAGCGGCGCCTCCACCACCGTCTGGGGCTACTCCGCGAAGGACGCGCCGTCCTCCGTGACCGTGGACACCCTGGGCGGCGGCACCGGCGACCTCTACGTGAACGATGTGAAGGTCGGGCCGGTGGGCGCGAGCTCGACCCGTCAGGTCTTCCTCTCGGGCGGCGTGAACAAGATCGAGGTCGTCGGCACGAGCGGCACGCTCCTCGTCGATCGGATCGTCATCGGAGCGAGCGCGAACCCGCCCGCGACGACGAGCTATGAGGCGGAGGCGGCCACGATCACCGGCCCCGCCACGGTCCGCGACCTGTCCTTCGCGTCGGGCGGCAAGGCCGTCGGGAACATCGGGGGCGGACGCGACGGCGACTCGACCCTGACCTTCGGCGACGTGAAGGCCGAGCAGGACGGGACGTACGCGCTCACGCTGCGCTACTCCAACGAGGAGCAGTCCCCCGCGACGCACTACAACCCCGACCCGCTCGCCCGCCACGCGGACATCACGGTCAACGGAGTGACGCAGCGCGTGCTCTTCCCGCACACGTTCCACCAGAACCAGCTGTGGGACCTGAGCGTGCCGGTCACGCTCAGGAAGGGCTCGAACACCATCGCGATCACCTCGAAGGAGCTCCCGGGCTTCGACGGGACGACCTACCTCTCCGACACCTTCCCCGGCGTCCTGCTCACCTCGCAGTACGCGCCCAACATCGACAGGATCTCGGTCACGCCCTTCGTCGGGCGGACCACGGGCCTGACGGTGAGCGGCACGGCGGCCTCGCGCTGCACCGCGGGGAAGGTCACGATCACGGGGACGGCGACCAACACCAGCGCGGTCGCCGCTGACATCACGATCGGCTCGGCCTGGGGCACGAAGACCTTCACCGGAGTCGCTCCCGGCAAGACGGTCTCAGCCGCCTTCAGCACCCGCGCTGCGAGTGTCGGAGCCGGCGCTCTCGACGTGCGGATCGCGGGGACGGTCGACGGCGCTGCGGCGAGCGGATCCACGGCACCGGCCTACGGTGCGGCGCGCTGCGGCTGATCCGTCCAGAACGCCCTGACGCGGCCGGGCACCTCGTGCGCCCGGCCGCGTCGGCGTGTCGTCGGGACCGGAGGTTCCCCGACGGGGACGAGCGCGCCGTGGACGAGCAGAGCGCCGGAGCCGCAGCGTCCGGTGCTCGCTCCGGGGACGCGGCGCCCGAGTTGCGTGCGCCGCGCCGCACTGCCACTCTCGACACGGTTCGAGCGGGGGTGGAGATGGCCACGATCGGAGACGTCGCGAAAGCGGCAGGGGTCTCGCGCAGCACGGTGTCGTACGTCCTCTCCGGCAAGCGCAGCATCTCCCCCGAGACGCGCAAGCGCATCGAGGACGCGATCGCCGAGCTCGACTTCACGGTCAACGCCGGAGCACGGGCGCTCGCGACGCGCCGCACCATGGCGCTGGGCCTGCTCGTCCACTTCGACCCGGACGAGTTCGCGCCCGCGATGGTCGAGTACGTGCTCCCCATCACGGCCCGCGCCCGCGAGCTCGGCTACGACGTGCTGCTGGCCACCGAGGCCGACGGGGCGGCTGCCGTCCGCCGGCTCACGCGCTCCGGCCAGGTCGACGGACTGATCCTCCTGAGCGTCGCGGACGACGACGACCGGCTGCCCGTCCTGCGCGCCTCGCGGCGGCCCGGTGCCGCCCTCGGCGTGCCCGCGGACGCCTCCGGGGTGGACGTCTTCGACCTCGACTTCGGCGACGCGGCCCGCCTGCTGATCGAGCACCTGGGCGCCTTCGGGCATCGGAGCATCGGTCTCATCACCCCGCCTGAGCGCGTCTTCGACCGCGGAGGGACCTACGGGCTCCGGTTCCGCGAGTCGGCTCTCGAGACCTCCGGTCGGCTCGGGATCGAGCTGGTGCTGCGCCCGGCCGCCACCGCCGCCGACGCCGTCGAGCCGATGGTCACGGCGTTCCTCGACGACAACCCCGGTCTCACGGCGCTGGTCGTCCACAGCGACCGGACCATCGCGATGCTTCCCGCGATCCTGGGCCGACGCGCTGTCGCCGTGCCCGGGCAGCTGTCCGTCGTGAGCCTGTACTCGGCCGAGTTCGCCCGCGACTTCTCGCTCCCCTACAGCTACGTCGAGACGGGTGCCGCCGAGCTCGGCGCGCACCTGGTCGACACGCTCGTCGAGCGGATCGAGCAGCCGTCCCGCGGCGAGGAGCCGTCGATCCGCCTCCTGCCCGCGCGTCTCGTCGACCGCGGGAGCGCCCGCGCGGTCTGAGGACCGCTCCGGAGCCCCCGAGGCCCGGTCAGAAGCGCGAGGCGACCTCGTAGAGGACCTCGTCGTCGCCCGCGTAGACGCCGTCGCGCCGCGGCCAGTGCGCGATCACGTCCGTGAAGCCGAGCTCCTCCGCCCGGCCGGCCATGTCCTCGAACCGGGCGACGCTCTCGAGGGAGTAGTCGCCCCCGGAGTCGAGCGAGAGGTGGCGCTCGACGGTGCGCGGGTCGCGCCCGGCCGCGTCGAGCGCCGCGTCGAGCCGCCGGGAGAGGGACGCGACCGCCCGCCACCACTCCTCGCTCGACACTCCCTCCGGGCCGGTGGTGACCCAGCCCTGCCCGCGCTCGGCGACGAGCGCGAGGCCCTTCGGCCCGTTCGCGGCGAGGACGAACGGGACGCGGGGGCGCTGCACCGGCTCGCCCACCATCCGCGCCGAGCGGGCGGTGAACCACTCCCCCTCGAGGTCCACGCCGCTCGAGCCGGGCTCCTCGAAGCGCAGCAGCGCGTCGAGGGCCGTGACGAACTCGGTGAAGCGCTCGTGCCGCTGCCGGGGCGAGTAGTCGGGCTGCCCGAGCACGCGCGCGTCGAAGCCCGTGCCGCCCGAGCCGACCCCGAGGATCGTCCGACCGCCCGAGATCTCGTCCAGCGTCGCGATCTCCTTCGCGAACGGCACTGGGTGGCGGAAGTTCGGGGAGGTCACGAACGTGCCCAGGCGGAGCGTCTCGGTCACCATCGCAGCAGCGGTGAGGGTGGGGACGGTGGCGTGCCACGGCTGGTCGGCGAGGGAGCGCCAGGAGAGGTGGTCGTAGGTCCACGCGTGGTCGAAGCCCAGGCCCTCGGCCGACTGCCACTTCCGGCGGGCCTCGGCCCACGGGTCCTGCGGGAGGATGACGATGCCGTGTCGCATCGTCCGAGTGTACGAGCGCCGTCGGGTCAGAGCGCGGCGGGCGGCACCGGGGGCGGATCGGGCACCTCGTCCACGACCGAGCGCGGGACCATCAGGGTCGGCATCCGCACGCGCAGGCGCAGCGGTTCCCGCTCCGACGCGCCGAGCAGCTCGCGGGCGGCGCTCCGCACCTGCCGGGCGAGCGCCGGGTGCACGGCCCCCGGATCCTCGAACGCGGCGACCAGCTCGCGCAGCACTCGGGTGGTGCTCCGCGGGTCGCCGTCCTGCCTGGGCATCGGATCGGCCCCTCACTCTCGGCACGGCCGTCAGGGTCCCGGCGGTGCAGCGGATGTCTCGGGCCGACGGTAGGGCCGGGGACGGCGCCGTGGCACTGAGGTTGACAACGGGAGGACCCGGCGGATCGCGGTGCGCGGGGTGCGATCCGCGGCGAGGGCGGTCCTGGCGGGGAACGACGGCCACCGCCGGGAGAGCCCGCTTCCACGATCGCGCCCGTCCGGTCGCGGCTGCTCTCGGGGCGTGATCACGACGACGGAGCGGGTGGACGACTGGATCGAGGGCTGGTGCCGTGCACGCGGCGTGCAGCGCGTCCGCGAGGACGGAGCATGGCTGGTCGATGTCGGAGCGGAGTCGCGCACGCGGGAGCGGATCCTGGTCGATCCGTCGCCCTCCGCGCTGCAGGCGGGCGCCGAGCAGACGGCCGGGCCCCGGGAGTGGATGACGGTCATCGGCCTGGGCGACGACGCCCGCCTCGCGCCCGCCGCCGGGCTGGAGCTCGTCGCGGGCGACGAGAGCCTGATGGCGGCGCTCCTCGGCCCGGGCAGCACCGCGGAGGGAGCCCTGCTCGAGGGTGCCCTGCTCGCGGGAGCCGTGCTCGAGGCCGCCGACGGAGTGGCGAGCGTCCGGCTGCTGGTCGACGGAGTCGTCGCCGCGCAGGGCACCGCCGCCGTGCACGGGACGGTCGCGGTCCTGGACCGGATCGAGACCGATGCGCGGTTCCGCCGACGCGGGCTGGGACGGCGGGTCGTCGACGCCCTCACCGCCTGGGCCCGGTCCGAGGGCGCACGGAACGGTCTCCTCGTCGCCAGCACGGACGGCCGCGCCCTCTACCTCCCCCTCGGCTGGGAGGTGGTCGCGCCGGTGCGCATCTGGCGCAGGGCCGCACTCCGAGATCCGGGACAGGGCTGCGCGGCCGCCGGGCGATGATCCCCCGCCGTACGGCCCTCCGGGAGCGCACGTCCGCCTGAGTACGGAATCCCGCGCAGCGGATACAGGCGGCGGAGAACGGCGGAGCAGCCGTGAACCGGCCGCCCGCCGATCTGTATTCAGCCGATAACACCACCCTCGAAAGAGGGACGCCCGCTATCGCTCGAACGGCCTTGTCCGAGAAGCGGATCATTCGCTTCTCGGACTCGTGTCACCGCCCTCGGGTCGTCACCCGAGAGCGCCCTTCTCGGCCGAGTAGAGCTGCTTCACCTGCTCCGCGGTCAGCGCCCGGTCCCACACCCGCAGTCGGGCGAGGGAGCCGGCGAAGCGGTTGATCATCGTGCCGTCCCGGCCGACCGCTCCGACCACGAAGTCGCCCGGAGCCGCGTTGAGGCCGTCGGGGTAGACGTAGGGGTTCTTGGCGTAGGTCGCGCCGAGCTTGTCGGTGTACACCGGGTACGCGGTGGCGGCGCCGTCGAGGTACGAGACCGCGACTGCGCCGTCGTACGTCCCGACGTGCAGCTGCCACACGCCGCGCGTGATCCGGCGGGGCTCCACCGAGTAGTCGCGCGAGTACGGGTAGCCGGGCGTCGGCCCGCCGAGCTTCGAGACGTGCATGCACACGCGCTCCCAGCCGCCGTACTCGGGGAGGTTGTTGAACAGCGCGTAGGAGCGCAGCGGCCCGACCGTCGACTCCTCCCAGACGCCCGCGATGCAGGCGCCGTCCGCGTCGGAGTTGAGCACCCACACCGCGATCGTCACCTGGCCGGTCGAGGCGCCCAGGTTGAGCGGGCCGACCTCGTCCTTGGGGACGACCAGGTGGTCCGTCGTCCCGTTGAGGGCGACTCCGGTGCCGAACGGCGTGGCGACGGCGCGGGCGGAGGAGCCCGCGCCCTGCCGGAGCGCCGGAGCGCCCGCGACGGCCGAGGCGAAGGGGGCGGCGCTCTCGGCGAAGGACCACTCCGCGATCGGCGTGGGCACGGTGACCGTGGGGACCGGAGCGGCGTCGCCGACCACGAACGCGTCGAGGATCAGGTTGGTGCCGCTCGAGGCCGGGTTGCGGCCGCTCCCGCGGCGGATGGTCACCGTGTGCGGCCCGGCCGCGAGCTGTCCGCTGCTCCAGACCGTCTGCTTCGACCGCGTCGCGGCGCTGTAGCGGTCGACGGACGCGACCTTGACTCCGTCGAGCTCGACCTCGTTGATGCCGGACGAGCCGGTGAGGCGGCTGATCCAGCTCACGCTGGTACCCGTGAAGGCGAGGGTGGCGGAGGCGCCCGCGGTGGTCGAGTAGGCGATGCTGCCGCCGCTGTCCGTGCTCGCCTTCAACGTCGACCAGGTGCCGGTCGTGACGATCGGGGCGGCGCCGTTCTCGTAGGTGCCCGCTCCGGGCAGCGTCGTCGCCGGCGGAGGCGTCGCGTCGCCGACCACGAAGGAGTCGAGCAGCAGGTTGGTCCCGGTCGAGGCCGGATTGCGGCCGCTCCCCCGGCGGATCGTCAGCGTGTGCGGCCCGGCGGCGAGCTGTCCGCTGCTCCACACCGTCTGCTTCGAGCGGGTGGACGCGCTGTAGCGGTCGACGGAGGCGACCTTCACACCGTCGAGCTCGACGTCGTTGATCCCGGAGGACGACGTGAGTCGGCTGATCCAGGCGATGCTCGTGCCGGTGAAGGCGAGCGTCGCGGAGGCGCCGGAGCTGGTCGAGTAGGCGATGCTCCCGCCGCTGTCCGCGGTGGCCTTCAGCGTCGTCCAGGTGCCGGTGGTGACGATCTGCGCGGCGCCGTTCTCGTAGGTGCCCGCGCCGGGCAGCGTGGACACGGGTGGCGTCTCGGGCTCGGGCTCCGTCTGCGGCACGGGGCCCTCGGTGATCCAGCGCTGGAAGGTGTCGAGCATCTCCTTGTTGGTGAAGCTCGGGACCTTGTGCCCGTCGGTGCCCTCCCCCGGGTGGGTGCGGACCGTCGCCTCCTTCGCCAGGGGCAGGGCCGCGGCGTGGAGGGCGGCGCCGTGCAGGGCGAACGGCACGACCTTGTCGTCGGGCGATCCGGTGATCCTCAGCCGCGCACCGCGCCACACCGACGCGGGCAGCCGCGCCGGGTTGGTGGCGGCGATGGCCGCGGCGTCGGCGTACTCGGGGCCGATCCGGTCCGGTTCGCTCGCCGCCCGCTCCTCCATGTCGTAGGAGCTGTTGCAGAGGTACGCGCCCCGGATGTTCGGCACCATTCGCTTCCCGTAGGCCCAGGTCAGAAGCGGCCCGCCCCCGGAGTCGGAGCGGAGGAGGCTCGCGTCGATCCGCCATACCGACGAGGCCCAGGCGACGACAGCGGCCTGGATCTCGATCGCCCGCGGGCTCGACCAGATGCTGCCGCCGTAGGTCGGGCAGATGCTGACGATGCCGCGGTCCACGGCGAGGTCGGCCGAGTACGCGAAGGCGCTCGAGAGCGCCGTGTGGGTGCCGTTGCGGGCGTGGTAGTACCAGAGCATCGATGCGCCCCTGGTCTGCGACGGAGGCGTCGCGTGCGGCACGAACAGGCGCGCCCGGTCCCCCGCGACGACGACGTCGATGATCTCGTAGCGCTTCCCGCCCGTCTTCGACGTGGCGGTGGACAGGCGCGAGACCTCGCCGGGCAGTCGGGGCACCGCGGTGAGGTCGCCGGCCGCGAGGGCCGGCGTCGCGAAGGCGATCGCGCCCGCGCCGGCGACGGATCCGGCGAGGATCGTGCGGCGGGAGAGAGCGGAGAGGGCCTTGACGCCCGATCGGGAGCCGGTGCGGGAGGAGTCGGCGGAGTCGCCGACGGCAGTGTCCTGAGGAGTCACGGAAGAGAGAGCCTTTCCGATCGTCACCGTTCCGGGTACACCGATCGAAAGAGGAGGAGAAGGCGTTCAGTGAACGAGCGGCAGCGCTCGCGCTACTGATGCGGATCACCTTCTCCTCGAGAAGGAAAGGGAAGCCGGATCAGGCTAACAGAGGGGATGAGAAGGGGTTCAGTATTTCTACCCACCGTTTCATCAACCGGAGAAGAAGGAATCGCTTATCCGGCCGCTTATCGTCCCTTTTCCGGTGACACGACGCGTACTGGACACCGCCGTCTGGCAGGATGCCCCCGTGTCGGAGACGGGTCGGCTGCAGCGGGGCGGCGCCCTCCCCGTGCTCCTCGTGTTCCTCCGCCTCGGGCTGACCTCGTTCGGCGGGCCGATCGCGCACCTCGGCTACTTCCGCGAGGAGTTCGTGGTGCGCCGCGGCTGGCTGACCGATCGCGCGTACGCCGACCTCGTCGCGCTGTGCCAGTTCCTCCCGGGACCCGCGTCCAGCCAGGTCGGGATGGCGGTCGGCCTGCAGCGCGCGGGACTCGCCGGACTGGTCGCCGCGTGGTGCGGATTCACGCTCCCCTCGGCGATCGCCCTGGTCCTCGTCGCCGGGCTCGTCGCCGGTGCGGGCGACGTCGCCTCCGCCGGCTGGCTCCTGGGCCTCCAGGCGGCGGCGGCCGCGGTCGTCGCACAGGCCGTGCTCGGGATGGCGCGCTCGCTCGCACCGGACCGCCGCCGCGCGACGATCGCCGGCGCAGCGGCTGTCGCCGTCCTCCTCGCCCCGGAGCCCGCGCTGCAGGTGGCGGTGATCGCGGCGGCGGGCCTGGCCGGCGTTCTCTGGCTCCGCCGCGAGGAGGGGGCTCCGGACGACGGCCCGGGGTTCGCGGTCCGGATCCCGACGGCGCTCGCGGTCTCGGCCCTCGCCCTCTGGGGGCTCCTCCTGGCCGGCCTCCCCCTGCTCGCCGCTCTCACCGGCGAGGGAGCGGCGGGTCTCGCCTCCGTCTTCTACCGCGCGGGCGCTCTGGTGTTCGGGGGCGGCCACGTCCTGCTGCCTCTGCTGGAAGCGCAGACGGTCGGCGCCGGCACGGTCGGGCAGAGCGAGTTCCTGGCCGGCTACGGGGCGGCGCAGGCGGTGCCCGGCCCGCTCTTCACCTTCTCCGCGTTCCTCGGCGCGGTGGGCGCGGGGACGCCGGACGGTGTCGCGGGGGCGGCGATCGCGCTGGTCGCGATCTTCCTGCCGGGCGCTCTGCTCGTGGTCGGCGTGCTCCCGTTCTGGCAGCGGCTGCGGCACCTGCCGGTCGCGCAGAGGGCGCTGGCCGGCGTGAACGCCGGCGTGGTGGGACTGCTCGGCGGCGCCCTCTACGACCCGGTGCTGACCGAGGGCATCGGCTCGACCGGCGCTCTGGCGCTCGCGATCGGCGCCTTCGTGGCGCTGACGCGCTGGACCGTGCCCCCGTGGATCGTCGTCCTCGCCGCCGCGGGCCTCGGCGCCCTGCTCCTCTGACTCCCTCCGGGGACGACGATCCGGACCCGCCCTGGCAGTCTGGACGCATGAGGGCTCGGGGGACGACAGCGGCAGTGGCGACGACGGCAGCGGCGGGGCTCCTGCTGCTGGGCGGGTGCACCGCCGGCGGCGGGGCCGAGGCGGGCGCCACGGCGTCCGCGCCCGCCTCGCGGACGCCGAGACCCGCCATCACCGACCTGATCACTCCGAGCCCGACCCCCTCCGCTCCGGCGACCGCCGAGCCGGTCGGAACCGTCGTCGACGCCGGGCCGGTCGGCGAGGGAGTCCCCGCCACCGTCTCGGGCACCGGCCCGGCCGACGTGTCGTTCCAGCGGCAGGGCGAGTTCGCGGTCGTCCTGAGCCTGGACTGCTCGGCCTGCACCGGCACGGCGATCGTCACCGCCGCGGGCCGGATGACGCCCTTCGGCGAGGCCGCCGCCCCGATGACGGGGTCGTTCCTGACCGGGATCTTCCGCGACGACCCCGTCGAGCAGCAGGTGATCGTCCGAGCCGACGGGCCGTGGACGCTCGGCCTGCAGAGCTGGAACGACCTCGCGACGGTGAGCGGTGCACAGTCCGGCACCGGCCCGGCCGTCCTGTTCTTCTCCGACGACGTCCCGCGCGTGACGGTCGACTACACGCCCGCGGGTCCGGACGACTCGTTCTCCGGCCGCGTGTTCACGACCTCCGATCAGCCGCAGCTGTTCGGCGACTCCGTCGCCTTCTCCGAGGTGTTCGAGGCCGACCTGCCCGGCGTCATGGCCGTCCAGACCGAGGGGACCTGGACCGTCACGCCGACGCCCTGACCCGGGGTCGCGACGCGCCGGCCGCGGAGTCGGGGAACGGGCGCCCCTCGGCCCAGACCCGCTGCACGCGGAGCGACGCGTCGAGCAGGACGACGTCGGCGCGGTACCCGGGGGCCAGCAGGCCGAGGTCGCCACGGCCGAGCACGCGGGCGGGAACGGCGGTGAGGGCGGCGACGGACGCCTGCAGCCCGAGCCGGCCGGGCCCGACGGCCCGCCGCAGGGCCTCCTCCTGCGTGAGCGTGGATCCGGCGAGCACAGCGGTGCCCGCGAGCCGGGCGACTCCGCCGAGCACCTCGACGTCGAGCGGGCCGAGGCGGTGCACTCCGTCACCCGCCCCGGCCGCCGCCATCGCGTCGGTGACGAGCGCGATCCGCCCGGGAGCCGCCGCGAACGCGAGCCGCACCACCTCGACGTCCGCGTGCCGGCCGTCGAGGATCAGCTCGAGCGCGACCCGCTCGTCTCCCAGGGCCACCGGGATCGGGCCCGGGGAGCGGTGGCCGATCCCGGGCATGGCGTTGAACGCGTGCGTGACCAGCCGGGCTCCGCGGTCGAACGCGGCCCGCGCCTGGTCGGCGTCCGCCTCGGTGTGGCCCACCGCGACCACCGTGCCGGCGCCGGCGAGCCGCTCCACCGCGGCGAGGGCTCCCGGCAGCTCGGGCGCGAGCGTGATCTGCGCGAGGCGTCCGCGGGCGGCGTCCAGCAGCCGGCCGACCGCGCCGGAGGAGGGGTGCACGAGAGCCGCGGGGTCGTGCGCTCCCCTGCGCGAGGGCGCGAGGAACGGGCCCTCGAGGTGCGCGCCGAGCACGAGCGGGTCGGTGGCCGCGAGGGCCGAGACCGCGTCCAGAGAGGACTCCAGCTGCTCCAGCGGCGCCGAGACCAGGCTGACCAGCGAGCGCGTGGTGCCACGGGAGCGGTGCAGCGCGAGGCCCGCGCGGATCGCCTCCGCTCCTCCGTCGAAGCCGTGACCGCCCCCTCCGTGCACATGGAGGTCGAGGAAGCCCGGGACAGCGGTGAGGCCCCGCGCGTCGTGCAGCTGCGCCCCCTCCGCCTGCGCCTGCCAGCCGGTGCCGGTGCCGGTCGCCGTGATCGCGCCGTCCCGCGCGCGGAGCCAGTGGTCCTCCACCGTCCCGGCCGCGTCGACCTTCCGTGCGCTGTGGATGATCAGCGCGGCGTGCGCCATGCGGTCCCCTCCTGGGTGTCGGTTCCGGATCGGCGGGGACTCCGCCCCTCCCGACGATGGCACAGCCCCTGCCGGTCGAGCCGGTCCGACACCGATCACTGCGCCACCCGAACGCATTCCGCGCCTCCGCGTCACGAACAGGGACCTCGCGCGTCTCCTGTGCATGCCTCCCCTGGACACCCGAACCCCCGCCCCCCGCCTCGCCGCCTCCCGCCGGCCGCTCGACGTCGTCGCCATCGCGGCGGCCGCCCTCGTCAACGAGCGCTACCTCGATCGGCGCTTCACCGTCCACCACCTCGCCGCCGAGCTGCGGATGCCCGCCCTGCTGCTGCGGCTGCGGTTCCGCCGCTGCTACGGGCTCGGCCTCGACGAGCACCTCGCCCTCCGCCGACTCGAGCTGGCCGCCGTCCTGATGGCGAGCACCCCCGTCGCTCTCGGCGGCCTCGACCGCATCGCCCGGGGCTCCGGCTACCGGGGCACCGCCGAGCTGGACCGCGACCACCGGAGGCACCGCCGGTCCTCCGCGCTGGCCGCCTGGTTCCGGGCCGCCCCGCGTCCCGAGCGCGAGCACCGGCCCGGCACCCGGCCCGAGGAGGAGCGGCTCGCCGCAGCGCCGGGCGCCGCGACGCCGGACCGCCCCAGCAGCGTCCGCTCGGCACCTGTCACCCCGCTGAGGCGCCGCGCCTGAGCCCGGCCGCGGAGCGGTACAGTGCCACGATGCGCACCTCCGGAACCCGCCGATGACGGCCGTCCGCTACGTCGCGATCGGCGATTCCTTCACCGAGGGCGTCGGCGACGAGCGGCCGGACGGCACCCCGCGCGGCTGGGCCGATCTGGCGGCCGCGGGATGGGCGGCGGCCACGGGTGAGCGGATCGAGTACGCCAACCTCGCGATCCGGGGCCGGCTCATCGCGCCGATCCTCGCCGAGCAGCTCGAGCCCGCGCTCGCCCTGGGTCCGACCCACCTCTCCTTCAACGGCGGCGGCAACGACATGCTGCGCCCGCGGGCCGACATCGAGCGGATCGCCGACGCCTACCTCCGCGTTCTCGAGCGCTGCGACGAGCAGGGCGTCGTGCTGATCGCCCTGGCCGGCGCCGATCCGTCGCCGCGGCTCCCGCTCGGCTCGCTCATCCGTCGCCGCGGGGACGCGCTGACCGACGCCGTCCTGCGCCGGACGAGCCACCGGACCGACGTGGTCGTCGCCGACAACTGGCACGACCCCGCTTTCGCCGATCCGGCGCTGTGGTCGGAGGACCGCCTGCACCTCGGCCCGCGGGGGCACCGGCGGGTGGCCGACCGGGTCCTGCGGGCGCTCGGGCTCACGCCGCCCGCCGCGCTGCCCGACGCTCCCGAGGCCGCACTCCGGCGCGGCGGAACCGTGCAGTACTACCGGCAGCACGTCGCGCCGTGGGTGCAGCGCAGGCTCACCGGCACGTCCTCCGGGGACGGCCGCGCCGCGAAGTACGCGGGCTTCGTGCCGATCGACCCGGTCTGACGCCTCCTCCGAGGAGCACGGCCCTCGTTCGATGGGCAGGGATCTCCCCTGAGGCGCTCAGCGGCGACCACTCGTGGCCGCTCGACGGCGTCGAGCGCTCAGTGCCAGCCGTACCGCGCCGAGAGCACCCGGGCGACGGCGTCGTACCGAGCGCGCTCCAGAGCAGCTCCTTCGCGGCGCATCCCGGCGGGGTGCACGCGGAACACGCGCTCCGGGTCGACCCAGCTGGGGCGCCCGTCCGGGTCCCAGCCGCCGGTGCCGACGGCCAGGTAGTCGGAGTGCTCCTTCGAGCTCAGCCGCACGGCGAGAACCGTCCCCGACTTCTCGACCGCGAGCACGAGCACCGGGCGGTCCTTGCCGCGGCCGTCGTCCTCCTCGTAGGGAACCCAGGTCCAGACGACCTCGCCCGGGTCCGGGTCGCCGTCGGGCGTGGGCGCGTAGCCCAGGCGGACCCCGCGGAGCCGCGACGGGTCGACCTCGACGGTGCGGCCCACTCCGCTCGCGCCCGGCGTCGGCGCCGTCGTGCTCAGGTACGGGCGCTGCGGGCGGGGCCCGGCGTCCGGGCGCGGGGCGACCGCGCGGCCGAGGAGTCGGAGGAGCAGGGACACGACCGAGCGCGAGGAGGGCACCCCGGAACCCTAGCCCGGATCCGCGGCCGCCCGCCCGCGGGGGCGCGCCCGGCGGTCTCCCGGCCCGGACGCGCCGACGGGGTGCCGGCTCCGGAGAGCCGGCACCCCGTCGGGTGCTGCGGATTAGGGGGTCAGTCCGCCAGGACGTAGCCCGCCTCTCCGTGGATGGCCGTGTCGATGCCGGCGATCTCGTCCTCGTTCTTCACGCGGAAGCCCATCGTCTTCTGGATGATCCAGCCGATGAGGAGCGTCATGACGAAGGAGTAGGCGAGGACGGTGAAGGCCGCGAGGGCCTGCTTGCCGAGCTGGCTCGCGTCGCCGGTGAGGAACAGGCCCACGCCGGTGCCGAAGAAGCCGATGTAGAGCGTTCCGATGAGGCCGCCGACCAGGTGCACGCCGACCACGTCGAGCGAGTCGTCGTAGCCGAGGCGGTACTTGAGGTCGATCGCCAGGGCGCAGACGGCTCCGGTGATGACTCCCAGGACGATCGCCCAGAACGGCGACAGGCTGGCGCACGCCGGGGTGATCGCGACGAGGCCCGCGACCGCGCCCGAGGCGGCGCCGATCGAGGTGGGCTTGCCGTCCTTGATCTTCTCGACGACGAGCCAGCCGAGGATCGCGGCGGCCGGAGCGGCGATGGTGTTGAGGAAGGCGACGGCCGCGATGCCGTCGGCGGCGAGCTCGGAGCCGGCGTTGAAGCCGAACCAGCCGAACCACAGCAGTCCGGCGCCCAGGAGCACGAACGGCGGGTTGTGCGGCTGGTGCGCGCCCTTGGTGAAGTTGACGCGCTTGCCGAGCACCAGGGCGAGGGCGAGGGCCGCCGCTCCGGCGTTGATGTGGACGGCGGTGCCGCCCGCGAAGTCGATCGCGCCGACGCCGTAGGCGATCCAGCCGCCGTCGACGACGGTGGCGTCGTCGCCGAGGGTGAAGTTGAAGACCCACGAGGCGACCGGGAAGTAGACGACGGTGGCCCAGACGCCGGCGAAGACCATCCAGGCGCCGAACTTCGCGCGGTCCGCGATGGCGCCGGAGATGAGCGCGACGGTGATGATCGCGAACGTCGCCTGGAACGCGGCGAAGGCCAGCGTCGGGAAGGCCGACGTCTGCTCGCCGAGCGCGTCGTTGTAGATGCCCTGCAGGCCGATCTGGGCGGTGTCGATGCCGAGGACGCCGTCGATGCCGACGAAGGTGTCGGTCCCTGCGGGGCCGGACGGGCCGTTGCCGAACGCGATCGCGTAGCCGTACAGGACCCAGAGGACCCCGATGAGGCCCATGGCTCCGAAGCTGAGCATCATCATGCTGATGACGCTCTTCGCACGCACCAGGCCGCCGTAGAAGAAGGCGAGCCCGGGGGTCATGAGCAGGACCAGCGCGGCTGCGATGAGCAGGAACGCGGTATTGCCTTGATCCATTGTTGAACCTCTCGTGAGTGTGCAGAGAAAAGCCCGGAGCGAGGACGCTGCGTCGGAGCACGGCCTGGAGACACGCGGGTGTCGGGTCACCTCGGGTAGCCGACAGTCTGGTGGCGCGAGGTTTCGTCCCGTGAGGCACCGCGTTTCGCGGAGGTTACGGCCGAGGCCCCTGTGTAAAAAGCGCGTTACGGCGCGCTGGCGGACGGCACGACGACGAGCCCGGGAACGCCGGGAGGAGAGCGGATCCGCCCCTAGGAGCGGGGCGCCATCGAGGTGAGCGCGATGAGCCGCGACATCGAGCGCAGGTACTTCTTGCGGTAGCCGCCGCTCAGCATGTCGCCGCCGAAGACCTCGTCGAGGGGCGTCCCGGAGGCGAGGACCGGGATCTGCGCGTCGTAGACCCGGTCGATGAAGGCCACGAGGCGCAGGGCGTCGGTCTGGTCGGTCAGAGCGGTGACGCCCCGGAGCACGATGGTGTCGACGCCGTCGATCACCTTGATGTAGCGGGAGGGGTGCACGGTGCCCAGGTGGTGCACGGCCTCCGCGAACGGGTCGTCGGTGACGACGGAGCCGGCGGGGGCGGCCGCGACGAGAGCGTCGATCTCCTCGTCGGTGCGCACCACGGCGTGGCCCTCGATGTCGCGGCGCCGGTAGTCGGTGCCGTCGATCCGCATCGTCTCGAAGTGGGCGGCCATCGACTGGATCTCGCGGAGGAAGTCCGCTGCGGCGAAGCGCCCCTCGCCCAGCGCGTTGGGCGGGGTGTTCGAGGTCGCGGCGATGCGGGTCCCGGAGGCGACCAGCTCGCCGAGGAGCCGCGTCATCAGCATCGTGTCGCCCGGGTCGTCCAGCTCGAACTCGTCGATGCACAGCAGCGCCGAGCCCTTGAGGAGCGAGACGGTCGCCGCGTAGCCGAGCGCGCCGACGAGCGCGGTGTACTCGATGAACGTCCCGAAGTAGGTGCGGCCCGGCACCGCGTGCCAGATCGCCGCGAGCAGGTGGGTCTTGCCGACGCCGAAGCCGCCGTCGAGGTACACGCCCGGCTTGACCGCGGGGGCCTTCTTCCGGCCGAAGCCCAGGAAGCCGCCTCCGCCTCCCTTGGATCCGCCGCCGGCGGCGAACGCGCGGAGAGCCTCCACCGCGTCGGCCTGCGAGGGGTACTCCGGGTCGGGACGGTAGCTCTCGAAGGTGGCGCCCTCGAACTGGCGCGGGGGCACCAGCGTCGACGCGATCTCGTGCCCGCTGATCTGGGGCGAGCGGGCGGTCAGGCTGCTCGTCGATCGGACGTCGTCGGGGCTCACTCGCGTCTCGCATCCTGCGCACGGCGGGGGTCAGTGCGCTCAGTGGCGGCGGCCGCACCGGGCACGGAGCCGCCGCGGTTCTGTGTCGAACTCTTACGGCGCCCTCCGTGCGGCGTCGTCCGCGGACGCGTACTGTCGCTGAAGGGCGGGCTCCAGCGTAGCCCGCCGTGGAATCACGCCCGCGCTCCGCGCACCATCCTGGAGGTCCTCCTTGTCCGTCGAAACCGATCCGTCGCCGAAGTTCGCCTCCTACGCGCACCCCGAACGGCTCGTCAGCGCCGACTGGCTCGAGCAGCGCCTCGGCACTCCCGGTCTCGTCGTCGTCGAGTCCGACGAGGACGTCCTGCTCTACGAGACCGGCCACATCCCCGGCTCCGTCAAGATCGACTGGCACACCGACCTCAACGACCCGGTGCAGCGCGACTACATCCACGGTGCCGCGTTCGCCGCGCTCGTCGGCGGCAAGGGCATCGCCCGCGACACCACCGTCGTCGTCTACGGCGACAAGAACAACTGGTGGGCCGCCTACGCGCTCTGGGTCTTCACCCTCTTCGGCCACGAGGACGTCCGTCTGCTCGACGGCGGCCGCGACAAGTGGCTCGCGGAGGGCCGCCCGACGACCACCGACGCCTCCTCCCCGGAGCCCGCCGAGTACCCCGTCGTCGAGCGCAGCGACGCCGAGATCCGCGCCTTCAAGGACGACGTCCTCGCGCACTTCGGCAACCCGCTGATCGACGTCCGCTCCCCGGAGGAGTTCACCGGGCAGCGCACCACGGCGCCGGCCTACCCGGAGGAGGGCGCCCTGCGCGCCGGTCACATCCCGAGCGCGCAGAACGTGCCGTGGGGCAGGGCCGCCGCCGAGGACGGCACCTTCCGCCCCCTCGACGAGCTGAACGGCATCTACCGCGAGGGCGCGGGGCTGAAGGACGGCGACTCCGTCATCGCCTACTGCCGGATCGGCGAGCGCTCCGCCCACACCTGGTTCGTGCTGACCCACCTCCTCGGCTTCGAGGGCGTCCGCAACTACGACGGCTCCTGGACCGAGTGGGGCAGCGCCGTCCGCGTCCCGATCGTGCAGGGCGCCGAGCCCGGCGAGGCTCCCGCGGCCCGCTGACGCGTCACGACGGAGGCCGGGAGCGCCGATCCGCCCGTCGACGGGCCGGATCCGGGCTCCCGGCCTCCGCTGCGACCGCCCGCCGCCCCTCCCCCGATGAGACACTGGACCGGATGACCGACACCACGCTCCCCGACGCTCTGCGCGACATCCGCGAGGAGTTCCTCGCCCTCGAGAAGCCGGAGCGCCTGCAGCTCCTGCTCGAGTTCTCGAACGAGCTCCCCGACCTGCCCGAGCGCTACCGCGACCACCCGGACCTCTTCGAGCGCGTGGAGGAGTGCCAGGCGCCCGTCTTCATCGTCGTCGACGTCGAGGGCGGGATCGTGCACCTGCACGCCACGGCTCCCCGCGAGGCGCCCACGACGCGCGGCTTCGCGTCGATCCTGGCGCAGGGCCTGGCCGGGCTCACCCCCGAGCAGGTGCTCGCCGTCCCCGACGACTTCCCGCAGACCATCGGCCTCTCGGAGGCGGTCTCGCCGCTGCGCCTGCGCGGCATGACCGCGCTGCTCGGCCGTACCAAGCGGCAGGTCCGCGCGCACCTGGCCGCATGATCCTCCGGCCGCTCGTCCCCGCCGGTCCGCCGATCGTGATCGGCGAGGAGGGCGCGCGAGCGGCGGTCGCGGACGCCTGGCGTCCCGACGAGGCGGTGCGCGTGCGCCTGAACATGATCGCGAGCGTCACCGGCTCCAGCACCGGCTCCGACGGCACGAGCGAGACGCTCACCAACCGCGTCGACCGCACGATCCTCGGAGTCGTCCGCGAGCAGGCCGACGTCGTCCTCGTCGGAGCCGCGAGCGTCCGCGCCGAGGGCTACCGCGTCCCCCGGCGGGTCCCGCTCGCCGTCGTCTCCGCCTCGGGCGATCTCGCCGGGCACCGCCTGGAGCTGCAGGAGGGCTCCCGGGTCCTGCTGCTGGTGCCGGAGTCGCGCGGCGCGGTGGAGGGGCTCCCCGCCGGCGTCGAGGTCGTCCCGGTCCCGTCCTCCTCGGAGCGGATCGGCGTCGACGAGCTCCTGGAGGCTCTCGCCGGGCTCGGCCTGCACCGCGTCGTCTGCGAGGGCGGCGCCTCGCTCTCGGGCCAGTTCCTCGCCTCGGGCCGGGTCGACGAGCTGTGCCTCACCACCTCGCCGCGCGTCGTCCTGCCGGGCCTCCCGGTCGCGACGGGCACGGCCGTCGTCGACGACGCCTACGCCCTGACGCTCCTGGCCGCGGACGATTCCGGGGCCGTCTACGCCCGCTGGAGCCGCACGCGCTGAGAGCCGCCCACCCGGCGTGCCTCCGCGTCCCGGGCGCGTCGGAACCCTAGTCTGCGACCGTGCCCGAATTCCCAGCGTCGTCCCAGCTCCCCGAGGAGTTCCGGGTCGCGACGGAGTCGATCCGCGCCGCTGCCACGCGCGCCGAGCTCACCGTGTCCGAGATCGCCTCGCCGTCGGGTCTCGCGCCCTGGGCCCTCGCCCTGTCGGGCGACGTCGCGCCGCACGCGCACGGACGCGACTCCGAGCTGGGCACGGGGCGCTTCATCCTGCTCTACGACCCCGAGGAGCCCGAGCAGTGGGGCGGCCCCTTCCGTGTCGTCTGCTTCGCCCAGGCCCCGCTCGAGGTCGAGATCGGCACCGATCCGTTCCTCGCCGAGGTCGCCTGGTCCTGGCTCATCGACGCCCTCGGGGCGCGGGGCGCCTCCTATTCCGCCGCGTCCGGCACGGCCACCAAGGTGCTCTCCACCGGTTTCGGCGAGCTGGCCGCTCAGGGGGACGGTGCGCAGATCGAGATCCGCGCCTCCTGGAGCCCGGATGATGCGCAGCTCGCCGCTCACGTGGAAGGGTGGGGGGAGCTGTTGTGCATGCTCGCGGGTCTCCCGCCCGTATCGAGCGACGGTGTGACCCCGCTCGCCTTCCGACGGAACAACCGTGACTGATTACCGTGTCCTCTCCACGCCCGACGAGTTCCTCGCCGCGGTCGACGCCCTCGCCGCCGGCGAGGGCCCCGTCGCCGTCGACGCCGAGCGCGCCTCCGGCTTCACCTACTCGCAGCGCGCGTACCTGATCCAGGTCTACCGGCGCGGCGCCGGCGCGTTCCTCTTCGATCCCCCCGCCATCGGCCGGATGGACGCCCTGCAGGCGGTCATCGGCCAGGAGGAGTGGGTCCTCCACGCCGCCAGCCAGGATCTCGCCTGCCTGCGCGAGGTGGGCCTGGACCCGGTGCGGATCTTCGACACCGAGCTCGCCGCCCGGCTCCTCGGACTGCCCAAGGTGGGCCTCGGCGCCGTCGTCGAGGACCTCCTCGGCATCCACCTGGCCAAGGAGCACTCGGCCGCCGACTGGTCGACCCGCCCCCTCCCCCAGAGCTGGCTCGTCTACGCCGCGAAGGACGTGGAGCTCCTCGTGGACCTCCGCGACCGCATGGAGGAGATGCTCATCGCCGCGCGGAAGACGCGCATCGCCCGCGAGGAGTTCGAGGCGACGCTCGCGCGCGCCCCGAAGGCGGTCCCGCCGGATCCGTGGCGCCGCCTCTCCGGCATGCACTCGCTCCGCGGCCCGCGCCCCCTCGCCGTGGCGCGCGAGCTCTGGCTGGCCCGGGACGCGTTCGCCCGCGAGCGCGACATCGCTCCCGGCCGCCTGATCCCCGACTCCTCGATCATCGCGGTCGCCCGCAACATCCCGACCAGCATCGGCCAGCTCTCGGGCCGCCGCGATTTCACCGGCCGCGCCAGCCGCGGCGAGGTCGAGCGCTGGTGGGCCGCGATCGAGCGCGGGACGACGACCGAGGACCTGCCGAGCCCGACCCGCCCTGCCGCCGACACGCTCCCCCCTCCGCGCGCGTGGGGCGATCGCAACCCGGCCGCCGACGCCCGTCTGAAGGCGGGACGCGCCGTGGTCACCGAGATCGCCGAGCTGCTCTCGCTCCCGGTCGAGAACCTGCTCACGCCGGAGCTGCTGCGCCGGGTGGCCTGGAACCCGCCCGAGCCGTTGACCGCGGAGTCGGTCGCCGCGGAGCTCACCCGCGCCGGCGCCCGCGCCTGGCAGGTCGAGGCCACGTCGGGCTCGATCGCCACCGCGTTTGTCGAAGCGGCCCAAGCGCCGGCCGAGGGCACCGAAACCCCTTCGTAGGAAGCGGCAAAGGATTCCGGCTGCGCGGTGCCGGTTCCTACGATCGACGGCGACCGTGAGTTCCTGGGAGGCATTGTGGCCGAGAGATCCGAAGTCGTGTTCGTCGACGGAGTCCGTACTCCGTTCGGGCGTGCCGGCGAGAAGGGCATGTACTGGCAGACCCGAGCCGACGACCTCGTCGTCAAGGCGATGATCGGTCTGCTGGAGCGCAACGGCGCGCTGCCGAAGGAGCGGGTGGACGAGGTGGCGATCGCCGCCACCACCCAGCAGGGCGACCAGGGCCTGACCCTCGGCCGCACGGCGGCGCTGCTCGCAGGGCTGCCGAAGTCGGTGCCCGGCTTCGCCATCGACCGCATGTGCGCCGGAGCGATGACCTCGGTCACCGCGACCGCGGGCGGCATCGCGTTCGGCGCCTACGACGTGGTCCTCGCCGGCGGCGTGGAGCACATGGGCCGGCACCCGATGGGCTTCGGCGCCGACCCCAACCCGCGCTTCCTCTCCGAGCGCCTCGTCGGCGAGGACGCGCTCAACATGGGCCGCACGGCGGAGCGGATCCACGACCGCTTCCCGCACCTGACGAAGGAGCGCGCCGACCACTACGCCCTGCGGAGCCAGCAGAAGCTCGCCGCCGCGTACGCCGCCGGCAGCATCCAGCCGGACCTCGTCCCCGTCGCCACGCGCAGCGCCGCGGGCTGGGGCCTCGCGACCGCCGATGAGGCACCGCGCCCCGAGACGACCCTCGAGGGCCTCGCGGGCCTGCGGACCCCGTTCCGCCCCCACGGCCGGGTGACCGCGGGCAACTCCTCCGGGCTCAACGACGGGGCTACGGTGTCGCTCCTGGCCAGCGCCGAGGCCGCGGAGGAGCTGGGCCTGTCCGCGAAGATGCGGATGGTGAGCTTCGCGTACGCCGGCGTCGAGCCCGAGATCATGGGCATCGGCCCGGTCCCCTCGACCGAGAAGGCGCTCCGCAAGGCGGGCCTGGGCATCGAGGACATCGGGCTCTTCGAGCTCAACGAGGCGTTCGCCGTGCAGGTGCTCTCCTTCCTCGACCACTTCGGCCTCGACGACGACGACCCGCGCGTCAACGAGTACGGCGGAGCGATCGCGATCGGCCACCCGCTCGCCTCCTCCGGGGTCCGGCTGATGATCCAGCTGGCCCGGCAGTTCGAGTCGCACCCCGAGGTCCGCTACGGCGTGACGGCCCTCTGCGTCGGCCTCGGCCAGGGCGGCACGGTGATCTGGGAGAACCCGCACTACGACGGCAAGCGCGGACGACGGAAGGGACGCTGACCCATGCTCGACGGATTCGAGAACCTCGTGGACCTCGCCGAGGGCGAGGTCGTCACCCACTCCTACGTCCGCGACGTGCCGCTGCCCAGCGGCCGAACGCTCGCTCTGATCACGCTCGACAACGACCGCGACCACACCCGCCCCAACACCTTCGGGCCGGCGTCGCTCTTCGAGCTGGCGGACGTCCTCCTGGCGCAGAAGGAGCGCGCCTCGCGCGGCGAGATCCAGGCGGTCGGCATCACCGGCAAACCGTTCATCCTCGCCGCGGGAGCCGACCTCAGCAAGGTCGGGGCCATCCCGAGCCGTGAGCTCGGCCGCCAGCTGGCGCGCCTGGGCCACCGCACGCTGGGGATGCTGGCCGAGCTGGGCGTGCCGTCCTTCGCCTTCATCAACGGCCTCGCCCTGGGCGGCGGCACCGAGATCGGCCTGAACGCCGACTACCGCACGGTCGACTCCTCCATCCCCGCGCTCGGGCTCCCCGAGGTCTTCCTCGGCATCATCCCCGGCTGGGGCGGCGCGTGGCTCCTGCCGAACCTGATCGGCATCGAGAACGCCCTCAAGGTCGTGGTCGAGAACCCGCTCAAGAACAACCGCACGCTCAAGGGCCAGGAGGTGTTCGACCTCGGCATCGCCGACGCGATCTTCCCGCCCGCCGCCTTCCTCGAGGACTCGCTCCGCTGGGCCGACGGCGTGATCGGCGGCTCCGTGAAGGTGGAGCGGCCGAACGCACCCGGCAAGCTGGAGCGGCTGGTCAAGTGGGACGTCGCGATCTCGATCGCTCGCAAGCAGCTGGAGTCGCGGATCGGCACGGTCGCGGCGTCTCCGTACCGCGCGCTGGAGCTTCTCAAGGCCGCGAAGAACACCACCCGCGAGGAGGGCTTCGCCGCCGAGGACGAGGCGCTGGCCGACCTGATCTCGGGCGACCAGTTCCGCGCGAGCATCTACGCGTTCGATCTGGTGCAGAAGCGCGCCAAGCGTCCCGCGGGAGCGCCCGACAGGGCGCTGGCCAAGCCCGTCACCAAGGTCGGGGTCGTCGGCGCGGGCCTCATGGCCTCGCAGTTCGCGCTGCTCTTCCTCCGCCGCCTCCAGGTGCCGGTGGTCATCACCGACCTCGACCAGGAGCGGGTCGACAAGGGCGTCGCGGGCATCCGCGCCGAGATCGATGCGCTGCTGGCGAAGGGGCGCGTCTCTCCCGACGACGCGAACCGCCTCCGGGCGCTGATCACCGGCACGACCGATCGCTCCGACTTCGCCGACGCCGACTGGGTGATCGAGGCGGTCTTCGAGGAGCTGTCGGTGAAGCAGGAGGTCTTCGCCGACATCGAGCGCTACGTCTCGCCCACGGCGGTGCTCGCGACCAACACCTCGTCCCTCTCCGTCGAGCGCATCGGCGAGCGGCTGGAGCACCCGGAGCGCCTCGTCGGCTTCCACTTCTTCAACCCGGTCGCGGTCATGCCGCTGATCGAAGTGGTCCGGACGCCGCACACCGACGACGAGACCCTCTCGACGGCGATGGTCACCGCCGCGAAGCTCAAGAAGAACGCCGTCATCACGCGCGACACCCCGGGCTTCGTGGTGAACCGCGTGCTGGCGAAGGTCCTGGGCGAGGCGATGCACGCGGTCGACACGGGCACTCCCTTCGAGATCGTCGAGCAGTCGCTGGCTCCGTTCGGCCTGCCGATGACCCCGTTCGAGCTGCTCGAGCTGGTGGGCCTCAAGGTCGGCGCGCACGTGCTCGACACCCACCACGCCGCGTTCCCCGACCGCTTCTTCGACAGCCCCAACCTGCACCGCCTCGCCGAGCTCGGCCACGTCTTCGAGCGCGACGCGAAGGGGCGTGTGAAGGGCGTCGACAAGCGCGCGGTCGCGATCGTCGCCGGGGGCACGGAGCCGATGACGGCCGAGCAGCTGCGGCTGCGCGTCGAGACGGGTCTCGCGGACGAGGTCAAGCGGATGCTGGACGACGACGTCGTGCACGCCGCGGAGGACATCGACCTCTGCCTGATCCTCGGCGCGGGCTACCCGTTCCAGATGGGCGGGCTCACGCCCTACCTCGACCGGGTCGGCGCGAGCGAGCGGGCGTTCGGGGACACGTTCCACCACCCCGCGATCCGCGGCGTCGACTGACGCGGAGTGCAACGACGCGGAAGGGGCGCCGGATCTGATCCGGCGCCCCTTCCGCGCGTCGCCTGCGGGACGGGTCCCGACGGCCGATCAGTCGCTGCGGGCGTCGTCCCGGGCCTCGACCTCGTCCGGGAGCGGACGGGCGACCGGGATCTTGCTGCCCAGCACCTGCGCGACGACGTCGCGAGCGATGTGCTGGGGAGTGAGTCCGACGTCCTCGAGGATCTCCTCGCGCTTGGCGTGGTCGAGGAACTGGTCGGGCAGCCCGAGCTCGGTCACCGCGGTGTCCACGCCGGCCTCGCGCAGGTCCTGGCGGATGCGCGTGCCGATCCCGCCGACGCGCACCCCGTCCTCGATCGAGACGACGATGCGGTGCTCGCGGGCGAGCTCGATGATGCTGGTGGGCACGGGCACGACCCAGCGGGGGTCGACGACGGTGGCTCCGATGCCCTGGGCCGCGAGCCGCTGAGCGACCTCGAGACCCATCGCGGCCATCGGCCCGACCGTGACCAGCAGCACGTCCTTGCGCTCGGCGCGGGCGAGCACGTCGACCCCGTCGCCGAGGCGCTCGACGGCGTCGATCTCGTCGCCGACGCTCCCCTTCGAGAAGCGCACCACGGTCGGCGCGTCGGTGACGCCCACGGCCTCGCGCAGCTCCTCGCGCAGACGCACGGAGTCTCGCGGAGCGGCGAGGCGGATGTTCGGGACGACCTGCAGGATCGCCAGATCCCACATGCCGTGGTGGCTCGGACCGTCGGGCCCGGTGACTCCGGCGCGGTCCAGTACGAAGGTGACGCCCGCGCGGTGCAGTGCGACGTCCATCAGCACCTGGTCGAAGGCGCGGTTCACGAAGGTGGCGTACAGCGCGACGACCGGATGCAGCCCGCCGAAGGCGAGACCGGCGGCCGAGGTCACGGCGTGCTGCTCCGCGATGCCGACGTCGAAGACGCGCTCCGGGTACTTCTCCGCGAGGCGGTCGAGACCGACGGGCCGGAGCATGGCGGCCGTGATGCCGACGATCGTCGGGTCCTCGTCGGCCAGGGTGACGATCTCCTCGGCGAACACCGAGGTCCACGATCGGGCCCCGGCCGCGCTCAGCGGCTCGCCCGTCTCGGGGTCGATCTGCCCGACGGCGTGGAACTGGTCGGCGAGGTCGTGCACGGCCGGACCGAAGCCCTTGCCCTTCTGGGTGATCGCGTGGACGATGACCGGCTGGCCGTAGTCCTTCGCCTGCTGGAGGGCCTCCTCCATCGCCGTCAGGTCGTGTCCGTCGATCGGCCCCAGGTACTTGATGTCGAGGTTGGAGTAGAGCGCCTCGTTGTTGATGAAGCGGCTGAGGAAGCCGTGGAGCCCGCCGCGCACGCCGCGGTAGACGGCGGCGGCGGGGCCGCCCAGCCGCTCCGAGACGGCCCGGGAGCCGCGGTGCATCGTGCGGTAGGTCGGCCGCGTGCGGACGCCGTTGAGGAAGCGGGCCATGCCGCCGATGGTCGGGGCGTAGGAGCGCCCGTTGTCGTTGACCACGATGACCAGCCCGCGGGAGTTGTCGTCGCTGATGTTGTTCAGCGCCTCCCAGGTCATGCCGCCGGTGAGGGCGCCGTCACCCACGACCGCGACGACGTGGCGGTCGGTCTGACCGGTCATCGTGAAGGCGCGGGAGATGCCGTCCGCCCAGGACAGCGAGCTGGAGGCGTGCGAGCTCTCGACGATGTCGTGCGGCGACTCCCTCCGCTGCGGGTAGCCGGCGAGGCCGCCGCGCTGCCGGAGCTTCGAGAAGTCCTGGCGACCGGTGAGCAGCTTGTGGACGTAGGACTGGTGGCCGGTGTCGAACACGATCGCGTCGTGCGGCGAGTCGAAGACCCGGTGGATCGCGATGGTCGTCTCGACGACGCCGAGGTTCGGCCCCAGGTGGCCTCCGGTCTTCGAGACCTCGCGCACGAGGAAGTCGCGGATCTCCTGCGCCAGCGTCTCGAGCTCGGCCGCGGTCAGGCGATCGAGATCGCGAGGACCGCCGATGGTCTCGAGAACAGCCATGCGCGCCGCCTTCCGGGGTCGTGAGCGAGGTGGGGACGTCTCCCGAGTCTACGCACGGGGCCCCCGGGAACGCGTGTGCGCCTCCCCCGCAGGGAAGGCGCACACGCTCTGCGGCTGATCTAGACGAGCGAGCGCAGCACGTACTGCAGGATGCCGCCGTTGCGGTAGTAGTCCGCCTCACCGGGGGTGTCGATGCGGACGACCGCGTCGAACTCGACGGTCCGCTTGCCCTCGGCCGAGTGCTCGGTCGGCTCGGCGACGACGTGGACCGTCTTGGGGGTGACGCCCTCGTTCAGCTCCTCGATGCCCGAGATGCTGATCGACTCGGTGCCGTCCAGGCCCAGCGACTCCCAGCTCTCGCCCGCGGGGAACTGCAGCGGGACGACGCCCATGCCGATGAGGTTCGAGCGGTGGATCCGCTCGAAGCTCTCGACGATGACCGCCTTGACGCCCAGCAGGCTCGTGCCCTTGGCCGCCCAGTCGCGCGACGAGCCGGAGCCGTACTCCTTGCCGCCCAGGATGACGAGCGGGGTGCCCTCGGCCTGGTAGTTCTGCGACGCGTCGTAGATGAACGACTGCGGGGCGTCCGGCTGAGTGAAGTCGCGGGTGTAACCGCCCTCCACGCCGTCGAGCAGCTGGTTGCGCAGGCGGATGTTCGCGAACGTGCCGCGGATCATCACCTCGTGGTTGCCGCGGCGCGAGCCGTAGGAGTTGTAGTCCTTGCGGTCGATGCCGTGCTCGTCGAGGTAGCGGCCGGCGGGGCTGTCGGCCTTGATCGAGCCGGCGGGGCTGATGTGGTCGGTCGTGACGGAGTCGCCGAGCTTGGCGAGCACGCGGGCACCGGCGATGTCGGTGACCGGGGTCGTCTCCATCGTCATGCCGTCGAAGTACGGGGGCTTCCGCACGTAGGTCGACGACTCGTCCCACTCGAAGATCGAGCCCTCGGGGGTCTGCAGCGCGCGCCAGCGCTCGTCACCGTCGAACACGCCCGCGTACTGCGTGTCGAACATCGACTTGTCGATCGACGAGTCGATCGTCGCCTGCACCTCGGCCGCGTCGGGCCAGATGTCCTTGAGGAACACGTCGTTGCCGTCGGAGTCGGTGCCGAGCGCGTCGACCTCGAAGTCGAAGTTCATCGAGCCGGCGAGCGCGTAGGCGATGACGAGCGGGGGGCTCGCCAGGTAGTTCATCTTCACGTCCGGGTTGATGCGGCCCTCGAAGTTGCGGTTGCCCGAGAGCACGGCGGTCACGGCGAGGTCGTTGTCCTGCACCGCGGCCGAGATCTCCTCGAGCAGCGGGCCGGAGTTGCCGATGCAGGTCGTGCAGCCGTAGCCGACCGTGTAGAAGCCGAGCGCTTCGAGCGACTCGGTCAGGCCGGCCTTCTCGTAGTAGTCGGTGACGACCTTCGATCCGGGCGCCAGCGTGGTCTTGACCCACGGCTTGGCCTTCAGACCCTTCTGCGCCGCGTTGCGGGCCAGCAGGCCGGCCGCGAGCATGACGGACGGGTTCGACGTGTTGGTGCACGAGGTGATCGCCGCGATCGCGACGGCGCCGTGATCGATCGTGAAGGTCCCGCCCTCGCCGAGCTCGACCGTGGTCGGCTTGGAGGCGGTCGCCGGCGCGTGCGAGCGGTGGGTGTGCTCGTGGCTGCTGTGCTCGTCCTGCGGCTGCAGCTCTCCGGGGTCGGAGGCGGGGAACGACTCCGCGATGGTCAGGTCGACGATGTCGTGCGAGACGTCCGCGTAGTTGGTGAGGTCCGACTCGAACTGCGTCTTGGCGGACGAGAGCTCGATCCGGTCCTGCGGGCGCTTCGGGCCGGCGATCGAGGGGACGACGGTGCCGAGGTCGAGCTCGAGGTACTCGCTGAAGACCGGCTCGACCGCGGGGTCGTGCCAGAGCATCTGCAGCTTGGAGTACTGCTCGACGAGGGCGATCTGCTCGTCGCTGCGGCCGGTGAGGCGCAGGTAGTCGAGGGTCACGTCGTCGATGGGGAACATCGCGGCGGTGGAGCCGAACTCGGGGCTCATGTTGCCGATGGTGGCGCGGTTGGCGAGCGGCACCGCGGCGACGCCGGCCCCGTAGAACTCGACGAACTTGCCGACCACGCCGTGCTTGCGCAGCATCTGCGTGATGGTGAGCACGACGTCCGTCGCGGTCACGCCGGTCGGGATCGAGCCGGTGAGCTTGAAGCCGACGACCTTCGGGATGAGCATCGAGACGGGCTGGCCGAGCATCGCGGCCTCGGCCTCGATGCCGCCGACGCCCCAGCCGAGCACGCCGAGGCCGTTGACCATCGTCGTGTGCGAGTCGGTGCCGACGCAGGTGTCGGGGTAGGCGCGCAGCACGCCGCCCACCTCGCGGGTCATGGTGACGCGGGCCAGGTACTCGATGTTGACCTGGTGCACGATGCCGGTTCCGGGCGGGACGACCTTGAAGTCGTCGAAGGCGGTCTGGCCCCAGCGGAGGAACTGGTACCGCTCGCCGTTGCGCTCGTACTCGAGCTCGACGTTGCGCTCGAGCGCGTCCTCGGTGCCGAAGAGGTCGGCGATGACGGAGTGGTCGATGACCATCTCGGCGGGCGCGAGCGGGTTGATCCGGTTCGCGTCGCCGCCCAGGGCAGCGACGGCCTCGCGCATCGTGGCGAGGTCGACGATGCAGGGCACGCCGGTGAAGTCCTGCATGACCACGCGGGCCGGCGTGAACTGGATCTCGGTGTCGGGCTCCGACTCCGGGACCCACTCGCCGAGGGCGCGGATGTGGTCGGCGGTGATGTTCGCGCCGTCCTCCGTGCGGAGGAGGTTCTCGAGCAGCACCTTGAGGCTGAACGGGAGCTTCTCGTGACCGGGGACCCGGTCGATGCGGAACACCTCGTAGTCGGTCGAGCCGACCTTCAGGGTGTCTTTCGATCCAAAGCTGTCTACCGCGGACACGTCGCCCTCTCCTTCGCTGACTGCAGCGTCCGCCGACGGGCGGAGCCGCTCTCCGTCCTCATCTTGACGACCGCGCACAGCGGCCTGCCACCAAGGAGGACCTAACTCCTCGACGCCGAGGCGCCCGGTCGACCTCGCCGCGACGGTGCGGGGAGGCGAGCGCTATTTATCTCGACGTCGAGACAATTCTACGCACGATCCGGAGCATCGCCCGCATCGGCGCGCTCGTCGGCTCCGCGGTACTCGGCCCGGACGGCGAGCACGGTGAGCACCAGCAGCGGCGCGTACAGGGGCAGGCCCAGCGCCAGCTTCCAGATGCCCAGCGCCGTGGTGTCCTCGGCGAGGAACAGCGGGTACTGCACGGCCAGGCGCAGGAGGAAGAGCCCCGCCCACGCGAGGGTCAGGGCGCCGAAGAGGCGGCGCTTGCGCCGATCGGATCGCCAGGCGGTGCCGTCCCCCATCAGGAAGCCGGCGGCGACGCCGATCAGGGGCCAGCGCACGAGGACGGAGAGGAGGAAGACGAGCCCGTAGACGAGGTTGGTGAGCAGCCCCAGGGCGAAGTTGTCGACGCCCCGCCCGGTGAACAGCGCCAGTGCGGCCGAGACCACCACGGCGAGCAGTCCGCCGACGGCCTGGATCACCGGCGTCCGGCCGAGCACCCGCGCCACCGTGAACGCCACGGCGAGCCCGACGGATGCGACCAGCGAGAGCACGAGCTCCGAGGTGACCGTGTAGAGCAGGACGAAGGCGATGCCGGGCACGACGGCCTCGAGGATCCCCCGGACGCCGCCCATGGTGCGCAGCAGCGCCTTCCCGTCGAACGGCTCGCCGTCGGCGACCGCGCCGAGTCCCGAGCGGCGGGCGGCCTGCGCGATCGCGTCGCCGACCTCGGGCCGGACCGGCTCCTCCGATCGGGCCGGGTCCTCGGGCCGCACCGGCTCCATGCCGGTCAGCTCGCGCTCTGCTGGGTCTGGCTGCCGGTCGGCACCTTCAGCGGGATCAGGTCGCGCGGAGGCATCGGGCCGCTGCCGCGGACCACGACGATGCTGCGGAAGAGCTCCTCGACCGAGGCGGCCGCCTGCTCGTCGACGGCTCCGGCTCCGGCGATCACGCCGCGGAGGAACCAGCGCGGACCGTCGACGCCGACGAACCGGGCGACGCGGGTCTGGCCGCCGGCGATCGGGAGCTCGGCGACGAGCTCCGGACCGAAGACGCCGTCGCGCTCCGTCGTCGATCCGCCCTGACGGCCGATCTGCTCGGCGATCTGGCCGCGGATCTCGTGCCAGAGGCCCGAGGAGCGCGGCGCGGAGAAGGGCTGCACCTGCAGCGTCGACCCTGCGTAGTCGAGGCCGACGGCGATGACGCGCTTGGTCCCCTCCTCGACCTCGAGGCGGATGTGCATGCCCTCGCGGGGAAGCACCTTCACCCCGCCGAGGTCGATGTAGGGGCGGACCGGGTTGGCCTCGCGCTCGTCCAGGGGCCCGGCCTCCGCGCGGTCCTCCGGCGCCGACTTCTCGAAGTCCTGCTGGACGGGCTCGGCGGCCTCGCCGGTCGTGGACTGGATGTCGCTCATGCGCTCTCCTCGTGGATTCTGGTCTCCTGGGCGCCGGCGGCGTACCCGGTGGATCCGAAGCCGCCCGTGCCGCGGACCGACTCGGGAAGCTCGTCGACGGCCGTGAACCTCGCCTGGACGACGGGGACGATCACGAGCTGCGCGATCCGGTCCCCCGCCGAGACGCGGTACGTCTCGCGGCTGTCGGTGTTCAGCAGCGCCACCCGGATCTCGCCGCGGTAGCCCGCGTCGATCGTTCCGGGGGCGTTGACGACGGTGATGCCGTGCCTGAAGGCCAGCCCGCTGCGGGGGACGACGAAGCCGGCGTGGCCCTCCGGGAGGGCGACGGCCACCCCGGTGCCGACGGAGGCGCGCTCACCGGGGGCGAGCACCACGTCCTCCGTCGAGTGGAGATCGGCTCCCGCGTCGCCCGGACGGGCGTAGGAGGGGAGCCGGTCCGCGGTGATCGGGACGTCGACGGTTGCAGGCACGTGACGAGGGTAGACCAAACGTCTGATCCAATAGGGTCATGCCGTCCTACCGAGAGAGGCTGTGGCCCGCGCCCTGGCTCTTCGTCGCCACCGCCCTCGTGATCCCCGCCAGCATCCTGGTGTTCGCGCCCATCGACCTCGCGGTGGGGGTGATCGTCGCGGTCGTTCTGTACGCGGGCTGCGTGCTGTCGCTGCTGGCGCTCACCCCCGTGATCGAGGTGGCGGAGGGGGAGCTGCGCGCCGGCCGCGCGCACATCCCGCTGGACCTCGTGGGCGAGCCGTCCTCCTACTCGGGGGACCAGGCGTTCGCCGAGCGCGGTACGCGCCTGGACGCGCGGGCGTACCTGGTCATCCGCGGCTGGGTGAAGGAGGTGGTGCGGGTCCCGATCGAGGATCCGGCCGACCCGACGCCGTACTGGCTGGTCTCCACCCGCCGCCCGGACGACATCGTCGCCGCGATCCGGGGATCACGGCGACGGAGCGGTCGTCCATCGGAGCCGGGAGGCGCTTAAGCAGCGCACTCCAGGCAGATCGGTCCGAGCTTCTCCTCGTGGTCGATCTGCGAGCGGTGCTTCACGAGGAAGCAGCTCACGCACGTGAACTCGTCCGCCTGGGGCGGAAGGACCACGACGTCCAGATCGAGGTCGGACAGATCGGCACCGGGCAGTTCGAATCCGCCCGGGTTGTCGGCGTCATCGACGTCGACGACTCCGGACATCTTGTCGGGGACTCGCTCCTTCAGGGCCTCGATCGACTCGGAGTCGTCATCGGTCTTGCGGGGGGCGTCGTAGTCCGTAGCCATTCCCATCCACTTCTTATTTCTGCTGTTCAACAAATCGGCGGGGTCAGTGTGCATCACGACGCATCGATTCGCAAACCACCTCGAACGGCTCTTGACACCCGCTCGCCCTGCCTCCTTCCGCACCAACTTTCGACCCGCCCGGGGTATTCCCGGCCGATCGCCCGGGCGCGTGGCATCCTTGCCCGGTCCGCGTCCAGAAGGAGGGTCCCCACGATGATGGAACTGAAGGTGATCGGCGTCGAGGGCGGATCGCTCGTCCTCGTGTCCGAGGGCGGCGAGCGCTTCTCGGTCCGCATCGACGAGACGCTGCAGAGCCAGCTGCGGCCGCGGGTCCACACCCTCCCGCCGCGCGAGAAGCGCGTCTCCCCCCGTGAGATCCAGGCCCACATCCGCTCCGGGCTCTCCGCCGAGGAGGTCGCCGAGCTCACGGGCGCCGACCTGGGCTACGTCCAGCGCTTCGAGGGACCCGTCACAGCCGAGCGCGAGCACATCGTCGCGTCCGCTCTCGCCGTGCGCGTCTACACGACCACCGACCCCGATCCTCTCGAGGAGGGCACGCCCTTCGGTGATGTCATCCGCGACCGCCTCGCGTCGCTCGGCGCCGAGGGCGAGCAGTGGTCGAGCTGGAAGGAGGAGGAGGGCTGGGTCGTCAAGCTCCTCTTCCGCTCGGACGAGATCGACCACGACGCCCGCTGGCGCTTCGACCCGCGGAAGGCGCTGCTGTCGCCGCTGACCTCCGAGGCGATCACGCTCTCGCAGCAGGGCGAGATCCGGCCGACCCTCATCCCGCGCCTGCGCGCCGTCATCCCCGCCGCCGTCGACGAGCTCGCCACGCGCTTCGACCCCGAATCCGCGGAGGCGCCGACCCGCTCCGCCCGGGCCGACCACCCCACGGCAGGCCGCCCCGCCGCGATGCCGCACGCCCGACCGGCCGCCGTCCGCCCCTCCGACACGGAGCCGCAGCCGGCCCTCTCCGAGACCCCGCGCCCGATCTCGACGCTCCCCCGCCCCGTCACCAGCACGACGGAGCAGCGCGAGCGCAACCTCAACGACACCGCCGACCTGCTCGACGCCCTGCGGCGCCGCCGGGGCGAGCGCGATCACGCCTCGAGCCTCCGCGTCCGCGAGGAGCCGGAGCCCGAGGCCGAGGCCGCTCCTCCGGTCGAGAAGGCACCGGAGCCGCCGCGCACCGCTCCCCCGGTCCCCGAGCAGCCGTCGGGCGTGCGCGGGAGCCTCCGCCGGGGGCGGGCGTCGATGCCGAGCTGGGACGAGATCGTCTTCGGAGCGCGCAGCGACGACTGACCTCCGCCGGCGCGGCTCCGCCGGGGTGGACGGTGCCCCCGTCCCCTCGGCCCGGCTCAGGCCAGCGCGCCGAAGCGGAGGAGCGGCACCTGCATCTCCTCCGGCGTGAGCGACCCGTGCTGCCCGATCATGGAGCGGCCGGAGGAGTCGTCCGCCGCGTAGTAGGCGATGGTCCTCCGCGCCGCGACGAACACGTCGCCCATCCGCTCGGCCGCCGCCGGAGAGACCTCGCCGAACCAGCCGCTCACGGCGACCTCGTCGCGCGTCGCGATCCAGGCGCGTGCGCCCTCCGCCTCGATCCAGCGCCGCGCCACCTCGTCGGGGTCCACACCCGGCTCGAGGTGCAGCTGCAGGCAGCGGGGCTCTCCGCCGAGGTGCCGGACGCCCTCGAGCAGCGGTCCCCGCTCGACGAGCACGTGCGAGGACGCCGGAACGTCCACGATGCCGTGGTCGGCGGTGACCAGCACGCTCTCGCGGGCGGAGAGCCCGCGGACCGCTCCGCCGACCTCCCCGTCCAGGAGCTCGAGCGCCGCCGTCCACTCCGGCGACTCCCAGCCGCGCGCGTGCGCCGCCTGGTCGAGCTCGGGGACGTAGAGGTACACGAGCTGCCGGCCGCCCTCGTCGAGCAGGGCGCGCGCCGCCGTGAAGCGCTCGGCGACGCCGCCGGCGGAGTGGTACTCGGCGCCGCGCAGGATCGCCCGCGTGAGACCGGAGCGGGCGTACCGCGCGGGGCCGATCACTCCGGCCCGGACACCGGCGGCCGAGGCCTGCTCGAAGACCGTGGGGTGGGGCTGCCACGTCTCGGGCACCATGCCCTCGTCCCAGCCGGAGAGCTGGTTGACCAGGCGGTCGGAGGCGCGGTCGAGCACGCGGTAGCCGACCATCCCGTGCCCGCCCGGGCGCAGGCCCGTCGTCAGGCTCGCCAGGGCCGCCGCGGTGGTCGTCGGGAAGCCCGAGACGAGCGTGGTGCCGCGGTTGAGGGCCGGAGCGAGCGTGCGCGAGTGGCCCCCGCGCTGGCGGAGGTTCGCGGCACCCAGGCCGTCGACGAGGACGACCACGATCCGCTCGACGCGGGGCGAGCCGAAGAGGCCGGGGCGGCCCAGGAGCGCGTCGAGGGCGCCCGGCAGGACGTCGGCGAGGCTCCGCCGCCCGTCGGGGGCTGGCGGTAGCATGTGGGTCATCGCGCCCAGTTTCGCACAGCGCCGCCGTCCCCGCCGGGCCGGTGCGGCGGAGCGTCCGCGTGAACGGGAGGGCCGGTCCCGTCCGCGAGGCGCCGTCTCCGCTCCGCCCGTCCCGTCGAGCGCCGCAGGGCGGTGCAGTCCCCCGCCGCCGCCCCGCGCCCGCCACCGAATCGAGTCATGAACGCTGCAGCCCCCTCCTCCGGATCCTCGCTCACCGAGCGCATCGAGGACGTCGACGTCTCGGCCGAGATGGAGGGGTCCTTCCTCGAGTACGCGTACTCGGTCATCTACTCGCGGGCCCTGCCCGACGCCCGCGACGGCCTCAAGCCGGTGCAGCGCCGGATCCTCTACATGATGAGCGAGATGGGGCTGCGGCCCGATCACGGCCACGTGAAGTCGGCCCGCGTGGTCGGCGAGGTGATGGGCAAGCTGCACCCGCACGGCGACGCCTCGATCTACGACTCCCTCGTCCGCCTCGCCCAGCCGTTCACGATGAGGGTCGCCCTCGTCGACGGGCACGGCAACTTCGGCTCCCTCGACGACGGCCCGGCCGCGGCCCGCTACACCGAGGCCCGCCTCGCCCCGGCCGCCACGGCCATGACCGAGCACCTCGGCGAGGACGTCGTCGACTTCGTCCCGAACTACGACAACTCGCACGACCAGCCCGAGGTCCTCCCCTCCGCGTTCCCGAACCTGCTGGTCAACGGGGCCAGCGGCATCGCCGTCGGCATGGCGACGAACATGGCGCCCCACAATCTCGTGGAGGTGATCGGGGCGGCCCGGCACCTGATCGCCCATCCCGACGCGTCCCTGGACGACTTGATGTCGTTCGTCCCGGGACCGGACTTCCCGAGCGGTGGCACGATCGTCGGCCTCGCCGGCGTGCGCGACGCCTACGCGACCGGCCGGGGCGGCTTCAAGACCCGCGCGCGCGTCTCGGTCGAGAGCATCACCGCGCGCAAGTCCGGCCTGGTCGTCACCGAGCTGCCCTACCTCGTCGGCGCCGAGAAGGTCATCGACAAGATCAAGGACAGCGTCCAGAACAAGAAGCTCAGCGGCATCTCGGACGTCACCGACCTGACGGACCGGGACAACGGCCTCCGGCTCGTCATCGGGATCAAGACCGGCTTCAGCCCGGAGGCCGTCCTCGAGCAGCTCTACCGCTACACGCCCCTCGAGGACGCGTTCTCGATCAACAACGTCGCGCTGGTCGACGGCGGCCCGCGCACCCTCGGCCTGAAGGAGCTGCTGCAGGTCTACATCGGCCACCGGGTGCAGGTCGTCACCCGGCGGACCCGCTACCGACTGCGCAAGCGCCAGGAGCGGCTGCACCTGGTCGAGGGCCTGCTCATCGCGATCCTCGACATCGACGAGGTCATCCAGCTGATCCGCGGGAGCGACGACACCGCGGCGGCGCGGGCCCGGCTGATCGAGGTCTTCGACCTCAGCACCCTGCAGGCCGACTATATCCTCGAGCTCCAGCTCCGCCGCCTCACGAAGTTCTCGCGCATCGAGCTCGAGACCGAGCGCGACACCCTCCTCGCCGAGATCGCCGAGCTCGAGGCCCTCCTCGCCAGCCGCTCACGGATCGACGAGCTGGTCTCGGACGAGCTCGACGAGGTCGCCCAGCGCCTCGGGACCCCGCGGCGCACCCTGCTCACCGAGGCGCGTCCCTCCGTCGCCACCACCGGGCGGAAGGCCGCCGCGGTGCTCGAGATCGCGGACGTGCCCTGCCGGGTGCTGCTGAGCACCACCGGCCGCATGGTGCGGGTCGACCGCGACCCCGAGGCCGCTCCCCACCCCGAGCGCGCCACGCGCCGCTCGAAGCACGACGCCGTCCTCAGCGTGCTCGACACGACCAGCCGGACGGAGATCGGCGCGGTCACCAGCGCCGGTCGGCTCCTCCGCTTCTCGCCGGTCGACGTGCCCGCCGTCCCCTCCTCCTCGGTGCAGCTGGGCGCGGGCGTGCGCATGAGCGACTACCTCCCGCACCTGGCGAAGGACGAGCGGGTGCTCGCGCTCGTCGCCCTCGACGACGAGCGGCCGATCGCGCTCGGCACCCAGCAGGGCGTCGTCAAGCGCGTCGCGCCGGGCGAGCTGCCCAACCGCCCGGACATCGAGCTCATCGCCCTGAAGCCGAAGGACGCCGTCGTGGGCGCGGCCGCGTCGGCGGAGGAGGACGAGCTGGTCTTCGTCACCGGCGAGGCCCAGCTGCTGCGCTTCCCCGCGTCCGCCGTCCGCCCTCAGGGCCGGACCGCCGCGGGGATGGCCGGGGTCAAGCTGGCCGAGACCGACGACGTCGTGCACTTCGCCGTCGTCGCCGCCGAGGACCGGGACGAGGCCGTCGTCGCGACGGTCGCCGTCGACAGCTGGGCCCTCTCGGGGACCGACACCGGCAGTGCGAAGGTCTCGCCGTTCTCGGAGTTCCCCGCCAAGGGCAGGGCCACCGGCGGAGTCCGTGCGCAGCGCTTCCTCAAGGGTGAGACCGCCCTCGGAGTGGCGTGGGTCGGCCCCGGTCCCGCGCACGCGCTCGAGGCCGACGGCTCGGTCGCCGCGCTGCCCGACTCCGGGATGAAGCGCGACGGCTCCGGCGTGGCGCTCGCGGCGCCGATCGCGACGATCGGAGCGGCGCCCGAGGTGTTCTGAGCCCCGCGGCTCAGACGTCGATACGGTCCCGCGACAGCGACTCGGACCCGCGGACGATGAACTCCTTGCGGGGTGCCACGTCGTTGCCCATCAGCAGCTCGAACACCCGGCCGGCGTTCTCCGCGTCGGCGACCCGCACCCGCCGGAGGGTGCGACGGGAGCGGTCCATGGTCGTCGTGGCCAGCTGGTCCGCGTCCATCTCGCCGAGCCCCTTGTAGCGCTGGATCGGGTCCTGGTAACGGCGGCCCGCCTTGCCGAGGGCCGCGAGCACGCTCTGCAGCTCCTTCTCGGAGTAGGTGTAGATCGTCTCGTTCGGCTTCTTCCCCGCGTTCATCACCACGAGCCGATGCAGCGGAGGCACGGCGGCGAAGACGCGCCCCGCCTCGACGAGCGGCCGCATGTAGCGGAAGAAGAGCGTGAGCAGCAGGGTGCGGATGTGGGCGCCGTCGACGTCGGCGTCGCTCATCAGGATGATCTTCCCGTAGCGGGCGGCCGAGAGGTCGAAGGAGCGGCCGGAGCCGGCTCCGATCACCTGGATCATCGAGGCGCACTCGGCGTTCGAGAGCATGTCGGCGATGCTCGCCTTCTGCGTGTTGAGGATCTTCCCCCGGATCGGCAGCAGGGCCTGGTACTCGCTGTTGCGGGCGAGCTTGGCGGTGCCGAGGGCGGAGTCGCCCTCGACGATGAAGAGCTCGCTGTTCTCGACGTCGCTGCTGCGGCAGTCGACCAGCTTCGCCGGAAGGGAGGAGGACTCCAGCGCGTTCTTGCGGCGCTGCGTCTCCTTGTGCGCGCGGGCCGAGATCCGCGACTTCATCTCGGCGACGACCTTCTCGAGGAGCTGGGAGGTCTGCGCCTTGTCCTCGCGGCGCGTCGAGGAGAACACCGCGCCCAGCGTCGAGGCGATGGTGGAGGCGACGATCGCGCGGACGGCGGGCGTGCCCAGCACCTCCTTCGTCTGGCCTTCGAACTGCGGCTCAGGGAGCCGCACGGTCAGCACGGCGCTGAGCCCGGCGAGGACGTCGTCCTTCTCGAGCTTGTCCGAGCCGACCTTGAGGCGGCGGGCGTTCGCCTCCACCTGGGAGCGGAGCAGCTTCAGCAGGCCCTGCTCGAAGCCGGTCTGGTGCGTCCCGCCCTTGGGCGTCGAGATGATGTTCACGAAGCTGCGCATCACCGTCTCGTAGCCGGTGCCCCAGCGCAGGGCGATGTCGACCTCGCAGGTGCGCTCCACCTCGGTGGGCACCATGGCGCCGCCGGGGGTCAGCACCGGCACGGTCTCGGTGAAGGTGCCGGAGCCGGTGAGGCGCAGCACCTCGGTCACGGGAGCGTCGGGGGCGAGGAACTCGACGAACTCCGAGATGCCGCCGTCGTAGCGGAACATCTCGGCGCGGCGCTCGTCCGCCCTGTCGTCGACGATGTCGATCGTCAGGCCGGGGACGAGGAACGCGGTCTGCCGGGCGCGCGTCACCAGGTCGTCCGTCTGGAACGAGGCGCCCTTCGTGAAGATCTGGCGGTCGGCCCAGTAGCGCACGCGCGTTCCGGTGACGCCCTTGGCGACCTTCCCGACGACCGTCAGCTCCGACCCGTTCTCGAACGGCGTGAACGGAGCGTCGGGGGTGGGCTCGCCCGCGTCGGCGAAGCGCCCGGGCTCCCCCCGGTGGAACGACATCCGGTAGGTGCGGCCGTTGCGGTCGACCTCGACGTCCAGGCGCTCCGAGAGCGCGTTGACCACGGAGGCGCCGACGCCGTGCAGACCGCCGGACGCCGCGTAGGACCCCGAGCCGAACTTGCCGCCCGCGTGCAGCTTCGTGAACACGACCTCGACTCCGGAGAGCCCCGTCTTCGGCTCGATGTCGACCGGGATCCCGCGCGCGCGGTCGCGCACCTCGACGCTGCCGTCGGCGTGCAGGAGCACGCTGATCTCGGTCCCGTGCCCGGCCAGCGCCTCGTCGACGGAGTTGTCGATGACCTCCCAGAGGCAGTGCATGAGGCCGCGCGAGTCGGTCGATCCGATGTACATGCCGGGCCGCTTCCGGACCGCCTCGAGACCCTCGAGGACGGAGAGGTGGCGGGCGTTGTAGTCGGTGGAGGCCATCCGCCCAGTCTACTTTCGGGAACCGCTCCGGCCGCGGTGGCGCGGCACCCGGCGACAGCACGATGGCCGCTCGGCGCGGGGCCCCTACGCGCAGAGCGAAATGCCGACCGATCGACTCCGTGCGGAAACAATCGCGTGCTTGGATGGGTTCCACTAAGCAGAGATCGAAGAACGAGTGCAGGAGGCCAAGTCATGTCGACCACAGCAACCCAGAACGGCGTGGACGAGCTCGCCGGTGCCCACCAGCTCTCCGCCGCCGACCGCTGCGACAGCTGCGGTGCGCAGGCGTACATCCGAGTGGTCGTGAACAACGGAGAACTGCTGTTCTGCGCACACCACGGGAAGAAGTACCAGGAGAAGCTCTCCAGCATCGCCCAGAGCTGGCACGACGAGTCCGCCCGACTCTTCGAGGAGCAGCGCCCCTAGCGCGTCCCCGATCAGCCCGGACGGTGCGTCAGCGCCCTACCGACCGACACCGAGCCGCTTCGCGATCACATCGCGAGCGGCTCGTGCCGTTTCATCGACCAGGCGGAGACGCTCGTCCGACGGGGAGTAGGCGTCGCCGTGGGCGCGCCGCAGGATCGCGTCCGCGAGCGAGGGGTTCTTCGCGAGGACGGGGCCGTGCAGGTGCGTGCCCAGAAGGCCTCCCTCCGCGTAGCCCTCGTGGCCGGCGCCGTCGCCGGTGCCGTGCAGCACTCGGCCGAGCGCGTCCTCGGGCGCGATCCCGGTCATCCGGCGCTCGTGGTTCTCGAATCCGACGAGGACGCCGCCCGGCGTCTCGACGAGGAGGTCGTCGGTCGCGCGCTCGCCCGTGACCGAGTCTCCGGGAAACAGCCCGATACCCCGGGCGCCGCCCGCGGCCGTGCTGATCGAACCGGCCAGCATCTCCCAGCCGGCTCCGACCGCGACCACCTGAGTGCCCTGGTCGACCCAGGCCCGCAGCGTCGGCGCGATCTCGTGGAGGAGTGCCAGGACGCCCGGGAGGTCCTCGTCCGCTCCCGTCCCGGCGACCAGGACGTCCGGACGGACCTCGGCGTCGGAGGCGGTCATGAGCGGCACGACCTCCGCCTCGACGCCCGACCAGCGCGCCCGAGCCGCGAGGACCCGGGCGTTCGCCGCGTCGCCGTTGCTGTCCAGGACGTCGGGAGCGAGCACGGCGATGCGGAGGGTGGTCACGCGGTCTCCTCGCGGTTGGTGACGAGCTGCAGGTGCGCACGGGTGCGGCGCATCGAATCGGCCGAGAAGACGATGGTCTTCCGGCCGGAGGCGGGGGTCGGCAGAGCGAGGAACGCGTCGAGCGCGCGACCCAGGTCCTCGTCGACGGAGTCGACGCGCACGCCGTCGTAGCGCAGGTGCAGCGCCGCCTCGTGCGCCTTCGACCCCGAGACGACACGGACGTGCCCGAGCACGGAGGTGTCCACGGGCCAGAAGTAGGAGGGGTCTCGGACGTCGGAGCCGATCGCGAGCATGATCTGCTCGGTCCCCTCGGGGATCTCCGCGATGTTCAGGCGGTAGCTCGCCGGGTTCTGAACCAGGACGAACTCGACTTCGTGGCCGCGCACGGTGACGATCTCGCCCCGCCCGAAGACGGGGTCGATGCTCGAGAGCGCGGAGGCGGCGAGGGCCGGGTCGAAGCGCTCGGCGAGCACGGCGCGGGCCGTGGAGACGGCCGCCGCGGCGTCCACCGCGTAGTGGACGCCCCGTGCGGGGAGCTGGACCTCGAGCGGGTCGCCGTCGCTGATGATGCGCGCGGCCGCTCCCGTCGTGCTCTCGACGACGGTGGTCGCACGGTCGGTCCCGGCCTCCGCCTCTGCGGCGTAGCCGAGACCGCCGGACGCGGAGTCGCGGACGGAGGAGGAGACGCCGTACCAGCGGATCCGCTCGTCGGGGAGGGAGGTCGCGACATCGGCGACGTGGCGGTCGTCGGCGTTCAGCACGACGGGACCGGTCGCGCGGGAAGCGATGGTGCCGAGCATCCGGGCGACCATGGCCGGATCGAAGAAGCGGTCGATCTGGTCGACCACCACGTTCGTCAGCAGGACGACGCGGGGGCGCATCCGGGGCGCGAGGCGCGCGCCGTGACCCTCGTCCATCTCGAGGACGGCGATGTCGGCGTCGATCCGTCCGCGGAGGTCCGCCCGCTCCAGGAGCGCGGAGGTCAGCCCCTGGGCGATGTTGGCCGTCGACGGGTTGGTGAAGACCCGGAGCCCGTGCGCGCGGAGCACCGCGACCAGCATCTTGGTCGTGGTCGACTTGCCCGCCGATCCCGTGACGACCACGAGGCCGTCCCGGAACCCGTCGAGCACCGCGGGCAGGAATCCGGGCGCGACGCGGTTCACCACGAGTCCGGGCACGGCGGATCCCCCGCCGGGCTTCCGGACCCGCGCGGCGAACCGGGCGGCCCTCCCGAGGAGGACCGCCGGAGCGTAGCGGATCACCGGCCTACTCGAGGTAGTCGCGGAGCGACTGCGAGCGGGACGGGTGGCGGAGCTTGGCCATCGTCTTGGACTCGATCTGACGGATGCGCTCGCGCGTCACGCCGAAGGTGTCGCCGATCTGGTCGAGCGTCTTCGGCATGCCGTCGCCGAGGCCGAAGCGCATGCGGATCACGCCGGCCTCGCGCTCCGAGAGCGAGTCGAGCAGCGACTCCAGCTGCTTCTGCAGCATGGTGAAGCCCACGGCGTCGGCCGGGACGACCGCCTCGGTGTCCTCGATGAGGTCGCCGAACTCGCTGTCGCCGTCCTCGCCCAGGGGCGTGTGCAGCGAGATCGGCTCGCGCCCGTACTTCTGCACCTCGATGACCTTCTCGGGGGTCATGTCGAGCTCGCGCGAGAGCTCCTCGGGCGTGGGCTCGCGGCCCAGGTCCTGGAGCATCTGGCGCTGCACGCGGGCCAGCTTGTTGATGACCTCGACCATGTGCACCGGGATGCGGATGGTGCGGGCCTGGTCGGCCATCGCGCGGGTGATCGCCTGGCGGATCCACCACGTGGCGTAGGTCGAGAACTTGAAGCCCTTGGTGTAGTCGAACTTCTCGACCGCACGGATGAGGCCCAGGTTGCCCTCCTGGATGAGGTCGAGGAACTGCATCCCGCGACCGGTGTAGCGCTTCGCGAGGCTGACGACGAGCCGGAGGTTCGCTCCGAGCAGGTGGCTCTTCGCGCGCTGGCCGTCCTTCGCGACCCAGCGCAGCTCGCGGACGAGCTCCGGGCTGAGGTCGGTCGAGTTGGCGAGCTTGTCCTCGGCGAACAGGCCGGCCTCGATGCGCATCGCGAGCTCGACCTCCTCGGCCGCGTTCAGGAGCGCGACCTTGCCGATCTGCTTCAGGTAGTCCTTGACCGGGTCGGCGGTGGCGCCGGTGATCGCGGTCGAGTAGACCGGGACCTCGTCGTCCTCTCCGCCGAACGACAGGACGAGCGCACCGCTCGGGAGCGGCTCGGCCGGAGCGGCGACGGCAGCGGCGGCCGGGGCCTCCGGCGTCTCCGCGTCGTCCTTCGCGTCGGTCTCGGTGTCCTCGGCGACGACCTCGGTCTCCTCCTCCGCCGCCTCGTCGGGCTCGACGGCGTCGGTCGGCTCCTCCTCGGTGTCGGCGGGAGCGGCGGCCTTGGTCGTGGCGCGCGAGCGGGTCGTCTTGGCCGCGGTGGTCTTGGCCGCCGTGGTCTTCGCCGCGGGCTTGCGCGTCGCGGGCTTCTTGGTGGTCGTCGTCACGTCGTCGTCGACGGCGTCGAGCGTTGCGGTCTTGGTAGCTCTGGTGGCCATGGCGGCACCTCTCCATCCGTTGCGTCCCGGGGGCGGGCGGCGCGGGAAGGCGTCGTCCGTCGGTGGGCATTACGAGGACCCATGTCAAGTCGAGGACGTCGCACGCCCGACGTGGGCCTGGTGCTCCTCGACCCGAACGGGTCCTATTGACAATTATTGCACGTCTGAGTAGTGCAGCCGTGCGGTGCGGTGCGAGTGGGGCTAGATCCGGCGGGATCCGGGCCGTTCCGCTGGGACATCGCGTCTGCAGAAGGGCGGATCGACGGACGACCGTCAGCGCCCCGCGCGGCCGCGGCGCATCCGGTCACTCAGGGCAACCCAGAGAGGGGCCACGGTTATTCCCTCGTCCTCGGCCAGGCGGCGGCGGGTCCGGCGGCGCGCGACGACGAGTCCGACGACTCCGGCGCCGACCACCACGTACTGCACGCACCACGCCAGGCGGAAGTGCTCGAGCGAGTAGGTCTGCTCGGAGGAGGCACCGGGACCGGCCAGTGCGTCGAGGATCAGGCCGATCGCGAACATCATCGTGAAGCTGGCCAGGAACCCGCCCACGTTGACGACTCCGTTCGCCGCGCCGAGGCTCCGCGAGGGGTTGAACGTGCGGGCGAAGTCGAACCCGATCATGGAGCCGGGGCCGCCCGCTCCGACGACGATCAGGAGCAGCACCACGAGCCAGTACGGCGGGACGCCGGGCCAGAGCAGCACGACGGTCCAGGCGACCGCCATCGCCGAGACGATCCCGAGCACGAGGTTGCTGCGGCGCATGGGGTGGCGAGCGGTCAGGACGCCGAGCACCGGCCCGACGACGATCCCCGCGATCACGACGATCGTGAGGGTCGGCGCGGCGACGGTCGGCGGCAGGCCGATCGCGTAGACGAGGAAGGGGTAGCCCCAGAGCAGCGTGAACACCGTGCCGGAGGACTGCGTGACGAAGTGCGACCAGAAGCCGAGCTGCGTCCCCGGCCGGCGCAGGCTCACTCCGAGCTGCGCGATCGTCGCCCGGAGCGTCGGGGGCACCACCGTGATCGGCTCGGTGCGCGGCGGGACGTCGGCGACCAGGAGGAGCACGCCGAGGAAGGACACGGCCCCGAGGCCGGCGGCGCTGAGGAACGCGGGCTCCCAGCCGAACGTGTGGAGGATCGCCGCGAACGGGAGTGCGGAGAGGATCTGGCCCACCTGGCCGATGTTGCCGATCCACTGCGAGAGCTGCGGCACGATCGGTCCGCTGAACCAGGTCACCGTGAGGCGGATCACGGAGGTGAAGATCGCGGCGTCCCCGGCTCCCAGCAGGATCCGCCCGACGATCGCGACGCCGATGCCCGGCGCGATCGCGACCACGACCTGGCCCGCCATCATCAGGGCCGTGCCCGAGAGGATCAGGGTCCGCGGGCCGAACCGGTCGATGAGGATCCCGACCGGGATCTGCATCCCGGCGTAGACGATCAGCTGGACAACGGCGAGCGACGAGAGGACGGCGGCGGCCACCCCGAACCGCTCCGCGGCGTCCACTCCTGCGACGCCCAGCGTCGTGCGGTCCAGGACCGCGACGAGGTAGGCGAACGCTCCGGCACCGAAGACGAACCAGGCTCGACGATCACGCACTCGTCCGATCCTACGGCCGCTCAGGAGGCGGTGGGCTCCTCGCCCGGGCGGCGGATCGCGAGGAACTTCTCGAGCTCGGCGGCGATCGCGTCGGCGCTGGGCACGAAGCCGTCCTCGTCGGTGAGCGGCGAGCGGAGGCTCGTCCCCTCCATGTAGGTGTCGTGCCGCGCCTCGAGGGCCGAGACCAGCTTCTGCAGCTCGTCGTTGCCGCCGACCTGCTCGTCGACCTTGCCGAGGAACTCCCGCCCGCTCTCGCGCAGGCGGTCCGTCGGGAAGATGAGGCCGGTCGACGCCGAGATGCTCTCGAGCGCCGCGACCGCCGCCTGCGGGTACTCGGTGTCCGACAGGTAGTGGGGGATGAGCAGCGCGAAGCCGACCACGGTCAGACCGCGCTCGTAGAGGCGCAGCTCGAGCAGGTGGAGGACGTTCGAGGGCACCTGCGTGTGCGGCTTCCAGACCGACATCGCCTCGATCAGGTCCTCGCGGTTGCCGCTCACGGTGACGCCGACGGGCCGGGTGTGCGGCACGGGCATCGGGATCGCCTGGACCCACGTGGTCGAGGCGACGTCGAGCCGCTCGAGGAGGGAGACCACCGCGCGGGTGAACCGCTCCCACTGGAAGTCGGGCTCGAAGCCGGTGAGCAGGAGGAACGGCTGGTGCAGCTCGTCGTGCGCGAGCGAGAGCCGGAGCATCGCAGGACGGTAGTCCGTCAGGTGGTCCTGGTCGAACGTGATGATGGGGCGGCGGGCCCGGTAGTCGAGCAGCTGATCCTGGTCGAAGACCGCGACCCCGCGGTGCTCGAGGGTCTCGAAGAGGTACTCCCCCAGCTGCCCCACCGCTCCCCCGGCGTCGGCCGAGCCGGTCAGGCCCGCGACGAGGTGCAGCCCGCGCGGGATCTCGGAGAGGTCGCCCTCGATCTCGAACAGGTCTTCCGGATCCAGCATGCGTCCAGTCTAAACGGGGGTCCCGGCGCCCCGGCCGGGTCCGCTGAGCCCTCAGCGAACAGCGCCTAGCATTGCCGCCATGCCCCTCTCCTCTCTCGAGTACTCGACCGTTCCCGCCTCCGACATCGACACCGACGCCCTCGTCCTCGGCGTCGCCCCGGGACCCGACGGTCCCCGGCTCGTCGGCGCGGAGGGCTTCGAGGAGCTGGCCCCCGCGCTGAGCGCGCTCGGCGCGACCGGCGCGGCCGAGACGCTCGTGCGCGTGCCGTCCTCGGTCCGTGCCGGAGTGATCGTGCTCGTCGGACTCGGCTCGGCGGAGCCCGACGACACCGCGCTGCGGAACGCCGCGGGCGCCGCCGTCCGCCTGCTCGCGGGGTCCGCCTCCGTGGCCCTCTCCCTCCCCGCCGGCTCCGACGGCACGCTCGCCGCGGTCGCCGAGGGCGCCGCGCTCGGCTCCTACTCCTTCACCGCCTTCCGCGGCAGCACCGCCGCCGCGGCGAAGGCGCCCGTCGAGCACGTCGTCCTGCTGGGCGGCGGCGAGTCGGCCGACCCCGCCGTCCTGGACCGGGCGCTCGTGCTCGGCCGCGCGGTCGGCACGGTGAAGGACCTCGTCAACACTCCCCCGTCGCACCTCTACCCGCAGACGCTGGCCGAGGCCGTGCAGACCGGCGCAGAGGGACTGCCCCTCGAGGTCACCGTCTGGGACGAGGAGGCCCTCGCGGAGGAGGGGTTCGGCGGCATCCTCGGAGTCGGCAGCGGCTCCTCCCGCCCGCCCCGCCTCGTGAAGGTCGCCTACGCGCCCGAGGGCGCGAGCACCCACCTCGCCCTGGTCGGCAAGGGCATCACCTTCGACAGCGGCGGACTCTCGCTCAAGCCGCCGGCCTCGATGATCGGGATGAAGACCGACATGGCGGGCGCGGCGACCGTGTACGCCGTCGTGCGCGCCATCGCGGAGCTCGGCCTCCCGCTCCGCGCGACCGCCTGGCTCTGCATCGCCGAGAACCTCCCTTCCGGGACCGCGATCCGCCCGGACGACGTGCTCACCGTGCGCGGCGGGACCACGGTGGAGGTGCTGAACACCGACGCCGAGGGCCGACTGGTGCTCGCCGACGGCCTCGTCGCCGCCAGCGAGGAGCAGCCCGATGCGATCATCGACGTCGCGACGCTGACCGGCGCCTCCGTGGTCGCCCTCGGCAACCGGACCGTCGGCGCTCTGGGCGACGACGAGCTGGTCTCCCGCGTCCTCGACGCCGCCCGCGCGGCGGGAGAGCCCTTCTGGCAGATGCCCCTCCCCGCGGAGCTGCGACCGCTGCTGAACTCGGACATCGCCGACATCGCGAACGTCAAGCCGGGCAACACCGCCGGCGGCATGCTCCTCGCCGGCCACTTCCTCCGCGAGTTCGTCGGGAAGCGCGGCGAGGGCGAGGACGCGACCACGATCCCGTGGGCGCACCTCGACATCGCCGGCCCCTCGAGCAACGGAGGCGGCGGCTACGGCTTCACCGGAGCCGGCGCCACGGGGGTCTCGGTGCGCGCGCTGATCGCCCTGGCCGAGGGCTTCGCGAGCGCGTAGTAGGGTCGACGGGGCGGGAGATCCCGCCTCGTCCCCCCTCCCGATCCGCTCGGCGCTCAGCGCCGGAGCCGGTCGGCCGGGAAGCGGGACCGCACGTCGCGAGGGAGTCACTGGGTGTCGGAAGAGCGCTACGACCTGGTCGTGCTCGGAGGTGGCAGCGGCGGGTACGCGGCGGCCCTCCGGGCGACGCAGCTCGGGATGAGCGTCGCGCTCGTGGAGCGCGACAAGCTCGGCGGCACCTGCCTGCACAGGGGATGCGTGCCCACCAAGGCCCTGCTGCACGCCGCCGAGCTGGCGGACGGCGCCCGCGAGGGAGAGAAGTACGGCGTGCTCTCGAGCTTCACCGGGATCGACATGGCGGGCGTCACGCGCTACCGCGAGGGCGTCGTCGCCGGCAAGTACAAGGGGCTCCAGAGCCTCGTGTCCTCGCGCGGCATCACGGTCGTCACGGGCGAGGGCCGTCTCACCGCGCCCGGCACGGTGACCGTCGGCGAGCACGTGCTCCACGGCGCGTCGATCGTCGTCGCCACCGGGTCCGCCTCCCGCACCCTCCCCGGCATCGAGATCGGCGGCCGGATCCTGACGAGCGACCAGGCTCTCGAGCTCGACCACGTGCCCGCGAGCGTCGTCGTCCTCGGCGGCGGAGTGATCGGCGTCGAGTTCGCGAGCGTCTGGCGCTCGTTCGGCGCCGAGGTCACGATCGTCGAGGCCCTCCCCCACCTCGTTCCCAACGAGGACGAGAGCGTCAGCAAGCAGCTGGAGCGCGCCTTCCGCAAGCGGGGCATCGCCTTCCAGCTGGGATCCCGCGTCGCGTCGGTCTCGCAGAGCGAGGGCGGCGTCTCCGTGTCGCTCGAGAGCGGCGCCACGGTGGAGGGCGAGATCCTGCTGGTCGCCGTCGGCCGCGGCCCGGTGACCGCGGGCATCGGCCTCGAGGAGGCCGGGGTCCGCCTCGACCGCGGCTACGTGCTGACCGACGAGCGCCTGCAGACCTCCGTCCCCGGCGTGTACGCCGTGGGCGACATCGTGCCGGGGCTCCAGCTCGCGCACCGGAGCTTCCAGCAGGGGATCTTCGTCGCGGAGGAGATCGCCGGTCTGGGCCCGCAGGTCGTCTCGGACGTCAACGTCCCGAAGGTGACCTACAGCGACCCCGAAGTGGCCTCCGTCGGCCTCGGCGAGGCCCGCGCGATCGCCGAGTACGGCGCCGAGCGCGTCGCCGTGTACGACTACGGCCTCGGCGGCAACGCCCGGAGCACGATCATCGGGACCACCGGCTCCGTGAAGGTCGTGCGCCTGGTCGACGGCCCGGTCGTCGGCGTGCACATGGTCGGAGCCCGCGTCGGCGAGCTGATCGGCGAGGCTCAGCTCATCGTGAACTGGGAGGCGCATCCCGAGGACGTCGCGCCCCTCGTGCACGCGCACCCCACTCAGAACGAGGCGCTCGGCGAGGCGCACCTCGCTCTGGCCGGGAAGCCGCTGCACGCCCTGTAGAACCACTGCGGTGCGGCGACCCGCCGCTTCCGCATCAGTAAGCTGGACATCGAAACACAAGCGTCTTAAGGAGACAGGCTCATGAGCGAATCCGTCAGCCTCCCGGCACTCGGAGAGAGTGTCACGGAAGGAACGGTCACCCGCTGGCTGAAGAACGTCGGGGACCGCGTCGAGGTGGACGAGCCCCTGCTCGAGGTCTCGACCGACAAGGTCGACACCGAGATCCCGTCGCCCGTCGCGGGAGTGATCGAGGAGATCCTCGTCCAGGAGGACGAGACCGTCGAGGTCGGCGCCGAGCTGGTGCGCATCGGAGACGGCTCCGGAGCCGCGTCGGCGTCCGAGCCCGAGGCTCCCGCCGAGGAGGCCCCCGAGGTCCAGGCCGCCGAGACCGAGGCCACTGACGAGGCGACCCCGTCGGTGGACGCCGAGAGCGACGCCGAGGCTCCCGCCCCGGCCGAGCCCGAGCCCGCCCCGGCCGCCGAGAAGCCCGCCGCCCCCGAGGCCGCGGCTCCCGCTCCGTCGGCTCCCGCC